>NZ_RAWI01000067.1 GCF_003612125.1 Corallococcus praedator
CCCCAACACGTACGCGGGCCTGGCGAACCTCCTGGACTGACGCCAGCTCCCCTGCCCCAGGCCCGCGTACGTGTTGGGGCCGGGGAGGCCGTCGAGCGGCCCGGTGTAGCCACCCCGGTGCGCCAGGGACTGGAGCACCTTGTAGGTGTTCGTTCCGGGAACTCCGTCGAGGGGCCCCGTGTACCCGGCGCCGCTCAAGAAGGTCTGGAGGCCTCGCCACGAGTTCACGCCCATGGCTCCATCCGAAGGGCCCATGTACCCGCCCAGGCGCGCCACCCGCTGGAGCGCCGCGTACGACTGGGGGCCCATGGCGCCGTCAATGGGACCCGTGTATCCGAAGCCCCGCAGCACGGTCTGCACGCCCTTCCAGGACTGGGTGCCCATGACACCGTCGGTGGAGCCCGTGTAGCCGCCCTTCGCGGCGAAGCGTTGGAGCGCCGCGTACGACAGGGTGCCCATGACGCCATCCACGGGCCCTGAATAGCCATATCCACCGAGGACCTGCTGGACGCCCTTCCACGTGTTCGTCCCGGGAACGCCATCCACCGCGCCGGTATACCCGCCCGCGCTGGCAATCCGTTGCAGCGTCACGCCCTGGGCCTGGGTGACAGGCGGCACGGGGCCGGAGGACCCGTCCAGGTACGCCTGGATGCCATTGTAGGTATTGGGCCCGGGGATGCCATCAATGGGGCCCGTGTAGCCACCGTCCTGGGCCAGCAACTGCAATCCCTTGAAGGTGTTGAGGCCCGGTGCGCCGTCAGCGGGCCCCGCGTAGTAACCCAGCTCGCGCAGGACCTTCTGGACGCCCATCCAGCTCTGCGCCCCCGGAATGCCATCGAGGGGGCCGGTATAGCCGCCCCGGCGCGCCAGCTTCTGCAGGATGATTCCCTGCGGGACGGTGATGATGGAGGCTCCTCCGCCCACGCTCCCTCCGGGGATGGCCGTCGGCGGAGGCGGCGTCGCGCCCAGCGGGGGCTGGGCCAGTCCGGCGAACGCCGACAGCTTCGCGACATTCAGGTCGAGGGGAATCCCGTTCTGGTTTCCGGACGACGTGTACTGGTGGATCTCCCACGTCGGATAGGCCGTCCCCACGGACGGGTTGCCCGGCGTGCCGGTGTAATGGGCAATCCAGAGCTTCGAGCCCACGGCCCGGGTCTGGGTCCAGGCGTTGGCCTGGAGCAGGCTCGAGTACGTGTACAGGAACGGGGCCTTCCCCAGCCGCGTCTTGATTGCCTGCATGAAGCTCGCGGTCATGGAGTCGTTCCAGAAGATGCCGTTGTCGATGGCCTCGTTGTCGAGCACCAGCAGGTCACCTGGGCGGTGGTCATACAGGTGGTCCGCGAAGTATTGGGCGTCACCGGAGGGGTTGTACGAGCCCGCCATCCAGTAATGCCCCACCAGGAGCCCGGCCGCGCGAGCCCGGGCCACCTGCTGGGCGTAGTAGGGCGCGACGTAGAGGGGCGAGACATTGGAGCCGCCGGCCTTGACGATGGCGAACTGGTAGCCGGCGCTCCGGATGGCATTGAAATCCAGGTCTCGCTGCGTCGTGCCGACGTCAATCCCATACACGCCGCTCATCCCCGAAGGAGGAGGCGTCCCGGGGTCCTGGGCCAGCCAGGTGTTGAGCCCCGCGTAGGTGTTCGGACCCGGGAAGCCATCCACGGGGCCCGTGTATCCGCCGAGCTGGGCGAGTCGCTGGACTCCCTTCCAGGTGTTCTCACCCGGCAGGCCGTCGATGGGGCCGGAGTAGAACCCCTTGCCGGCGATGACCGTCTGGATGCCCTTCCAGGTATTGACCCCGGGCACACCGTCCACCGCGCCCGTGTAGCCGCCCCGCTGGGCCACACGCTGGAGGACCTTCCCCTCGTCGATGCTGACCTGGATTCCTCCGGAGCCTCCGCCGCTGCCGGTGCCTCCGCCGCTGCCGGTGCCGAGCACGTTGCGGATGAGCGGCGCGGGGTCGCTGACGTTCTCGCCAAACGCGCAGCGGTCCGTGGTGCCCCGGGTCATGTGGAGGTGGGACCCGCTCCACGCCGAGCCATGGTCATCTCCGGAGCCCGCCACATAGGCGATGATGTCTCCCTGCTGGACGGAATCGCCCACCGCGAAGCGCGTCCGGATGACGTGGGCATACCCGGAGAAGTCACCGGGGGCGGACTCCACCGCGATGGTGTGACCCACGACGGAGGAGTACTGGACGCGGCGGACGATGCCCGAGCGGAGGGCGGGGATGGCCTGGCCCGCGCCCGCGGGGAGGTCGAGCCCCCGGTGGCCCGCGGGGCCGTAGTAGGGCCCCGTGACGCCGAAGCGGGTGCCCCACCGGGCTTCCGCGTAGAAGGCCTGCACGTTGGCCGGTGCGAGGGCCTGCGCTTCCTGGGCCACCCCATCAGGGCTCCCAGAGCCCTCCGGCTCCAGGCCTCCACAGGCCGTCAGGACGACGAGGCCCCACAGCAGCTTCAGAGGGGACGAGGCGAGGCGTTGGATGAAGCTCCCTGGACGGGCTCGGGTGTGCATGTGGCTCCCTGGATGGAAACAGGCTTTCCGAGCTTAGCCTGTTTATTTGGCGTAGAGGGAGTTGATGCGGGTGCGGACCATCCCAGGCCTGGAGCCCGAAGGCCGTCATCGCGTACGAACTCAACGGGCGCCCGCGTCAAACGCTTGCATGGCGAACGCCTGCCGAAGTATTCGCGTCAGCTGTTGCGACGACCGATTGAGAGCGCCGGCGCACTGCTCGAGCGCCCCTTTCAGCGGCCCTCCTCGGCCCCTGCGCTCCAGCCCGTCACCCCTCAACACCCCTATCCTCACACCACTCAATTCAGCGCGGTACACAGTTGCGGTAAAGCCTCCCGAATTGATGATAATGGCGCCATGCCCAGCAGCCCCATTTACGCGCTCGTGTCGACGCTCTCTGATCCTGAGTACTTCGAGTCGTTGGTACAACAGCTATTGCAAAGGTCAGACATGCCAGGGCTCGTCCCACGCTCCGGGCCCACCGACCTGGGAGCGGATGCTGAGGTCTTCGGGAGTTCCACCACCGGGCATGAGGTGACGGTCGTCCAGATCTCCCTCCAGAAGACCTATGAGGCCAAGATCCGACAGACCGCGAAGCGCCTCAGGGAGGCCGGGCGGAGGTGCGACCGGCTGGTCTTCGTTTCCAATCAGGACATCGATGCCCGGACGGAACAAAAGCTTCGGGTAGAAATCAAGGAGAAATACGACGTCCACCTGGAAGCGCGCGACTGGCGTTGGCTTCGGATGCGGTTGAACGACCCTCGGAATGGCGATCTCTATCCTGGGCTGCGGCAACGCTATCGGGAGGCGATGCCAATCTTTCCTGAGGGCGAGCCAGAAGAGCAGAACTTGATGTCCGAACTCATGGGATTCATCCCTCTGACTCCTGAGGAGCGAAGGCTGGCGCTTGATGGACAAGGCTTGACGGAGCTCAGTTCGGTCTTCGGCTTCAAAGGACCCGTCGAAGGAGTCGGCACGTCGGCGTTGATTCTGATTGATGCCACCGGTGACTACAACTTGCCTCGTAGGACACGGGTGTTTGTAGGCAAACCAGGCGGCCTGAGACTCGTGCACTGCATCGACGATGCCCGAGCCCTGTCTGCTCAGTTGCTCACTCTGGACGGGGGAAGGACGCCACAGGTGCTCCTGAACCTATGGTCCGGTGGAACGGGCGGCATGTCGGATTGCTGTATCCTTTACGGCCCGGGCTTCTCACGGGAGCATACGGCCTTCAATCAGTACCGGAGAGCCATCATTCGAGACGTCGATGCTGACGGCATTGATGAGGTCATCCTCGCCAGTGAGACCTGGGCTTCCGTGTCGATGAGCACGGCCATCTACGGGTGGGATGTGTTCCGGTGGACCGGCAGCGCGCTCGCGAAATGCTCTGAGCGATGTCCGGACTTCTATCGGGACATCCTACATCGGGAGTGCCCGGAAGAGCTGAAACGTTTCTACGTGACCAACATGCACTGCGGGGCAGAAGCTTTCGAACGCTTCAAAGGGGACGTAACCGCCAAGGCTGCAAGGGCCTTGATGATGCTCGCGGGGGTACCGGAGAACTACGCGGAGGTCCTTGATTCGGAGCATGCTGGGACGTTCAGGCCGACTGGCGTGGATGTCTCCGGCATCACCCGACCGTTTCTCGGCACGTTGATATCCGAAGAGGATGAATAAAGCGCCGGGGGAATGCAGGAATCGCGAAGGCGTCTGGTGGCGATAGGCCGAATGCGAGCTGTTGCACCTGTCCTTGCCCAGAAGTCATGGACGATCAGGTCGAACCGGCAACTGGGATCTGGCGTGGTGTGGGTGACGCTCTTGCTCCTGCGGGGCCCCGACCTTGAAGCTCCCCGTGCGGCTGGGCCGGGGCTCCGCCGTTCCCATCTCTCACCTCTGCGACCGGAGGGACCTCCACGCCCGTGCCCGCTTCCTTTCCGGCTCAAAGCGCCTTGACGTACCCCGAGACTTTCGGATTGCAGGCGCCCACCTTCTTCAGCGTGGCCTCTGATGCTGTCTTCTCCGGGTGGATCTTCGTCACGATGAACAGTCCCGGCGTCAGGCGCTTGAATGGCTTGCTTTCGAGGACCAGGAACCTGCTCGCGCAGGCCTGCTCCAACTGCGCGCCGTCGCGGTACGCAATCGCCTCCTGGGCTGTCTTGAAGCTTCCGATGATGGCCGCGTGGCGCTCGGGCCGGTGCTGGAGCTCCGTCACCGCTTTGCGCCCAGCGGCATCCCAGCGGTAGGCATCGAGCTTCCACTGGTCGGGCTCGCCGCTCTCCTTGTCAGCGGAGAGAAACGCATACTCCCTGTAGAAGCCCTCGACGGGTGAGCCCGGCGCCAGCGGGTACGGGCCGACGTGGGAGGTCTCCGGACCCGCGAAGTTCTCATCCCCGTTCCAGGCTTCCGTCACCCCGCCGTCCTTGACCGCGTAGAGGCGGTGCCGGCGATGGACATGCTCGAACCCGCTCTGCTGGGTGACGAGGAGTCCCCACTCGCCGGCCTCCAGCCGTACCGGCTGGACGGAGGTCGTGACGCTCTGCTCCTCCTCGCCCGAGGTCCAGCTCCCGGAGGAAGCGGTCCCTCGGGATTCCTTCCGGAGCCCGTGAGCCATGCCGTCGGGCAGCCTCGCCTTGCGCGTCCCGTCCGTCCCTTCGCTCAGCTCGAGTTCGAGCCGGCAGGTGTCGCCCGCCTCGCGGCAGCCTGTGGCGCGCAGGATATACATCGCTTCGCTCTTTTCGCTCGCCTTGAAGCGCATGAGCTCGAGACCGTCCTGAGCCGGAGGCGCGGCGCTGAGCACCCGAGGAATGACCGCGCCCAGGAGCACGATGAACACCGAACCCAGCGCGGACCGATTTCCAAAACCCATCTTCCCTGTCTCCCTGATTCCGGCCTCACCGGCGTGCGCTAGAGGATCTCACACCGGCCGCGCCTGCCTCCACGACTTCCCATCCACTGACAGCACCCAAGCAAGCGTCCGCATTCGTCTGGCGAGCGACGGCGCATCAGCTGCTGGGGTGATGTCCAGAGCCGACTCCCATTGACAATACTCCTCGCCGTCTTTGTCATCGAGGAGCAAGGGGCTTCCTCATCCTTCAGCAATCTGCTGCGAGGAATTGGCAATGCGGGAGGCTGCCTCATGAAAAAAGCATTCACTCCGTTGATGCTCGCGCTCACAGTGTCGCTGCTGGCGGGCTGCTCTGATTCCTCCAGGGATTCCGGCTCGGTCCGGTTTGCTGTCTCCGCCAGCCAGGCCCTCGCCTCCGACATCGCTCGCGTCTCGGTCACCTCGAGCGCGGCGGACATCCCCACGGTGACCGTGGACCTGGCTGCTACCAACGGCGTGTGGGGCGGCATCATTGGCAACATCCCCGCGGGCTCCAATCGCTCCTTCCTGGCCCAGGCCTTCGACTCCTCCGGCATCCTGCTCTTCGAAGGGTCCGCCACGGGAGTCACCATCACCGCCAACCAGAGCACCCTGGTCGCCATCACGCTTCAGCAGCTCCACCCTCCGCCTCCCTTCGACAACGAGGCTCCCCTCATTGACTCCCTGGTGGCCTCCTCCACCTCCGTGGCCGAGGGTGGCTCCATCTCCCTGACCGCCACCGCGCATGATCCCAATCCGGGCGATACCCTCTCCTACGCCTGGAGCGCGACCGCGGGCTCTTTCTCCGCTCCCTCGGCTGCCGCCACTTCATGGACCGCGCCTGCCTCCACGGGCATTCAAACCCTGACCCTGACCGTGACGGACTCGCGCGGCCTGTCCTCCAGCGTCGTGCTGGCTGTCAACGTCACCTCTGGCGGCGAGGGAGATGCGACCCTGTCCATCTCCTTCAACAGTTCCCCCGTGGTGGCCGCTCTCAGTGCCAGCCCCACGTACCTGGCCGTCGGGCAGACGACTTCTGTCTCCACCTCGGCTTCCGACCCGGACGGTGACAGCCTCTCCTATTCCTGGAGCGCCTCCTGTGCCGGCACCTGGGCCCAGGCCTCCTCCCGCTCGGCTTACTTCACGCCTTCGGTCCTGCCCGCCGGTGCCTGTAACAACTGCCGTCTGACCGTCACGGTCTCCGATGGGCGAGGCGGACAGAACACTGGCACCGTCGCGCTGTGTGTCAGCAACACGCCTCCGGCCAACCACTTCAACCCTGTCATCATCCGCTCCTACCGCTCCTCGGACACGGCCTCACCGGGCCAGGAGCTCACCTACGAGGTGGTGGCCAGCGATCCGGAAGGTTCCTCCCTCACCTTCTCCTGGGAGGCCAATACCGGCGCGCTGGGCACGCCGGCCAGCGACGCCTCCCACAGCCGCATCACCTGGACGGCTCCCTCCTGTGTCAGCACTCCCCCTTCCATCACCGCCACCGTCACCAATGCCTTCCACCTGACCGCCACCCGCACCTTCACCGTGACGGGGCTGCCGGCCTGTACGGGGAGTTGGGCGTTGACGGGCTCCCTGGAGGGGCCTCGCTCCGGCCATCAGGCAGCGCTGCTGCCCGACGGCAAGGTGCTCGTCATGGGGGGAACTCGAACGGATACCGAATTCCTCGCGACGGCGGAGGTGTACGACCCGGCCACGGGGACCTGGAGCCCGACCGGCTCCATGGCTGATGCGCGTTGGCAGCACACGGCGACGGTGCTGCCCGATGGCAAGGTCCTCGTCGTCGGGGGACTCGATTCCACCGTCTTTCTCGCGACGGCGGAGGTGTACGACCCGGCCACGGGGACCTGGAGCCCCACTGGCTCCATGGAGGATCGTCGCTCCGGCCATACGGCGACGCTGCTGCCCGATGGCAGGGTCCTCGTCGCAGGGGGCATCAGCGATATCGGCGGGCCCCTGAAGGTGGAGGTGTACGACCCGGCCACGGGGACCTGGAGCCAGACCGGCTCCATGGCCGCAACGCGGTGGGCCCACACAGCGACGCTGCTGTCCAATGGCAAGGTCCTCGTCGCAGGGGGAGCGGGTCCCCCCGCTCAGGAGACGGCGGAGGTGTACGACCCGGCCACGGGGACCTGGAGCCCCACCGGCTCCATGACCGAAGCTCGTTTCTTCCACACGGCGACGCTGCTGCCTGATGGCAGGGTGCTCGTCACGGGAGGATTGGACATCTTCGCCTCCGCCCTCGCGACGGCGGAGGTGTACGACCCGGCCACGGGCACCTGGAGCGCTGTCGGCTCCATGGTCGAGACTCGCGCCCTCCACACGGCGACGCTGCTGCCCGATGGCAAGGTGCTCGTCGTGTCGGGACAGGTGCCGCAATTGTACGACCCGGCCACGAACACCTGGAGCCCTGCCGGCTCCCTGGTCGAACCTCGCTCGGACCATTCCGCGACACTGCTGCCCAATGGGCAGGTCCTCATCGCAGGGGGATGGGGGAGCGCCGGCCTTCGGCTCGCAACGGCGGAGCTGTACACGCCCTGAACGCTGGGAAGGCTGACGTGGCAGCGCGCTGGTCGCACGTCAGCCTTCGCTACTTCCGGCAGCGCTCGAAGTAGCGGATGGGCACGGGTCAGCCAGCGTTCCGCTATTTGCTGTGCATCCGGAGCGCCAGATGTAGCCGCTCGTGCCCATTTCGTCGACCGCTCCCTGGCGCTTTGAGCAGGAGGAGGGGAGCACGACGCATCAGGCGCAAGAGTGTGTTGGGGCTGGTGGGTATGGCCAAGGGCATGAGAAGCGACCATGAACCGGGTCCCTTTCCATGGGTCCTGGTGTGGTAGGCTGTCATTCTCGCGGAGGTCGAGCCCATGCCTGTCAATACCGGTGTGAACAGGATGTCCGTGGTGACGAAGGACTCTGGGGGCGTCACCGTGGCCTTCCCGGACGTTTGCAAGACGCCCAGCCCGGCCGGGCCAGTGCCCATTCCCTATCCCAATGTCGCCCAATCCTCGGACACTGACAACGGCACCAAGAGGGTGTCCGTGGCCGGCAACCCGGTGTGCGTCAAGGACTCCCACTTCAAGACGAGCACCGGCGACGAGGCAGGCACCGCCGGCGGTGGCGTCGCCTCCAGCAAGACCAAGGGCAAGGCCGAATTCGTCAACTTCTCCTTTGACGTCCAGTTCGAGGGTAAAAGCGTGGCACGCGCCCTGGACCTGATGCTCCACAATGACAAGAACACGCCCCCCGTTCCTCTCTTTCAAGGTCCGGTCATGGCCATGAGCGGGAGCACGGAGAAGCCCGTCTGCCCCATTTGCAAGGACCACTACTGATGGACGGCGAGTCGTGCTCACGGCCTGGGATGAAATCGTTCTGCGCTGTGGTCAGTCGATCATCGTCTTGCGCCGGAATGGGCAGCTGAGCATTCGCGGGCTTCAGGTCGAAACGCGCGCTACGGGGCTCAGCCGCATCAAGGGCGGTAATGTCCAGATCAACTGAATCCACCAAAACCGCCCTGACGGACATCCAGCGGAACGTCTGTGCTCGGCACCTGGATGAGGCGGCCTTTCTCTGGACCCAGTGGGAGTCCTCGCTCGACTCCCCGGTGCTGACCCTCGGCGAGCTGCATGACGTCGACGAGCGTCGGCTCCTGGCGCACCTCGACGCGCTGGTGCTGGGTGGGGATGGCGTGCGCAAGGAGCTCATCACCCCGGCGCTTGCGAGCGGGGATCCAGAGCTCGTCACGGTCGCCGCGCTGGTGCTGCTCGCCATGCCTCCAGAGGATGCATCCGCGCTGCGCGAGGTGATGGATGCGCTCGTAGAAGGTGGGCCTGACCTGCGCCCATGCCTCCAGCGCGCCTTGCAGCTCCGTGCCGAGCCCGCCTGGGTTCCGGCCGTCCAGACGCTGCTCCAACAGGACGACCCGGCGCTCGTGGCAACGGCCCTGGAGGTCCTGGCCTTCTGGGACGCGGACGCAGGCCCCGCGCTCCCCTCCTTGCTGGCCCACCCAGCGCCTGAAGTCACTGCCGCGGCCCTGCGCGCGGCGCGAGTTGCTCCCGGGCGGGTGATGTCGGCACCGGTGATTCGTGCGCTGGACTCCTCCCACCCGGAAGTCCGCGACGAGGCGCTCATCACCGGCAGTGCGCTGGGCCTTGAGCCGGCCTTCACCGAGTGCCGGCAGCTCGCCTCCCACTCGAATGCCCACAGCCGCACCGCGATGCTGCTGCTGGCCATGAGCGGAGAGGCCGTGAACGTGCGGCTCCTGCTGGAGCAGCTCGGCAGGCCGGGAGCCAAGGCCGACGCGCTCTGGGCGCTGGGGTTCAGCGGTCGCAGGGAGGCGGCGGAGGCTTGTCTGGAGCTGCTCGATACCGCGGAGCTGGATGGGCTCGCGGCGGAGGCATTCCGCGCCATCACCGGGCTCCCCCTGGAGGGTGTGTTCCTACGCCCCGAGCCCGAGGATGACGAGGACGCGCCGCGCCCCCATGCGCCCGCGCTGCCGCGCGCCGATTCCGACCGAGTCCGGCGCTGGTGGCAAGAGGCCGAACACCGGCTGAAGCCCCAAGGGCGCTACTTGCTGGGCCAGCCCCTGGGGGGCGCATGGCTGCTCGAATCCTTCGAGCTTGTGCCCCTGAGACGGCGCCACGCCATGGCCCTGGAGGTGGCGCTGCGCGGGCGGGGGGCCTTCCCCATCCAGACACGGGCGTCTACCCACCTCCAGCGCGCCCAGCTCCGCGCGGCGGTTGCATCCGCCCGGCAGTGGAACCTGGAGAGCCCCTTCCGGACTCTGTCCACTCCATGGAGGGCGAGCGGTGCGCGCCCGGCCTCCACCCCTCGGCTCCCGGTACGCCGCCAGGAGCCATTGCTCTCCGCCGAGGGGCTTGCCGTCACCAGCATGGGATTGGTGTCGGCCTTGGGCGAGGACGCGGCGGGCAGCTGCGCCGCCGGTCGCGCAGCGTTGCTACGCATCCAGGAACTGGAGGAGGCCTACGTCTTCGACCCGGCCTCTCGCGAGGAGACGCCCGCCTACGGCCACAGCGTGCCCTGGGTGACGCGCGGCTTTACCGGGCTGGGACGGCTGGTGGCGCTGGGGGCCTCGGGCCTGCGCAGCCTCCAGCGCGCGAGCGGCCAGGATGACTGGGAGAAAGTCGCGCTGCTCGTGACGACCCACGGCGGGGTCCATGCTCGGCTGCACGCGGAGCAGGAAGGAGCGACTCCTGCGGAAGCGGTTTCCCTCCAGACGCAGCTCCAGCAGTCCCTCATCCCGCGAATGCTCAAGACCCTGGGAGTTCGTCAGGCCCCCCGGGTACAGAAGGTCTTCCTGGGGGAGGCCGGCTTCTTCCAGGCGCTCCATGAGGCGGCGGAGCTGCTGCGGCAGGGGCGCGTCGAGCAGTGCATCGTGGGCGGCATGGACAGCCTCGTCGAGCCCGAGATGGTGCGGCGGTTGGATGCGCTGAGATTGCTCAAGAGTCCGTCCAATCCGGTGGGCTTCGTGCCCGGAGAGGCGGCGGCCTTCCTGCGCGTGGAAGCACCGGGCGCGGCGCTCCAACGCAAGGCGCCCATCGAGGCCCTGCTGGCTTCCCCCCGGCGCCAGGTCGAGCCGTTCCACCGGAAGTCTGGCCAACCCGCCCTTGGGGTGGCGCTCGCAAGCTGCATCGGCGCCACGCTGGGTTCGGCGCGGGGGAATGACTCGCAAGTGGGACTGGTCATCGCGGGCTTGAACGGTGACGCCTACCGCGCGCAGGACTGGGGCCACGCGCTCATCCGGTTGAGGGGGGAGGGCTTGTTGGAAGCCGGCGTCCCCGAGTGGTACCCGGCCTTCCCTTTCGGTGAGGCAGGCGCCGCCATGGGGCCACTCGGAGTGGCCATGGCAGCCCGCGGTTTCGCGCGGGCGTATGCGCCCCCCGGAACGACGCTGCTGTGGGTGAGCAGCGATACGGGCGAGCGGGGTGCACTGTGCATCCACGCGCCTTCAGTCCTTCATTCCTGACGCGAGGTGCTGCCATGGCCGACAAGCAACACGTCCGAGCACTCTGGAAGAAGCCAGACCACGAGAAGGAGGAGGGCTGCATCAGCAGCCACGAGTACAAGTATTGGAAGCCCCAGTACCCGACCTGCGCCTACCGGGTGAATGGCTACCGGGAGATTGTCGGCAATCCGGCCAAGCTGCGGCTGTACATGAAGAAGCCCGCGTGGGCCTTTGGCGGGAAGAACTACACCACTGAGGGCGAACCCTTCAAACATCAGTACCACCACATCATGCCCAGTGGGGTGCTCCGGGCCAGCCTGACGAATGACGAACTCTCCATCCTCCAGGCCTCCCGCTACAACATCAACGAGGGCGTCAATCTCATCATCCTGCCGTACCTTGATCCGGATGCGCTGGTGCTAGGCCTGCCGGCGCACGTCGGCTACCACAAGGAGTACAGCGACGACTGCAACAAGATCATCTCCCAGATGAAGCGGGACATCTCCAAGCTGACCGAGGATGGCAAGCACGACATCACGGACGCCAACGTGGACTGCTTCCGGGTCTTCCTCCGCCGCTGGGAGCAGGAGGAGTTCTGGGTCATCGTGGAGTATGGACAGGAGGAGGCTCAGCAGGGGCTGATTCCCCGCATGAACGACGGTATGGTCCCGATGGCGTTCTAGCGCCCTCCCCGAGACGACGAGCCCATGTCCAAGTACTTCATCATGACCACCAGGCGCCATGACGACTTCACCGCCATCATGACGTACCCACGGGCCATGACGTACATCCACAAGCCTTCGTACGGCATCCGCATGGGGGCTGATTACAAGGAGGCCTACCCGTTCGAGATGGACCCCGAGAGCACGGGCCTGAGGATCGCCGACATCATCCACAACACGGTGGGCTATCTGATGGTGTCAGCCCGGATGAAGGCGTTCCTGGAGCAGCACGTGAAGGCGGAGATTGAGTTTCTGCGCTTCACCCTGATGAACCACAAGGGCCGCATCGAGAGCGACGACTGCCATATCGTGAACGTCATCGGGGCCCACGACTGGCTCGACATGGGAAAGACGGAAGGGCAGAGACATCCTTTGGAGCAGGACCGCTTCACGCGGCTGAAGCGGCTCGTCCTTCATGAGGATAGGATCGCCCCGGACGCCAACCTCTTCCGAGTGTCCCCCGCGCCGGGGCTGATCCTGGTCCGCGAGGACCTCAAGGCCCAGATAGAAGCCGCGGGTTTCACCGGGCCCGCCTTCCTCGAAGCCGGCACACCCATCAGACTGGTGCTCTGAGTTCTGGGTATGGATCCCCTGGCACGAGCGCAGCACAATTACAGCTTTCACTTGAACAGGACGCTGCAGGCCGTGATTCGCCCGGAAGGGGCCACGGCGCAGGAACTGGCCACGCTCAGCTTCGCCTGGCGCATCCTGGCCCTGTGCTCATTGCTTCAAGACGCGGACACGGACACCTTTGCCCTGCGGCTGCGCAAGTCCGCCCAGGCGAGGCTCGCCCTGCTGATGCTGGCGGAGCGAACGTCCGTGGAGCCCCGGTTCCTGTGCTGCAGCAAGGACCTGGGCTTTGGCGCGGCCCTGGCCGCCGGAGACCTGGAACTGGCGACTGCCATCGCGGCCCGCTCCCCCAAGCACCACTTCCAGGGCGTGGAGTACGAGGACGACTTCCTCTTCTTCCACCTGCTTCACCGGATGCTTCTTGCTCCCGAGGACCTGGATGGGCAGGCGCGGCTGCTAGGCCGCTGGAGGCAGGTGGAAAAGGGCCAGCCCAGCGCCAAGTTCGAACTCACCAAGGCGCTCGTCGAGAAGGACGCCGGGCGGTTCCCAGCGGCGTTCACGGCACTGCTTGAGGTCCGCCAGCAGAAGCTCCGGGAGTACTCGCAGCGCCTTGGCTTCGACCCAGAGCTAAACGCTACCGAGGGCAAGGTTTCTGTCGACGGGCTCGCCATCCTTCGTCTGGCGGAGCTCCACGGGCTGCCGACCCAGTCCAGCTACGACTTCATTCCGGCCCTCGCGCAAGTCATCCCCGGGGGCCCGGCGATTCCCGAGAACGCCTGGTGCAAGCCCTGAAGTCCATCCGGACCACCTCCCGGAAAGCCCTCGCGCCTCAATGGCGATGCGCAGTGGATGCAGAGGGAATCGAACTTGCCGCCTGGCACTCACAGGCGGCGCACGGCCGTGGGGATGCTGTCCTACGGCCCGATGCCGGGGCGCGTGCTTGAAAACACCCGCGCCCAGATCGCGCTCATGCGTCCCGACCCGCAGACGACCGCGATGCGGCAAATCGTGGCCGAGTTGCTGATCACCTACCGATCAAGGGGCCGCGTGGGTGTCGCGGGTGCGTGTGGTGAAGGCCCCCGGGGTGCGCTCGATGCGGTACGCCCCGATGGCTGCATCGCGTGGGCTGGGCGCGACGGCGGACCGCACCCCGCACTGGAGCGCTGGTTCTCGGCCCCCTGACGGTCCGTGTTCGCATGACGACCCGTGCCCCCAATCAGGCGAGGATGGGGGGCGGCCCGCCTCGCCCCCTCCGCACCAAGGCCCTCATCCCGCCTATACTTGCGGCGCCCCGGGTCCTGCTGGCGGTGGCAGCGCACCGGGTGTTCGCAACGGCCAGGGGTGAATCCAGCTGGCGGACCGGGAGAACCTACCGATGGCGATAGATCTGCGAATTGCCTCGTACAACCTCCTGGCGGACGCCTACATCAAGCCCGAGTGGTTCCCGCACACGCCCGCGGACGTCCTCCAGCCGCGGAGGCGCCAGGAGGCATTGGCCCGCCGGATCGCGGGGTTGGACGCGGACATCGTCTGCCTGCAGGAGGTGGAGCCCGACCGCTTCGCCGCGCTCCAGAAGGCGCTGGAGCCGTACGGGTACGCGGGCGTGCTGGCCCTGAAGCAGCAGGGCCGGCCCGATGGCTGCGCGGTGTTCCACCGCCGGGCGCGGTGCCTCGGCCACCGGGCCCATTACTTCAGGGACCGGCTGGAGGACGGGCGCATCTCTGGGCATCTGGCGCTGGTCCTGGACTTCGACGCCGGAGGGGACCGGCTGCGCGTGGCGTGCACGCACCTGCGCTGGGACCGGCCGGACAGGCCCGTGGAGCAGCACCAGGGGATGCAACAGGCTGGCGAGCTGATCGAGGAACTGGTCCAGCGGGACCCGGAGGCCCTGTGGGTCGTGTGCGGCGACTTCAACGCGCAGCCCGGGGAGCCGCTGGTCCAGGCGTTCGCGGCGGCCGGTCTGCTCGATGCCCATGAGGGGCGGCACCAGCCGACCTGCAATGCGAACGGCAGGGCCAAGGCGATCGACTTCATCTTCCACTCACGCGCGCTGCAGGCGCAGCCGGATCGGCTGCCGGAGCTGGACGACCGGACGCCAATGCCGTCGGAGACCGAGCCTTCCGATCACCTGCCGATCGCCGCGCGGCTGCTGCGCGCCTGAGCGCTGGGTAAGGTCGCACCTGCGGCTCCATCCGCGCCGACTTGGAGGCGCACCGCGTGGTCGACTTGTTGCCCCACCCCTCGGCACCGACTGTCATTGCATGACTGCGTAAGCGTCAGCCGTGTACGCTTGTGCGAATTCCTGAGCACGGCTTCACGCCGTTCAGGCTTGGATTGCGCCTCGGCGTCTGTTCGACTCCCCTGTGCACAGGGCCGGATGCTCCGACCCCATGGCACCCACCTCAGAGGACACATGAAGCCATCGCGACTGAAGCAGACGATTCCTGGACTTGCCTTGATCATCGGCATCTTGGCGGGCACGGCCCTGGCCATGGTTCCTGGCTCGGCGGCGGAGACGACCGAACCGCAGGTGACCCCTGTCAGGATGATTTGTTCGCGCAGCTGCAAGCCGTGCTCGGTCCAGGCTGAATGTGGCCAGAATGAGGGCTCCTGCGGTGTCTGGCGCTGTACTCAGCCGTAGATGCCGAAGCGGGCTCCGAATGAGCCTCCGAGTCCTTGGACTCGGAGGCTTGTTCAATTGGAATGTGAATGGCTCTGTGTACGGGAGCAAGGCTTCATTGAACGGGCCCGACTGACGGGACCGCTCAGGGCTTCGGCACGAAGGACTTCAGCGGAGAGACGGGGGAGAGGGCGGTGTGCTCGTTCGGCTTCGCGTTGGCTCAGCCCGTAAGTCAGGCGGAACACCACGGGCAGACTCGCGGTGAGGAAGTCGAACAGGGTGTAGCCCCGGCCCGCGGATTGGTTCCTTCGCGGGTCCCCCCGCAGGTAGACGACATCGAAGGTGTCCTGGGGATTGAGCTTCATCGCTCCCAGGCGCGTGGCGGGGCTGTACCTGCTCTACGTGGTGATGATGAGCTGGCGGCCCCCGTAGGGAGTGGCGCACGACGTGGCCTGCATTGCGCCGGTGCTGGCGGCCTCTGGTGGGGCCGCGCGCGGTGGCTGGGACTGCAGGGGCCCATGGACACCTGGGCGCACTGCTACACTGCCGCCTTCCGCCCGAGCGGCCCGGCCCCCGGGCCCGGCGAGACAGAGCGCCATGGGACACCCAATCCTCAAGAACGAAACCCCGTTCACCTTTGAGTTCACGGGCCTCTCGGACGAGGAGGGGCGGCCTCTGCTGCTGCTTGTGGTGAAGGCCTCCTACGCCATCGGTGACGCAGGGCTGACGCTCGCGAAGGAGCAGCTCGCCGTGAGCTGGGGAGGCGAGGCCTGGGGCAAGCCTGGCGAGTCCAGCGACAAGTACGAGCCGGAGGGGGCCTTCATCAAGCCCGCTACGGACGTCGTGCTCCTCGGCCATGCTCACGCGCCGCACACGGGTGCCACGGAGGTGCTGGTGGCGCTCCAGGTGGGGCCGCTGAAGAAGGCGGTGCGCGTGGTGGGCGAGCGTACCTGGTTCAGGAGCATGGGCCGGGTGGCCGCGACGAAGCCCCTGTCCTTCGAGAAGCTGCCGCTCACCTGGGAGCGCGCCTTCGGTGGGTGGGACCGCACGGATCCGGCCAGGCCCGCCTTCGAGCCGCACAACCCCGTGGGCACGGGCTTTCGCGCCAACCCGCGCCACTTCGAGGAAGGGTTGAAGCTGCCCAACCTGGAGGACCCGGCGGAGCCGCTGCGCGAGTTCGGCCAGCGGGTGACACCCGTGGGCTTCGGCTTCACGTCGCCGCACTGGCAGCCGCGTGCGAAGTACGCGGGCACCTATGACGAGGCGTGGACCAAGACGCGCAAGCCCCTGCTGCCGAAGGACTTCGACCGGCGCTTTTTCAATGCCGCGGCCCCCGGGCTCATCGCGCCCGGCTACCTGAAGGGGGACGAGCCCGTGGTCATCGCGGGTGCCTCGCCTCGGGGTCGGCTCGCCTTCACGCTCCCCGGTCAGCCCACCCCCGTCGTCACGGTGCGGCTGGGCGGCGGCGCGGACATGACCCCCGAGTTGCGTCTGGACACCGTCATCCTCGACCTCGACGCGGAGCAGGTGTTGCTGCTGTGGCGTGGGCATATCCCGCTGGGGGAGGGGCTCCATGACGTGCGCGCCCTGCGAGTCACCGCCGAGGGCGTTTCCCGGCCCGGCCGGAAGAGGCCGGCCTGAGCGGGGAGGTGGGCACTCCGGGGCTGATGCCGAGGGCCGGACGGATGCGCCACCGGGTGCTCGCGCCGCGTGGCCCCGACGCGGTATCCTGCCTTCTGGGGGAGGTCGTCGTCATGCCCGTCAATACCGGTGTGAACAAGATGTCCGTGGTCACCAAGGACAGCGGAGGTGTCACCACCGCCTTCCCGGATGTGTGCAAGACGCCTGGCCCCGCCGGGCCTGTCCCCATTCCATACCCCAACGTCGCGCAGTCCTCGGACACCGACAAGGGCACCAAGAAGGTGTCCGTGGCCGGCAACCCGGTGTGCGTCAAGGACTCCAACTTCAAGACGAGCACCGGCGACGAGGCCGGCACCGCTGGCGGCGGCGTGGCCTCCAGCAAGACCAAGGGCAAGGCCGAGTTCGTCAACTTCTCCTTCGACGTGAAGTTCGAGGGCAAGAACGTGGCGCGCGCCCTCGACCTGATGCTCCACAACGACAAGAACACGCCTCCCTTCCCCCTGGTGCAGGGGCCTGTCGTCGCCAGCAGTGACACCGAAGACAAGCCCAAGTGTGGCGTGTGCAAGAAGCACATCTGAGAGGCGCGGTGGTGGATGCGCGCGGAACTCGTCATCAACTGGGAGAACTACGAGGAGCATCTCGACGAGGCTGCGTTCCTCTGGAGCCAGTGGGAGCGATCGCTGGTGGCTCCCGACTACGTGCTGGCGGAGACCCTCTCGGATGAGGAGCGCCTGCTCGCGCGCCTGGATGCGCTGCGGCTCGGAGGCGCTCCGGTGGCCACGCGGCTGCTCGTGCCGGCGCTGGAGTCGGACGAGGCGGAGCGGGTCGCCGCAGCCGCGCATCTGCTGCTGACCGAGGACGTCCCCGCCGGAGGCGGCGAGGCGGTACGCGCGGCGCTCGAGACAGCGGCACCTCCCGTCCTGGCTGCCCTGGGCCGGGCGCTGGAGCTGCTCGAGCCCCGTGCCCTTCCCGACTGGGTGCTGGCCCTGCTGGACCACCAAGAGCCCCACCTGCGGGCTCTGAGCCTGGGCGTGCTGTGCGCGCACGGTATGGACCCGGGGCCGGGGCTGGCGCACCTGCTTCGGCACGAACATCCCCAGGTGCTGGCCGCGGCCCTGCGCGCCAGTGGACGGCTCCGGCTCCGGCCAGACCCGGAGGTCCTCCCGCGCGCCCTGGCCTCTCCTGCTCCCGAGGTGCGGGATGCGGCCATCGAGACGGGGCTGCTGCAGGGGCAGCACGCCGCATGGGCCGCCTGCCAGAAGGCGGTGATGGAGCGAGCCCCGCGGTTGCGCCTGCCCGCGCTGCTGCTGGCCCTGGGCGGGGACGTGCGGGACCTGGAACACGTGCGTGGTCTGCTCACCTTGCCAGAGCACCTTCCCGACGCGCTGTGGGCCCTGGGCTTCAGCGGCCGCGTCTCCGGCGCCGAGGCCTGTCTGGACTGGTTGGAAACCGAGGCCGTGGCTCCCCTGGCGGCCGAGGCCTTCTGCGCCATCACCGGACTGCGCCTGGAAGGCCCCTTCGTCGCCACCTCGACCGAGCCCCCCGACGCGGAGGAGGGCGGGCTCGACGAGGACCTGTCGCTCAAGCCCGAGCGCGCGCTGCCTCTGCCCCAGCCCGGCGCGGTGGCTGCGTGGTGGTCCGAGAACCGCAAGCACTTCCAGCCCGTGCGCCGCTACCTGTACGGCAGTCCCTTCACCGCGGAGGCACTGCGGGAAGCCCTGTGGGAGGCCCCCATGCGGCGCCGGCACGCGCTGGCGCTGGAGCTGACGCTGCGCAGCCGCGGCACCTGGTGGCCGCCGACGCGGGCCTTCAGCACCCGGCAGTTCGCGGCGCTGCGGGCCCTGCCCGAGACGTTCGGCCGTGCCTTCGCCGAGGGGCCCCTCGCATGACGCCAGCCGTTTCTCGTGCCCAGGTGCAACTGCCTCGGGGCATCGCCATCACCGGCCTGGGCATGGTGTCGGCCATCGGGCTGGACGTCATCTCCAGCTGTGCCTCCGCTCGCGCGGGGCTGAGCCGGCGCTCGGAGCTCGCGCTGGAGGAATCCGACGTCGACACGCTGGAGACCGTGCCCCTGAGGGGCCACGTGGTCCAGGGCGCCACCAACGGTTTTGACGGCTTCGCCCGCCTGCTCCGGCTGGGGGAGCTGGCCCTGGGGGACCTTCTCGGGCAGTCCGGACTGCGGGACGAGCACCTGTCGAGGACCGGCCTCGTGCTGAACCTACCGGGTGACTTCTACGAGTCGACCCATCTGCGGGCCGGCCTCGCCACGGTCCCCTCAGAGGAAGAGGCGGCCGAGCAACAGGAGCTGCTCGCCGAGGTCCGCGATGCCCGGGAGCGACTGAAGCAGCGCATGCCCCGGGAGCTGCTCGCGCTGCACTCGCTGGCGCTTCCCGCTCAGGCCCAGGCCTGCTTCACCGGCGGCGCCGCGACCTTCATGAGCGGCCTTGCGCAGGCGGTGCAGTGGTTGCAGACGCGCGCCCTGGACCGGTGCCTCGTCGGCGGCATCGACTCCTTCGTCCATGGCGAGCCCCTCACCCAAGTCCATGAGCTGGGGCTCACCCGCGGGGTCGGGGCCGTCACCGGTTTCTTCCCGGGAGAGGCCTCCGCGTTCGTGCTGCTGGAGCGGGTGGACGCCGCGCGCGCGCGCGGAGCCGCCATCCACGGCCTGCTGGGTCCCCATGCCGCCACGCGGGAGAAGCAGCACCGCTTCTTGACTCCTCCGCCGCTCGGGGCGGCGCTCTTCGACGCCATGGCCGCCTGTCTCACGGTCTCCGCTCCGCCCGCCCGCGACGTGGGGCGGGTCATCGTCAACATCAACGGGGACAACATTCGGGCCCGGGACTTCGGCACGGCCCTGGTCCGCCTCGCCGACGCGAAGCTCCCCTCGACCTTCCCGCAGTGGTACCCGCCCGAGCACTGCGGCGAGATAGGCGCCGCGACAGGCGCCGCCTCCATCTGCATGGGCGTCCGGAGCTTCGCCCGGAACTACGCCGGGACCCAGGACATCCTGGTGGCCCTGCTGGATGATGATGAGAACAGGGGCGCCTTCATCCTGGAATCGCCCCTCTCCCAGCCCCGCGAGGGAGTGCCATGAGCGAGCAGGCGAAGAGCAAGAAGGATCATATCGAGGAGCTCAAGAGCCACGAGTCGCACAAGGATGGCGAGAGCGAGGGGTGCGTCACCCGTTGCAAGTGGGAGAAGGAGACGTACGCGAATGGGGGCTTCCGGTGGAAGTGCGCTGTCCCCGGGCACGACCACCGGGAGAATGGCCTCAAGTACCATCTGGCCAATGACTCGGCTTGGTACAACCTCGATTTCTCCATTGAGGGGCCCGCCCGGGCCCGGTTCCTGCGCGAGCGCAAGTTCGGCACCCTCGTCCTCAAGGCCAAGAAGCCGGACCCCAGCCATCCCCGGGCCAAGGCGACGTGGTGGATGAAGGGCAGCGGAGGGAACTTCAAGAGCAAGAGCAAACCCTGGGCGTTCAACGCGCACCACATCATCCCCATGGGCTCTTTGCACAACGCCTTCTTCAAGCTGGACGATGGAGCGGGCAAGCTGCTCCTCCTCCAGCAGGCCAAATACAATATCAACCGTGGCCTCAACATCATCTTCCTGCCCGTGACCGAGGTCTACGCGCGCCTGTACGAACTGCCGGCTCACCTCAGCGCGCCGACCGCCAATGGCAAGAGCAGCAACAACCATGATGCCTACAACCGGTTGGTCGAGACCCAGCTCGACACCATCACCGACTTCCTGCGCGAGGCTGATGCCCAGGGGGAGGACCACCCGGCACTGACGCCGGAGAACCTCGCCGGGCTGAAGACAGAACTCGACAACTTCTCGCTCCGCATGCGCGAGAGCCTCAGGCACCTGGGGGTCGCGCGCAGCAAGGCCAACGAGCTTCGTGAGTCTGGCGACTTCCTCTCCCACTCCATCGACCTCGTCGACTGAATCCCATGCACGACTACTTCATCCTCGACACCACCAACGAACCTGAGCACTGCTCCATCGGCCCCCTGCCCGATCAGCTTGCCAAGCAGAAGTGGCGCATCGTGAAGGGCCAGCCCATGGGAGAGCACCACCCGGCACGGGCCCGGCTGGACATGGACAAGCGCTATCCGGGGCTCGTCGTCCCTGATCTCATCAGCAACACCTTCCACCTGTACATCATCAGCCACCGGCTCAGGCTCTTGCTGCTGGCCGAGCTGAAGGACCAGGCCGAGGGCGAGTTCCTCCCGGTCTCCATCTACAACCACAAGGGGCGCGTCGCCGAGGAGGACTACTCCATCGCCAACATCTTCCGGGCGGTGGAGTGCGTCGACCGGAGCCGGTCGGAGTTCACCGAGTCCGCAATCAAACCGGGGCAGATTTCCATCCTGAATCGCCTCCAGCTGGACCCCGAGCGCATCCCTCCCGAGCCGCGGCTCTTCCGCCTCAAGGAGAAGCCCGCCCTCCTCATCATCCGGGGCGACCTGCGTGCCCGGCTGGAAGAGGCGGGCATCACCGGCGCCAACTATGTGGGCATGGGCGACAAGTGCATGTTCGTTTGAAGGCGCCCAGCGAATGACGCCCCTCAGCTCCTCGGCCCTGGAGACCGTCCGCGCCAACGCCCTCTACCTGTTGAGAGAGGCGCTGGAGAGCATCCGCGCCCAGGACGCCTACGAGCAAAGCGGCAGGCCCTATGTCGAGGTGGCCTGGTTCTACCGGCGCGTGGGCCTGTGCGAGCTGCTCTCGGAGGCGCGGACGGACCGGTTCTTCGTCTACCTGTGCAAGTCCGCTCAGGCCCGGCTGCACCTCCTACAGCGCGCAGCCGGAGGCCGGCCCGCGCAGAGGCAGCACACCTGCGCCAGCAAGAACTTCTCCTTCATGGACGCGCTCGCCGCCGGGCAGCTCGAGCTGGCCTCAAGACTGGCCCGCCTGACCACGGACCGCCACGAGCCCTCCCTCGAGTACGAGGAGGACTTCCTGCTCCACCACTTCCTGCACCGGCTGACGCTCGGCGCCCCGGCGGCGGAGGCGTCCGAACTGCGCCCGCTGCTGGCCCGTTGGGAAGCGGTGCTCCAGGGCGACGTCACCTGCCACCTGGCGCTCTGCCAGGCCCTGCTCACGCGTGACGCGAAGCGGTTCCATCGCGCCCTGGCGGATGCCATTGCCCAGCGCGCGGTGACCTTCAAGGAGCGAAAGAGTGACGGAGGGCCGCAGGATGTCGTGCTGACCGAGCCCCATGTCTATGTCACGGGGCTCGCCCTGCTGCGGCTCGCGGAGCTGCGGGGGATGGAGACGTTCCGCGAGTATCCCACGCTCCCCCGGTTGGCCCGCGTCCCCCTGGCCCTCGCGCCGCCTCCCGAGGACTCCTGGCTGAGTCCCGGCCTGGGCGTGCCTCCCTGAGGCTGGACGCGCTGCTGGAGGCGCCCCGAGGCAGCCCGGCCTCTTATCGAAACCCACGTGGACGGCAGACAAAGGTTGAGTTTGATTCTACTTGATCAGGTTTGAGAGGGGCACACTGGGGGCACATGATGAAAACGAGGGCAAAGAAAAGCCCAGCAACCCTTTAAGATTGCTGGGCTTCTCGGGATGGCGGCGGAGGGAATCGAACCCTCGTCCGAATGCCAGGGCCTTCGGACGAAGCGGCGCTACTGGACGATGTGGGTGCCCACGGCCTTCTTCATGTTCCCGGCCGTCACCGAGGCGCTCTGGTAGATCTCCCCCAGGCTCGCGCCAATGCCTTCCCACGCGAAGGACTCCGCCAGCCGGCGGGCGTTCATCGCGAGCCTCTTGCACAGGTCCGGATCATTGCGCAGCCGGCGCAGGGCGTCGGCGAACTCCTGCGGGGACTCGGCGAGCAGCACGTCCTGGCCCTCCACCATGGGCAGGCCCTCCACCGCGAGGCGCGTGGCCACCACCGGCACTCCGGCCGCCGCCGCTTCCAGCACCTTGAGCCGCGTGCCGCTGCCCGCGCGCAGCGGGATGGCCGTCGCCAGCGCGCGCGCCAGGTGCGGCGCCACGGACGGCACCGAGCCCGTCACCACCAGCCGCTCGTTCTCCAGCGCTCGCACGGACGCGGACGGGCTGCGGCCCACCACCATGAGCCTGCCCGGCGCCAGCTCCGACGACACCAGCGGCCACACCTCCCGGGCCAGCCGCAGCACCGCGTCCTCGTTGGGCCACCAGTCCATGGAGCCCACGAAGACCAGGTCGTTGCCCGCCTTCTCCGCGGGCACGAAGTCCGGCAGCTTCACGCCGTTGGGCACCACATGCACCTGCTTCGCCCCCAGGGCTCGCAGCTGCGCGGCGTCCACCTCCGAACACGCGAGCACGGAGTCCGCCTGGCTCACGCACTCGCGCTCCAGCCGCTCCACGCGGTTGAACTGCCAGCGCAGGAAGGGACGCAGCGGCGCCGCGCTCAGGGGCGCCATCCGCGCGAGCAGCTGGCTCTCCACGTTGTGCTCGTCGATGACCAGGTGCGCGGACGGGTTCAGCTCCCTCGCCAGCGGCAGGAGCTGCGCCATGTGCAGGTGGTCGAAGTGGATGATGTCGAACGGGCCCCGTTCCCCCATCACGCGGCGGAAGGTCTCCTGGAGGCGCTGGCGCGTGTAGCGCACATAGGTGAGCGGCGTGCCCCGCAGGAAGGCCCGGGTGCTGCTCAGCGTCTCAGCGGGTGCGACGCGCGGCATGTCCACCAGGTGCAGGCGCGAGGCGGGAACGCCCAGCTCCCCCAGCCAGCGGGTGAAGCCCTGGGCGTCGTTCCCCGGACGGTGCAGCGCCAGCACGTCCAGCGAGAAGCGCGAGGCGAGGGCGCGCACCAGCTCCAACGTGCGCAGGGTGCCGCCCGTATCCGAGGGCAGCGGAACATAGGGAAGGATGGCGAGAACGCGTCGCACGGTAGAGGCCAGGCCCACTTCAGGAGACAGGTGGATGTGGCCACGGGCTCCTCACCGCGGCCACTGGCTTGGTAAGCACCCGGGTGCAAGCGGCCCAGGGGCGCGGGCCGTTTTTCTGTCAATGGCGAACAGATCCCACGTCCGGAATGCACCGCGCTACCGCACCGCGTCGCCCCACCGACGCCCTGGCGCCTCCAGGTCGCGGCTCAGGAGATGGTGCGGACGACGCCCATGCGCTCCCACCACGTCCATGGACAGGGGGGAGATGGGCAGGCGCCGCGCGTCGCCAGAGTGCTCGAAAAGGCGCTCCGTTTCCGGCATGAGGGGTCCCGGTGGAACGACGGAGGAAGCCATGAGCCTTCAAGAGATTCAGGGTGCCGCGGCGCGCGAGCGCATCGCCCGGCTGCGACAGGTGATGCAGGCCCGCGGCGTGGCGGCGGTGTGGGTGCCGTCGAGCGATCCGCACCTGTCCGAATACCAGCCCGGCCGCTGGAAGGGACGGGAATGGGTGTCTGGCTTCACCGGCTCCATGGGCACGCTGGTGGTGACCCCGGACTACGCGGGCCTGTGGGTGGACAGCCGCTACTGGGAACAGGCGGACGCGCAGCTTACGGGCAGCGGCATCGCCACGGTGCGCACGACGAACGCGCCCGGACAGCCCTTCATCGACTGGCTCGCCGCGAACGTGCCCCCGGGGCAGGCGGTGGCGGTGGATGGCGCGGTGCTGGGCCTGGGACAGGCGAGGGCGGCCTCCACGCTGCTCACGGCGAAGGGCGTGACGCTGCGCACGGACCTGGACGTGGTGGCGGAGGCCTGGCCCGACCGTCCGGTGATGCCCGTGGCCCCGGTGTACGCGCACGAGCTGGCGCCCGGCTCGCGCGCCGAGAAGCTCCAGGCGCTGCGCGAGGAGATGGGCCGGCTGGGGGCGACGCACCACTTCATCTCCACGCTGGATGACATCGCGTGGCTGACGAACCTGCGCGGCGCCGACGTGGACTACAACCCGGTGTTCCTCGCGCACCTGCTGGTGGAGCCTGGCGCGGTCCGCCTGTTCATCTCCGAGGGCAAGGTGCCGGACGCCCTGCGCGTGGCGCTGGAGAAGGACGGCATCGTGCTTGCGCCCTATGAGCAGGCGGCTCCGGCGCTGGGGGCGTTGCCCCAAGGGACGAAGCTGCTCATGGACCCCCGGCGCATGACGCACGGCCTGCGGCAGGCCGTGGCGCCGGGCGTGTCCGTGGTCGAAGCGCTCAACCCGTCGACCGTGGCCAAGTCCCGCAAGACGCCCGCGGAGCTTGAACACATCCGCTCCGCGATGGAGCAGGACGGCGCGGCGCTGTGTGAGTTCTTCGCCTGGTTCGAGTCGGCGCTCGGCCGCGAGCCCATCACGGAGCTGACCATCGATGAGCGCCTGTCCGCCGCGCGCGCCCGCCGTCCGGGCTTCGTGTCGCTGAGCTTCGCCACCATCGCCGCGTTCAACGCGAACGGCGCGATGCCGCACTACCGCGCGCTGGCGGAGTCCCACGCGGCGGTGTGCACGCCGGGGACGCCCTCCCAGGGACTGCTGCTCATTGATTCGGGCGGGCAGTACACGACGGGCACCACGGACATCACCCGCGTCGTCCCGGTGGGCGAGCCCACGGCGGAGCAGCGGCGCGACTTCACGCTGGTGCTGCGCGGGATGATCAACCTGTCGCTCGCCCGGTTCCCCCGGGGCACGCGGTCGCCGGCCCTGGACGCGCTGGCACGCGCGCCGCTGTGGGCCGAGGGGCTGGACTACGGCCACGGCACGGGCCACGGCGTGGGCTACTTCCTCAACGTCCACGAAGGGCCGCACGGCATCTCCCAGACGATGCCCAACGACCCGCACACGGCGCTGGAGCCGGGCATGGTCACCTCCAACGAGCCCGGCCTCTACCGGCCGGGCCGCTGGGGCATCCGCATCGAGAACCTCATCGCCACCGTGCCCGCGCAGACGACTGCCTTTGGCGAGTTCCTCCGCTTCGAGACGCTGACCCTGTGCCCCATCGACACGCGGCTCGTGGACCCGGGCATGCTGTCCAAGGCCGAGTCCGAATGGCTCAATGCCTATCACTCCACGGTGCGGGAGCGGCTGCTGCCCCACGTCGAAGGCGCGGCGCGCGACTGGCTGCTGAAGCGGACCGAAGCGCTCTGATGGAGTCCTCTGGCGGGACAGGTCCTCCCTGTCCCGCCCGCACGACGTGAAGTCGCCATGAGGTGCGCAGGCCGGCTGCCCCGCCGATGCGCTGTGCGCGTCAATCCGCGTCGCCGATGTGCTCGCCTGTCTGTGGTTCCCAGGACGACTGTCGTGGTAACCGCGCTTGCAGCGGCGTCAGCGGCACGGACCCGAAGGCGTGTCGCGTCCAGCCGTGGTCCGGGCCCACATGTCGTCTCCTGTCGCCCGTTCTTCCGCACCAACTGGGCGTTGAAGAAGCCCGGTTTGTGGGCATGAGGCCAGGCCTCGCGTTGCTTTCGCCCTCAACCGTGTCTTCGGTGGGAGGCGGCGGGCGGACGGCGCCCATGCGGCTGCCAGCCGTGCCATCCGCGCCAGATTGTATGCGGCGCCCACCAGGTACGCCGCCAGTTCCGTCCGCTCCCGGCCTTCCTTGAGAGGCCTGCGCGGAAGGCTCCTCATGGGGGACAGGAGGCTTGTCATCAGAGGCTGTCTGGTGATGGCGACGGCGGTCGTATGTCGCCCGTGCAGGTTTGATGTTCCTGGATGAATTGAGATGGGCTGTTCTTATGCGTTTAGGTTGGTATGTTTGGTTTTGAATGGTATGGGTTTCGTGCCTCGCTGATGAGGCCACTAAGAGGAGTCTTCGTGAAGAGCGTGCTCGCTGGTGTGGCTTTCTCGTTCAGTGTCGTCGCGTGCGGTCCCGTGCCGGAGCAGCCGCAGGAGGCGGAGCTTGGGACGAGGGAGGATGCGGTGTGCAGGACTGGCTCCGTCAAGTGCGTGTCGTTGAACCTCACCTGGTTTTACGAGAGCGGGTGCATTCCCCCCACTTATCCCCCACGCCCGGATGCCCTGGTCGAATGTGACGAGTGGTGCCCTGACAATGAGTCCTGCGTCGACAACGGTTACAACTGACCTCGTGTCGTTGCGCTAGCACGCTGTTGAGAAGGTCCGCTGGGCGGGGATCGACACCCCGCCCAGCTTCATGGGCGGACACGCACAGCCACGACCAGGAGCAACGCCACGCACGAGTCGAAGATGGGCCCGGAGGCTATGCTGATGCGCAACGAGGACGGGACGGAAGCGAGGCTGAGCTGCTGCCTCAATGGGTTGGCGGACCGAGCACCCTGATGGACGCCTCTGGCGGGACGGGTCCTCCCCGTCCCGCCCCAGTGCGGAATCGCCATACGGAGTGCGCCCCGGAACCTGGCTCGATTTTCTTCCGGAGGCGGAGGGAATCCTCCACCGCGCAAGCATCCAGGGCCGTGGCTGGACGGCTGTCTTCAGGCTGACCATGCTGGGCGTCGCGGGGGCCTGGCCCTGCCTGTCATTGGAGTGGATGCGAATGCGCTCTGTCTGGATGTTGGTGGTGGGGCTGGCGGTCCTCCCCCTCATGGGCTGCGGTGGCACGGGGGCCGCTGGCGAGTCCTGCAGCGAGGAGGGCTGCGACGTCGGACTGGAATGCCGCCAGGACTTCCCCGGCGGCTTCTGCGCCCAGGAGTGCACCCAGGAAGGGGCGCAGGCCGGCTGCCCGGCGGACATGCTGTGCGCGCGTCAATCCGAATCACTGCTGTGTTCGCCTGTCTGTGATTCCCAGTCGGACTGCCGTGACAACTACTCCTGCAACGGCGTCAGCGGCACGGACCAGAAGGCGTGTCGCATCCTGCTGTAGTCCTGGCGACCCTGCCGGCACTTGTTCCCGGTTTTGCGGCTCTGGCGCTTGATGCGGGGAAGCCGGTGCCGGCAGGCTCGCGGGCATGAACCCATCCCCCTGGTCGTTCCGCCCGCGTCTTCCCCGGCGCCTGATGATGTTCGCGCTGCTCACGGCTTCGCTCGGGGCCTGCGCTCCGGAAGAGGAAGCGCAGGCCCTGGAGCCCCTGGCCCGGGTGGAGTCCGAGCTTCCGGCGGGAGGGTGGCGGGTGCTGATGCCGTCCGGGGGCGCTCCCATCCGGGGCATCACCCGCCGCGCGGACGGGCTGCTCATCGGTGGTTCGAGCTGGGGCCACGGCATCGACGTGTGGACAAGCGCCAACGGGGGTGCGAGCTGGGCGCTTCACGGCTCCGTCGCCAACAACCCGAGCGTGGAGTTCGGCGACGTGACGATGCTGGCCATCCCGGGCACGCACACCGTCTTCTGCGCCTTCCGCGAGTACGCCAATGGCCAGTTCCGCGTCACCATCACCCGCAGCGACAATGACGGCGACGGCTGGGTCTACGACAGCACCGTCGCCGGACCGACGACGCGCTTCGTGGGCGCGCCCTTCCTGTTCCGGCGCGGCAATGGCGACCTGCAGGTCTATTACGATTCGGAGCTGCTGGCGGCGCAGGGCGGCTTCCCTGGCCACCAGTGGATCGCCATGCAGGGCCGGCAGGGCCTCACCGGAGCGTGGACCGCGTACGGCACCGTCACCGTGTCGCGCGACAAGCGGGCGGGCGCGCTCAGCCGCGAGGGCATGCCCACGGTGGTGCAGCTCTCCGGGGACCGCATCATGGCCGTCGTGGAGGGCGTGGAGGGTTTTCCCACCGGAGGGGCCCGGGCCAACGTCATCAACGCCGTGCAGTCCTGGGACGGAGGCCGTACGTGGGATGATTCGCTGCGCCGCACCGTGTACAGCTCGCGCATCGATCCGGGCTCCGGCCGCCGCTACAACGCCTACGTCCCCTACGCCATCCGCGTGGGCGGGGGCCCGGTGGGCGTCGCGTTCTGCACCGACGAGGACAAGGCCGGCCCGCCCGACCTGTCCAGCGCCCCGGTGGACCAGCGCAGCTGCCACGTCGGCTTCGTCACCACCACGACCAACTTCGAGACCTGGTCCGCCCCCAGCCCCGTGTGGACGGGCACGTCGCGCAACTACACCCCCGGCCTCTTCGAGCGCGCACCCAACGACGTCATCGCCGTCATCGACGGGCTGGGCACGAACCGGGTCCTCCTCCGCTAGCTCCCCCTTTGTTGCCTCTTCCGGAGCCGGTGAAAGCCAGACTTCCGTGAGAGATAAACAGGGCAATGCGGGAAAGACAGGCGATTGAAACATGAAAGCACGCCGGTCCGCGCTTCCAGGGCGGCCCGGTGGGGCAAGTGCCGGGGGGATTCGCTACGCTCGACGGGAACCGGGGACGGCCCGCTCCGGTCGGCCTGGAGCCCGCGATCCGCGTATGACAAACCAAGACATGGTGGGTGATGGCGAGGCGGTGTCGGCCTTTGTCAAACAGGGGGTCTGGCTGTTCCTGCGGTGGATGTCGCTGCCCGCGTTCATCGCCGGGTATCTGGTGTCCGTGGCGATGGGGCTGGGCGGGACGCAGGCGACGCAGGTCGTGCTCACGGTGCTGCCGCCCATCATCCTCGTGTTTGGCGCGGGCTTCCCGCTGCTGTCGCTGTGGTGGGTGGGCCGGCACGCCCTGGCGCGCAGGCCCGGGGACGCGCCCGGTCAGCGCCTGGAGCGGCTCATGCGCCTGCCGTGGCGCGCGGCCGCCGCCACCACGGCCGGGGCCTGGGTGGTGGGCGGGTTCACCTTCAGCGTCATCGTCGCGTCGCTGCACCAGAAGGATGCCTTCCAGGTGGTGATGGGCTGTTCGGTGGCGGCGTGCTTCGGGGTGCTGCTGGCACTGCCCTACGCGCTCAGCCTGGAGCAGCGCCTGTTGCCGTACGTGCTGGCGGAACAGCAGCGCTTCCCGGAGGCGGCCCCCCGAGGTGGGGGACCTTTCTGGCCCCGGCAGCGCTGGTTCCTGCCGCTGACGTCGGTGACGTCCCTGGTGCTGACGCTGCTGTTGAGCGGCGGGATGCTGGGGGTGAAGCTGCGCGTCGCCCGCGCGATGCTGGAGGAGCACCTGCGGGCGCTGGGCGCGCAGGACGCGGTGGGCCAACTGGATGCGCTGGGGCACGAATTGCTGCGCGAGTTCGCCTTCGCGCTGGCGTGGATCTGCGCGGTGATGCTGGTCATCCCCGCCCTCACGCTGTGGATGATGGCCCGACGTCAGGCGAAGGGAGCCGGCGCGGTGCGGGAGGCCATCGAGTCGCTGGCCGCGGGCCGCGTGACCGCCCCTGCCTGGGTGTCCACGGATGAGCTTGGCGACCTGGCGTCGGGCATGCGCGCGGTGCTGCTCAAGCTGTCCGCGCTGCCCCGGTCGCTGCACACCGCCGCGCACCGGCTGGGCGAGGCGGGCCGGCAGTTGGGCCTGGCGCAGGTGGAGCAGCAGGGAAGCCTGTCGAAGCAGGCGGTGGCGCTCCAGGAGGCCCGGGCCACGTCCGACGAAATCCAGCACACCTCCCGGCTGGCCGCGGACCGCGCGGAGGCCGTCCTCCAGGTGGCGCAGCGCGCGGAGGCGCAGGGGCTCCAGGGCGAGCGCTCCGTGGAGGAGAGCCTCGCGGGGCTGGTCGCCATCCAGGAGGCGATGGACGGCATCCAGGCGCGGCTCGCGGCCCTGACGGAGAGCGCGTCGCGCATCGGTGACATCACCGCGTCGGTGAAGGACCTGGCGGACCAGTCCAACGTGCTCGCGCTCAACGCGGCCATCGAGGCGGCGCGCGCGGGGGACGTGGGCCGCAGCTTCTCCGTGGTGGCGCGGGAGATGCGGGGGCTGGCCAACCAGTCCGTTCAGGCGACGGACCGCATCCGCTCCGTGCTGGACGACCTGCGCCAGGGCATCCGGGCGGCATCCCTCATGGGCGAGCAGGGCGGACAGCAGGTCGCCAGCGGCCTGGACGGGGTGAGGACGTCGGGGGCGTCCCTGCGGGAGCTGCTGGCGATGTCGCGCGAGAGCGCCGGCGCGGCCCGGCAGATCGCCGCCGCCGTCACGCAGCAGAACGCGGGCTTCACCCAGGTCTTCACCGCCGTCACCGACCTGTCGCGCATCATGGAGGCGACGCTCCAGCGCGCGGAGACCACCCGGGGCTCCACCCAGACGCTGCAGGACGTGTCCCGCGAAGTGGATGAGCTGGCGCGGCAGTTCCAGGCCGGCTGAGCCGCGAAACCCCCGGGCAGAGGCCCCCACCGGACCCATGAGGCTGCCGCGCCGCGTCGGGCGGAGCCCTGCGCCGGAGGGGCTCCCATTGCGTCCGGTATGTCGCTGCACACCGCCGCGCACCGGCTGGGCGAGGCGGGCCGGCAGTTGGGCCTGGCGCAGGTGGAGCAGCAGGGAAGCCTGTCGAAGCAGGCGGTGGCGCTCCAGGAGGCCCGGGCCACGTCCGAC
>NZ_RAWI01000680.1 GCF_003612125.1 Corallococcus praedator
CCCGGTTGCGGCCCTTCCTGGGGCTGGGGGCCAGCCTGCTCATGGCCCATACGCGGCCCCAGCCGGCGGCCCCGGACTCGCTGGGCAGCCGCGTGCTCCAGGTGGGGATGGAGTTCTCCGGCGGGGTGGGCCTGGAACTGGGCCGGGACTTCTTCCTCTCCGCCGAGGCGCGCTACCAGAACTTCGCGGCGGACGGCGACCCCTTCTCCGGCGACCGGCAGACCCTGACGTCCCTGTTCCTGGGGATGGGGATGCGCCTGTAGCAGGTGGGGTGGGTCGCTACAGATTGGCAGCGACCTGTTGGAAGAAATTTTGACGTCCCTCTTGCGTCCCCTACAATCCTCGTCGGTTGCGGCCCAGACGCATCTGACATGCTCGGGTGTTCAGGCGTGCACAACGAAGGGAGCGGAGATGGAGCGCAAGGTCGGAAGTAGCACGTTGACCGCGAAAGAGGTCAAGGCGGCGATGGAGAAGTCCACCACGCTGACGGCCGAGGAGGAGAAGGCCCTGCGCATGCGGCATGGCGCGGGTGCTTCCAGCCCGAACGCGCCGCTGCCCCGCGCCGCGGGTGCCAACGCGGAGCTGGCCGACGAGCTGCTCGTCATCGAGATGCAGCTCATGAAGGCGATGCGCGCGCGCACCGGCCAGACGCGCACGGCGGCCAACGCCTCCAAGGCGCCCGCCGCGGTCCGGACGCCCGAGGCTCCGGCCAACGCGACGAAGGACAAGATCGTCCGCGCGCTGCGCACCAAGAAGAAGTAGGCGCGCGGCTTGTGCCACAGGGGGCGTGAAGCCCCTACTGGTTGAGGATGGCCACGAGGCGCGCTCCCGCCTCGGGCAACGCCAACGGCGTGCCCGATACCTCCGTGGCCAGTCCCTCCGCGTCGGCGGCGCCGCCCCGCGCGAACAGCCCCTTGAGCCAGGCGAAGGCCGCGGGGTTGCGCCAGAAGTCCTCGTTGAACCGCTCCAGCAGGTGCGCGGTGAGCCGGGTCTCCAGGGCCCAGGCCCGCAGGTAGCGGGTGACGTAGAGCTGCGAGTCCACGTCATGCAGGAAGAAGCCCGGGTGCGGCTGCGCGAAGAGGGCGCGGCGCTGGCCGTCGGCGTATTCGTCCGCGCGGTCGGCGGAGGCCCCCCTGGTGGACAGGGACAGCTCGTAGGACAGCTTCGCGCAGTGGCGCCGCAGCACGGCCAGGGCCTGGAAGGCGGCCAGCCGGATGACGTCCTTCACGGTGCCGGACGGCAGGTTCAGGTAGCGCTTGAGCCAGGGCGGTGACAGGAGCAGCCGCTCGAAGGTGGCCGCGTAGGCCTCCGTGACGGAGGCGTCGCCCAGGCGGCGCAGCTCCGTGGGGGCGTCCTCGTCCACGTGGGCCAGGTGCCAGGCGTGGCCCAGCTCATGGAGCAGGTCGCCCAGCGCGTCCATGCCGCCCCGGGGCTGGAGGACGAGCCGGATTTCGTCGGGCACGCGCACGGCGGCGACGAAGGGGCGGGAGGCCTTGCCCGGGCGGGCTTCGTCGTCCAGGCGGATGCGGCCGCCGGCGTCGGGGCGCAGGCCCCAGTCGGACAGCCAGCGCATCACGGCGGGGACGGTGTCCTCGCGGCGGAAGTGCGCGTCCATCCACGGGGCGCGCAGGGCGGCCTGGACGTCGTGGCGCCGCGCCTCGCCGCCGGGCAGGGCGTGGAGGTTGGGCTCCAGCTTGCGCAGCACGTAGCCCAGCACGTCGCGGTAGGCGTCCTCGGTGGCCCGCAGGGTCTGCTCGGCGGCCTCGGCGAGCTTGCCGGCGTCGATGCCGGTGACGTCCTGGCGCAGGGCGGGGTAGTTCGGGAAGCCCAGCAGCTCCGCGGCCTGGAGGGCGGCGTCGCGCCGGTCTCCGTAGGCGCCGCGGTGCTCCCAGAGGAAGTTGCCGGCGCCGCTCTCCAGGAGGGATCGGCGGGCGCGGTTCTGTTCGCGGGGAATCTGGGCCAGGGCCTGGGACAGCGACAGCGTCTGGTCGTCGGCGGGGATGTGCGAATGCGCTTCCGCCGCGATGACGGCCTCCCCGGCCCGGGCGGCGAGGGACTCCTCCACCTGGGTGGCGATGAGCTCGCGCACCAGCGTGATGCGGCGCACGGCCAGGGCGTCGTCCCGGAGGCGGGCCTTGGCGAGCGCCTCGTTGGCGGCGACGAAGGTCTCCGGCGAGGACAGCTCCGGGAACGAGGCGTGGAGGCGCGCGACGGGGAGGTCCGGGGCGAGCCCGGCGCCGTAGCGGTATTGGAGGGTGGCCAGCTCGGCGAGGAAATCCTCGAGCCGCGACCGGACGGTATGCAGGGGACGGTCCATGGCGGCGCGGAAGGTAACAGGAAGCCCGCGTCACGGCAGGGACCGCGCGCATAGAGTGTCGCGCCATGTGCTCCGCGCCCTTTCGTCTGCCTGCATGCCCTCCTCACGCCCCTGGTGGCAGGGGAGGGTGCGCGATGAGGCGCCGGACGTTCCGGGGTGGTCGTGCGCTGGTGGCGGGAAGGGGCCTGCGATGAAGCGTCGGACGTTCCGGAGCGAGGG
>NZ_RAWI01000681.1 GCF_003612125.1 Corallococcus praedator
GCGGGCAAGCCACAGCACCCGCGCGACCGCCCGCGCCACCACCCGGGCGCGGATCCCGGCTGGTGGCGCGGGCGGGCGCGCGGGTGCTGTGGCTTGCCAGCGTGCGGTGGCGCGAAGGCCCTTCGGCTTCACGCGCCGCGGCCTGGGCCGCCTCGACGTGGGCTTCGGCCCGCTCGGTGGCGACGAGGCGCGGACGCTGCGACGCGCGCACCTCCTCCTTCGTGTCCTCCGTGTACTCGAAGTGGAACAGGCGCTTGATGACCAGCGTGGCGTACGCGCCGGGGGGCAGCGTGAAGGCCACGTTGACCTTGATGTCGCCGCGGTTCACGTCGTCGTTCTGCGTGCGGCCCACCACGAGCTTGTGCGGGTGCATCAGCAGGGGGCGCTGCTCTTCCTTGAAGTAGAGCAGGCGCTCCGCGTTCTTGATGCGCAGGTCGGAGAGCTTGAGCTTCTCGCGGCCCAGCACCCACGCCATGGCCTCCGCCACCTTCGGGTCGCTGAAGGTGGAGTCCGGCCCGACCAGCGGGAACGTCGCGTCGCGCAGCGTGTTCAGGACCTCCGGACTCGCGTCCCGGAAGTGCAGCAGCGTGCCGGCCTGGTAGCGCATGGGGAACATGTGCTCGCGCGGCAGCAGCAGCTGCAGGTAGCGCCGGACGCCCTCGTTCCAGAGGAAGCTCTGGTACTCGAAGAGGATCATCGCCCGGTAGTCCGAGTCGATCTGCAGGAACGCCCGCATCCAGTCGTTCGGATGGTCCCGCAGCGAGCGCAGGATGCGGTGGTACTTCTTCGCGCCCTCGAAGGGCACGCGCGCGTCCCACTGGCCCCAGTTGTCGCGCCAGAAGCCCTTCACCTTGGCGTCCTCGGTGCGATCCAGCTCCGAGGGACGGGCGAAGTAGTTGTGCAGCGCGGCCTCGAAGTCGCCCCGGATGATGTCCTTGGCGATGAAGCCCTGGCCGTGCTTGAGCGCGCCGAAGCGCTGACTGTCGAAGTAGTTCACCACGCCCAGGCGGTTGACCTCGGCGGTGGCCAGATTCAGCGGCGCCAGCGAGTCGTGCGACAGGGCGCGCACGGTGACGGAGAAGCGGTTGGAGGTGATGTTGCGCGCCGACAGCGCCTTGTCCGTCCGGCCCAGGAACTTCAGGCGCAGGTCGGGCTCCTGCATGTCGACGTCCGCGCCATCCACCGCGATGATCTGCTCGGTGCGGCCCTGCTTGTCCTTCAGGCCGCAGTAGCTGATGGAGCCCGGCTTCAAGCCGAACTTGGTGATGAGGCGGTTGACCGCGTCAAAGGTGGACAACTTCTGCTTGTCCATGAGGTAGACACGATGCCGCCCATTGGCGGCTTCGTCGAAGCGGTAGGACTCCTTCACGGAGAAGTCCTCGGGTTTTTGCTTGATTCGCACGACAGCCCCCTTAGCAGCGTGGACGCGCGGAATGAAGCGTTCGCGCCGGAAATGGGCATAACCTGCAACCCCATGAGATCTCTTCCCGTCCTGCTCCTGCTGGGGTTCGCCAGCGTCACGGTGGGTTGTGCCACCCCCCTTTCCACGATGCAGACGGCGAAGACGCTGTCGCCCGGCCAGGTCCAGGTGACGGGCAGCATGGGCGTCTTCGTGCCGGTGGGCACCCTGGCCAGCGTGGTGGACGTGGGCATCGACCAGGGGCGCGAGGCGATGGACGCCATCGAGGAGGGCCGGCCCTACACCCTCTCCGAGGAGGATCAGCAGCGCCTGCTCACCGCCGGCATCGCCCTGGTGGTGGCCCCGCCGGGCGTCAACCCGGAGCTGATGGTGCGGGTGGGCGTCCTGGACGGGCTGGACCTGGGCGGCCGCTTCAGCAGCAACGCCCTGCGCTTCGACGGGAAGGTGCGGCTGGCCCACGGTGGGGAAGAGAGGAACCGCTCCTACGACCTGGCCCTGGGCCTGGGGGTGTCCAAGCACCTGTTCTCCGGGGCGCTGCTGGACGTGCTGGAGGTGGTGGAGCTGGGAGACTTCAACCGCTTCGACGTGGAGGTGCCGCTGTACCTGAGCGCCGAATACGGCGACGTGTTCAAGCTCTACGGGGCCCCCAAGTACGTCTACAGCCACACCCGGCTGGACGCGCAGCTGGTGGACTTCGCCCAGCAGGGCGCCCCGGTGACGGGCTTCGACGTGAGCCTGCCCACCACGGTCAGCAGCCACTTCGTGGGCTCCACGGTGGGCTTCGCCCTGGGCTACCGCTACGTGCACATCTACGCGGAGCTGACGGGCGGCTACGTGTACTGCAAGCCGGACATCTTCGGCGGGAAGCGGGACCTGGGCGGGATGACCTTCCTGCCGTCCATCGGGCTGGCCTTCCGCTCGCCCGGCGCCCGTCCGCCCGCGTCAGCGGCCCCGGCGGCCCCGGGGACGGTGGCCCCGCCTTCGATATGAGCCCCTTGAGGTCGCTTCGAAGCCCCGGGACTGACCGGCCGTACAGGGGGACAGCGGCCCGGAAGGGGTGGGGCGACGCGAGCGTTCCTTTGGGGCGGAGGGCTCTGGTAGTGTCC
>NZ_RAWI01000682.1 GCF_003612125.1 Corallococcus praedator
GGCCAGGGGGCTGGGCGCGATGGCCGCCCCACCGAAGATGGGCGCCTTCGTGAGCGGCGGCTCGGGAGGAGGCGGCACCGGCGCGGCGGCGGTGGCAGGCCCCTGCGGCGAGAGGGGCGCGCGGGGCGCGGGAGACCAGACGGAGCCGGGGCCCCAGGTGCTGGAGGCGCTCAGGCCCTCCGTGTCCACCCGGCCCCAGTCGAGCAGCAGGCTGCGCCGAGCGTGATCCACCGCGCGGTGCGCCGGGGGCGGCTCCACGAGGAAGGAGGAGCCCTCCTGCGACAGCGGCGGGGCCACGGGCTCCGCGGCCTCCTGCCCGAACGCGGGTGGCTGGCCGCCTTCACCGGGACGCGAGCGCGGCGGGAAGACGATGACCTGCGCGGGCTGCGCCGGGGCCGGCGTGGACGCCACCTCCGCGGCGGGCGCGAACTCCTCGACGGGCGCGGGTTCCGGCTCGGGCGTCACGTCCTCGACGGGCGCGGCCTCCGCCACGGGGACGGGTTCGGGCTCCGGGGGGACGTCCTCCACGGCCACCGGGACTTCCACGGGGGCCGCTTCGACGGGCGCGGGCGCGAGCTCCACCGGGATGGGCGGGGCGGCGTTCAGCCACTGCTCGATGCCGGGCTTGCTGCTCTGCACCGGCTCCTGCGGCGCGTTGCCCAGCTCGCGGATCAGCCCCTCGAAGTACAGCTTGCTGATGATGCCCAGCGCGGCCAGGTCCTCGAAGTCCGAGTCCTCCACCACGCGCGACAGCGCGCGCTTGCCGTCGAACAGGCGCAGCAGGCCGTTCACCTCGTCGGGGATCTCCGACAGGCGGTCCGCCAGCTGGTGGTAGTCGATCTCGAAGACCGTCTCCAGCGGCGGAAGCTGCTCGAGCATCCGGCCCCACTCATCGAGCCGGCGCATGCCCTCCATGAGCAGGCCCTGCGTGGAGACCTCGATGCGCTCGGGCCTGTCCAACGTGGTGAACTGCACGTCGAACTGGCCTTCGAACGTGTTGAGCAGCCGGTAGAAGGCGTTCTCGCCCTTGAGCCGGCCCAGCTCCGCGTCCACGACGCGGCCTTCCTTGAAGTAGACGGTGCCGGTGCGCTCGCCCTGGATGGAGATGACGCCCGTCTTGCGGCCGATTTCGAAGGTCTGGACCAGGTCCACGACGCCCATGTCGGCGAGGCTGCCCGCGAAGCCGCCCTTGGTCGTCTCGCGCTTCTCGATGCGTTCCTTCTCGGCCTTCTGAAGGATCATCTTCACGCGGGCGACGATCTCTTTGATGTAGATCGGCTTGGTCAGGTAGTCGTCGCTGCCCAGCTCAAGGCCGCGCACCTTGAACTCGACCGACTTCTGGTTCGTCAGGAAGACGAAGGGGATGGACTTGAAGCGCTCGTCGGACTTGAGCGTCTTGCAGAGTTCGAAGCCGTCCATCTCCGGCATCTTCGTGTCGGCCAGCACGAGGTCCGGAGGGCTGATCTGGACCTTCTCCAGCGCATCCTTGCCGTGGATCGCCGTCGTGACGGAGAAGCCCGCCTTCTTCAGGCTGACCTCCATCACGCGCAGGCTCTTCGCGTCACCATCGACCAGGAGCAGGTGCTGCTTGGCCACGTTGCATGCCTTTCAAAACGGGAGGGGCGGCGGATCCACCGGACGCGCCCCGTGGGGGCAAGCATCGGGCCCGCTTTCCAGGTGTGTCAATGGGCGGGACTGTCCGGAAAACCGTCCGGTTCCCCCCCTGGAGGACAGGCAGGTCAGCGGAAGAGGCCCTTCTTGGGCGGGTTCTTCTTGCGCATGTCGATGAGCCGCAGCTCCTGGTTCGCCTCCAGGTGCTTGGGGTTGGCGCGCACGGCCTCGCGGAAGTGGCGCTCGGCGCGGTCCATGTCGTTCTCCACCCGGGCGATGACGCCCAGCTGGTAGTGGGCGCGATCACAGTTCGGGTCCGCGCGCACCGCATCCGCCATCCACTGTTTGGCGCGGGCCATGTCGGCCTTGCGGCTGGGGTCCATGTAGATGGCCCACGCGCGGGCGGCCAGGTACAGGGGCTTGGGGTCCAGCGTGTGCGCGCGCTCGTAGTGTTCGTTGGCGGCGACGAAGTCGCGCTTGCGGAAGTAGACCTCCGCCATCTTGAAGAGGTCCTCCGCGTTCACGTTGCCACGGGCGGAAGGGGCGCCGGGGCGGCCCGCCGAGGCCTGCGACGGGGGCTTGGGCGCGGCCTGGGCCCCCTGCAGCGACTGCAGGTAGCTGTTGCGGCGCGTGTCGTCGTGCAGGACTTCGTAGGCCTCGCGGATGGACTCGAAGACGGAGGTGATCTTCGGCGCCAGGTGGGGCAGCGACGGGGGCAGCCGGTCCGGGTGGTAGAGCTTCGCGAGGCTGAGGAAGGCGGCCTTCACGGTGTCGCGCGAGGCGTCCTGCGGCACGCCGAGCACGAGGAAGTGGTCGCGCTTGGCCTGGATGTCCGCGTAGCGCTGTTCAATCTGCTGCGCGAGCCGGCCCTCGTCGGGCTTGGGGGCTGTCTCTTATACACATCTCCGAGCC
>NZ_RAWI01000683.1 GCF_003612125.1 Corallococcus praedator
CCCCGGGGCTTCAGGATCGTCCCCTTCCGACCCGGAGTTTTTTTCAGCCCCAAACATTCCGCCCCCCGCCAACCCCCTGAAAACACAGACCTGTTGCAAGGTACGGTTCTGGCAAAGGTTCTCAGCATGACCTTGGCCAGCCCCTCCAGTGTTTCTCCCGGAATGCAGGCCTTCACGGTGCTTATCGTCCGAGGCGTGCAATCCACTGTGGACGGGCTTTCGCCGGAGGTCCGGCGGGCGGTGCTGGCGGAGCTGTTCCGGATGGGCGCGGACGCGAGCCGGGAGCACTCGGACCGCGCGCCCTGCCTTCCCTACACCCTGCGCCTGGACGTGGCGGACTGCCGGATGCTCGTGGAGTTGGATCCGACGCGCACCCGGCTGTCGCTGACAGGCCTCACCCGGCCCCGGCCGCACTAGAGGGCATGTGAACGAGCGGTGGAACCCAGGGCAGCCGGTCCCCCGGCGCGCGGGCTACGAGGAGAGCTGGGAGCTCACGTACCGCGTGGAGCAGCTCCGGGAGCTGGTGGGACAGGAACTGCGCCTGGACCCCGAGCTCGGCGACGAGCTGGAGGACACCCTGGCCCGGCTGGTCCAGCGCAACCTGCGCCTGCGCGGCCTGCAGCGCATGGTGTCCGCTGAACGCGAGCCGGAGGACCTGGCCATGTTCCGCGACGCGCTGGAGGACCTGGACCGGCAGCTGCTCCAGGACCTGCCCGGCCTGCTGGACCGCCTGCGTGCCACGCTCCTGTAGCGGATGCAGCCTGTAGCGGAGGCCCGCGGGACGTCTCCTCCCCACGCGAAGGCACAGGCCCCGTCTTCTTCAACCAGTCTATTTGTAGTGTTGATCAACTGGTGGAAGCAGTAGGCGGCGCGGAGTTGGGGACAAGTCAGCAACCCCGTGGATTCATACAGGAATCGGCGATCTGCTACATGTGGGCAAGTTGCCGGTTTTCCCCCGGCATCCACAGCCCCGGGATTCGCCGGCCGGTTGTCCACAGCCCGCCCCCTGTCGTCCACAGCTCATCCACAGGGACCTGGGGGGCATGCGGGCCCACCCCAAGTGGGTCTCCACCTGGACGGAACGTCCCCGGCAGCAACAGCCCTGTTATGGTCCGCGGGCGATTTTTTCCGTTTCTCTTGATGCGGGCGCGCCGGTCCGGGGCGCTGGAGGATGACCTCATCGATTTCCATCGGGGCGAGCGCATCGGGAAGTACGAGGTGCTCACGCAGTTGACCGTGGGCGGCATGGCGGAGCTGTTCCTGGGCTACACGTCCGGCCCGGGCGGCTTCCGCAAGTACGTGGTCATCAAGCGCATCCTCCCGGACGCGCGTTCGAATGAGCAGTTCGTCCGCATGTTCCTGGACGAAGCGCGCATCACCGCGGCCTTCAACCACCCGAACATCGCGCAGGTGTTCGACCTGGGGGAGGAGGACGACGGGCTCTACCTGGCCATGGAGTTCATCGGCGGGCAGAACCTCAACCAGGTGACCAGCGCGTGCCTCAAGAAGCGCCAGCCGGTGCCGCTGGGCTTCACGCTGTCGGTGGCGCGCGACGTCTGCCTCGCGCTGCACTACGCGCACACCTTCACGTCGCCCGGCGGCCAGCCCAGCCCCGTCATCCACCGCGACGTGGCGCAGAAGAACATCATGGTGACGTACGACGGCACCGTGAAGCTGCTCGACTTCGGCATCGCCAAGGCGAAGAACAGCCTGGAGCGCACGCACGTGGGCACGGTGAAGGGCACCACCGGCTACATGTCCCCGGAGCAGGTGCGCGGCGATCCGCTGGATGGCAGAAGCGACCTGTTCTCCGTGGGCGTGGTGCTGCACGAGCTCATCACCGGCGAGCGGCTGTTCGCCGGCAAGACCGAGCGCGATGAGATGGTGAAGATCCTCGAGGACTCCATCCCGTGGCCCTCCGTGCTGCTGCCGCACATCTCCGAGGACATCTCCCGCGTGGTGATGCGCGCCCTGGAGCGCAACGTGGATCGCCGGTACGCGTCCGGCCGGGACATGGCGCGCGCCATCGAGAAGGCGGCCGGCACCAAGCTGATGGACGCCGAGCAGCGCGCGGCCCTGATGAAGGGCCTCTTCTCCGAACGCATGGCCGCCACGCGCTCGCTCCTGGACAGCGCGGACGTGACGACGAGCAGCCAGGTGATGGCGTCGGCGAAGCGCGCGCTGCAGAAGGATGACGGCCCCTACCTGCCGGAGCGCAAGGCGGACGCCCTGAGCGTCGTGGAGGCGCGCAAGAAGGCGGAGGTCGCGCGGCTGCGGGCGGACGAGGCCTCCAGCGCGGACACCGCGCCCCCGGTGAAGCGCTCGAAGCTGGGCGCGGTGTGGGCCCTGATGGTGCTGGGGGTGCTCATGGGCGGGGCCTACGGGGCCTTCCGGCTCACGAAGCTGCTGGAGAGCGAGGAGCCCCTCACGCCCGTCGTCGCGGGCCCCATGGTGGCCATCCCCATTCCGC
>NZ_RAWI01000684.1 GCF_003612125.1 Corallococcus praedator
GCCCCGTCCTCGTCCAACAACGTGCGCACGGCCGCGGCACCGCCACGGCGTCCGCCGGGCCCCCCGCCCCCGCCCGACGACGAGGACGACGACGACCTGGGCCAGAGCACCGAGCTGAACACGTCGGAGAAGACGCAGATCCGTCCCGCGCCCGAACGCCCGCGCCGGTAGGACCCTCCGCATGACTCGACGGGGACCCTCCAGGTCTCCCGGACCCGGGTGACGTGACGCATCCGCGCGGGACGCCCGACGCCGGACATCCCCGTCGTCCCCAGGTGGGTGGGGCCCTGTCCCACCATGCGGCTTCCACGAATCCGGACCTTGCGACGCGGTCGGCTCGGGGAGAAAGTGGTCCCGTGTTGATCCCCTTCATCGCCGCGCTCACCCTGGTGGTCGCCCAGGCGCCCGCGACCACCTCCTCCGCGAAGCCCCTCACCGTGCTGCTGGCGCCGACGGACGTGGCGCGTGGCACGCCCCGCTACCTCATCGGAACCGCCCAGGAGCACGTGGCCGAACAGCTCAAGGCCCGGGGCCTGGAGGTGGTCCGCGTGGAGGACGTGACGCGCACGCTGCCCAAGAAGAAGCGCACCGCGATGATGCGCTGCAACCGCACGCAGCCCTCCTGCATCGCGTCGCTGGGCGTGGCGGCGAAGACGGACGTGGTGATGGTGACGGAGGTGGGCCCCTACCTCAACGCCTACAAGGCCGGCGTGCGCGTGTACACGGCCCAGGACGGCGCACCGCTCGTCGAGCACTCGGTGCCGGGCGTCACCGAGGATCAGGTGCTGGACGCGCTCAGCAAGTCCCTGGACGTGGTGGTGCCGCGCACGCTGCGGGTGCTGCGTCCGGAGCCGGTGGCGCCGCCGCCGCAGGTGGTGATCCAGCCTCCCACGGTGACGCCGGGCGACAAGCAGCCGGTGACGCCGGGCGTTTCGCCGGGCGTCGAGCCGCCCACGCGGGTGGACCTGGGCGACGCGCCCAGGGTGGAGACGCCGGGGCGGCGCAAGTGGGCGTGGGTGCCGGCGGCGGGCGGCGTGGTGCTCGCGGGCGTGGGCACGGTGTTCCTGGTGCAGTCGCGCAGCAAGTTCACCGACCTGGATGAGAACGAGTTCCCGACGCTGGCCGAGGCGGATGCGGCGCGGGACTCCGGCAAGCGTTCGCAGACGATTGGCGTGGTGGGCATCGGCGTGGGCGCGGCGGCGGTGGTGACCGGCGCGCTGCTGTACTTCCTGCCGACGAAGCAGTCTTCCGTTCAGCCGTCCGTGACGCTCACGCCCCAGGGTGGCGGATTGAGCGTCGCCGGGACGTGGCAGTGAGTTCGGGGAGAACCATGCGGAACATCTGGAAGGTCGGAGCGCTGGGCGCGGTGTTCGGTGCGGTGCTCAGCGTGGGCGGGTGCCAGGACTTCGACGCGGCCTATGAGAAGTGCGTGGCCGAGGGCCGCTGCGAACCGGATGGGGGCACGGCGGACGCAGGGGACGGGGGCAGGAGCGACGCCGGGGATGCAGGGCCGGAGTGCATTCCCAGTTCGATCCCCGACCAGCCCGATGATCAGGGGCTCGACACCGACTGCGATGGCGTGGATGGCGTCGCGGACGCGGGCTACTTCGTGGATCCCGCAGGCGGCAATGACACCACCGGCGACGGCTCCCGGGAGCGTCCTTTCGGGACGCTGGCCCATGCGCTGGAGCAGGTGCGCACCAACGCCTCCGGACGCACCACCCTCTATCTGGCGCGCGGGACCTACAACGAGGCCTCCACGGAGGTGACGGTGCCGGTCTCGCTCCATGGCGGATACAGCCGGCGCGGCACCACCAACGATTGGGATCGGTTCACCGACGGCGGCACGCTCATCGACGGCGGCACGCTGGCGTTCACCGTCCGCGACGTCACCGACGCGCGCGTCCTGCTGGATGGCCTCCACATCGCCTCCAACGACGCGCTCAACGACAGCGAGTCCTCCATCGCCCTTCGGGCGATCCACACCGCGAACCTGCAGCTCCACAACACCCGCGTGGAAGCAGGCCTGGGCGGGCCCGGAAACAAAGGCTCGCCAGCGAGCCCCGACGTGAAGGGCGCCCCCGGCATCCCGGGGGGCGCCGCCCAGCCCAGTGGTACGGGCTCCATCCCTGGAGATCAGGGCACGGGAGGCACCAGCACCTGTTCCGTCAGTGGCGCCGGAGTGGGTGGCCCCGGAGGCAGCGGCGTCGTCCGGGACCAGGGTGAGACCGGTGGGACGGGCGAGCCCGCGACGAAGGGTGGAGCGGGCGGCGCAGATGCTGGCCCCGTGGACAACTCCGGCGCCTTCAACTGCGTGGGCGGGCCGGGCCTCGACGGAGATCCAGGCGCCGAGGGAACCCCCGGAGGTCCCGGTGACGCAGGGTTCGGGATGGGGTTCTTGAACGTGGATGCCGGCGTCTGGGTGACTCGGCCCACGCAGAAGGGAGCCCCGGGTG
>NZ_RAWI01000685.1 GCF_003612125.1 Corallococcus praedator
CTCTTCCCCACCCCTCTCCCCGTCGGCCTCCTCCCACGCCGCCCGCCTGCTCCGGGGCCTGACAGGCCCCGTGGAATGGCGGCCCCCTTGGGGTTAGGAAGGACGCCATGGCGCATCCCGTGAGCTACGAGGCGACGACCGAGACCTTCGACTCGCTCGTCCTGGAACCCCGAGACGAGCTGGTGGTGGTGGACTTCTGGGGCCCCGGCTGCCCGAATTGCGACATCTACGCGGCGTCCGAACCCGGTCTGCTGGCGGAGCTGGAGGGCGCGCCCATGCGCGTCGTCAAGGTCAACGCCTACGAGCACGAGGCCCTGGCCACCCGCTTCGGCCTGCACGGCATCCCCACCTTCCTGCTGTTCCTCAACGGGCAACGGCTGGGGAAGATGAGCCAGTACTACGGCAAGCCGTACTGGCTGGGCGTCATCCGCGACCACCTGCCCAGGGCCCCGACCCCCGCCAGCGCGTCCTAGGTCGGGCCCGGCTCACTGGTAGCCGCGCGCCTGCAACCGGAACAGGTGCGCATACCGCCCGTCCAGCGCCATCAGCTCGTCGTGGCTGCCCAGCTCCTGCACCGTGCCGTTGTGCAGCACGGCGATTTGATCCGCCATGCGCACCGTGGAGAAGCGGTGTGAAATCACGATGGCGATGCGGTCCGCGGCCAGCGCCTGGAAGCGCTCGAACAGCGCGTGCTCCGCCTCCGCGTCGATGCTGGCGGTGGGCTCATCCAGGATGAGCACCTCCGCGTCGTCGCGCATGAAGGCGCGGGACACCGCCAGCTTCTGCCACTGGCCGCTGGACAGTTCCTGGCCCTTCTCGAACCAGCCGCCGAGCATCGTGTCGTACTGGCCGGGCAGCGCCGCGATGACCGAGTTCGCCCCGCCCTGCTCCGCCGCGCGCTCGATGCGCGGCCGGTCCTCCAGCGCGTCCACGTGCCCCAGGCCGATGTTCTCCGCCACGCTGAACTGGTAGCGCACGAAGTCCTGGAACACCGCCCCGAAGCGGCTGCGCAAATCCCCCACGTCCATCGCCGCCGTGTCCACGCCGCCGTAGCGGATGGTCCCTTCCGTCGGCTCGTACATGCGCAAGAGCAGCTTCACCAACGTGCTCTTGCCCGCGCCGTTCTCCCCCACCAGCGCCAGCTTCTGGCCGGGTTTGAGCGTCAGGTTCACGTTGCGCAGCGCCCACGCGTCCTTGCCCGCGTAGCGGAAGGACACGTCGCGCAGCTCGATGGCGTTGGTCCGGCCTCGCGGCGGCTGGAGGGCCGGCAGCACGTTCGGCGTCTCACCCGTGGTGGGGATGTCCAGGTAGGCGAAGAGGTTGCTCATGAAGAGCGCGTCCTCGTACATGGAGCCCACGCTGGTGAGGATGCCCTGGAACGCGGCCTGCCCCTGCCGGAACACGGACAGGTACAGCACCATGTCGCCCACGGAGATGCCGCCCGCCGCCGCGCGGCTCGCCACGAAGAGGTAGCAGCCGTAGAAGGCCGCCAGCGACAGCAGGCCCAGCCCCAGGCCCCACGCCATGCGCTTGCGCGCGAGCGCCCGGTCCTCCGCGAAGAACTTCTGGAACAGCGTGCGGTAGCGCCCCAACACCAGCGGCCCCAGGCCGAAGAGCTTCACCTCCTTCACGGTGCTGTCGCGCGTGAGGATCCACTCCAGGTAGTTGAGCTTGCGGCCCTCCGGAGCCCGCCACGAATAGAGCCGGAAGCCCTCCGCCGCCAGCCGCGCCTCCGCGATGAAGGCGGGGATGGACGCGGCCAGCAGCACGAGCACGCTCCACGGCGACAGCGCCACCAGCAGCACCGCGTAGGTGGACAGGGTGATGACGTTGCGCACGATGCTGAAGGCCTGCATCACCAGCGACAGCGGCCGCGCGTTCGCCTCGCGCCGCGCGTTCTGCATCTTGTCGTAGGTGTCCGAGTCCTCGAAGTGCTTGAGCTCCAGCTCCAGCGCCTTCTGGAGGATGCGCTCGTTGAGCAGGTTGCCCAGGTGCGCGCGCAACAAGTCCCGGGTGAGCGTCAGGCCGCGGTCCACCACCGCGGAGCCCACCATCAGACCGAACTCCAGCGCCACCAGCCCCAGCACCCGCGAATGCGCCGTGGTGTCGCCCTGCGCGGAGGCCACCACCGTGTCCACGATGAGCTTGCCCACCCACGCGATGCCCGCCGGCAACACCGCCGCCACCAGCGTGAGCAGCCCCAGGACCACCGCGCCCCGGGGGCTCGCCCGCCAGAAGAGCTGGAAGGTGCCGGGCAGCTGCTTGAAGAGGACGCCCGCGTTCTTCAGGCGGGCGCGGAGCGACGGGGGGGCTTGCGTGACGGGAGGTGCCAAGGTGCCGCCCCTCATAACGCGCTACCGCCCGCCGCGCTGGCCTGCGCACCCCACTTTTCCGTGGACGCGGGAGGCTCCCCCCGCGCGAACGCCCGCGCGCCTGGAGGCGGGCGGCTTCGCCT
>NZ_RAWI01000686.1 GCF_003612125.1 Corallococcus praedator
CACCCGCGCGGATCCGCACCGCCCGCCCCTTGTCCGCCCGCCGCACGCCGGGGAGACTCAAGTCCATGGCACCTGGCCCCGCGGCTTCGCGTCCCTGGTTCGCGTTCTCCCTCGACCTGGCTCCGGCCGCGGCGAGCCGGCACCTGCACGGCCTGCCCCCCGTGCCCGACTTCCCCGAAGGCGAGCTCGCCGAGGCCCTGGACGTGGACGTCGTCTATGACGTCCACGTGCCCAACTGGGGCGGCCGGGTCGCGCGCCTCGTGGATGCCCCCGGACACCACGTCACCGGCCGGCTGCGTCCCGTGGACGCCGAGTCCTGGCCCGTCCTGGCCCGCCTGGAGACCGCCCTCGCCCTGGCCAACGAGGAGCGCCCGGTGCGGGTGCGCACCGCGTCAGGGGCCGTGGTGGAGGCCCACGCCTTCACCCCCGCCGCCCGGAACCCCTCCACCCAGGGGCCCGTCAGCGAGGCCTTCCTCATCACCCTCGCCGTCGCCGCCGAACGCGCTCGCCTGCCTGCCGCCGTCGTCGAAAAGCTCCAGGCCGAAGCCCGCATCGTCCACGCCGTCCAGCACGCCCGACCCGACGGCCACCGCACGCAGACGCCCAACAAGCCCGGCATAAAGTGACAGCCGGGTTGATCCTGACCGAAAAAAGCCCTGCCCCCTGAGAAAAAGGGAGGTGCGACGCAACCGGGTGCCGCGTCACGCCGACGATGGGTGGAGGGCCCCCTCTCCCGGACTGTTCCCCCACGGCCCCGAGGACGTTCACCGCATGTCGCTGCGAATCCCGACGCGAGCCACTCCCCCGCGCCCTACGCCCGCGAATGCGTCCGACACCGCCGCCGCGCCCGCGAACACCGCGGTGCCCGCCGCGCCCGTGCCGGGCAATGCCGCCCCCGCCAGCGCCGTTCCCTCCAACACGGTGGTGGCCCCCTCGGGGGGAAGCTGGAAGCGCTCCGCCACGAAGGAAGTGGCCATCTCCGACCTCCAGCAGAAGTTCGGCTGGACGGATGAGAGCTGGCAGGGCCGCCTGCTGAAGGCGGCGGACGCGGGCGGCGTGGACGGCCGGGGTGAGAACGGCCAGGTGTCCGCGGCGGAGCTGGAGACGTACCTCTCCGCGCCCACGGACGCGCAGTTCCTCACGTCCACGGCCATCCAGCAGCAGCGCGCGGCGCTCGACGCGAAGCTCGCGGGCGGTGCGCAGTCGGTGTCGGTGGACGCGTTCGACAGCCCCTGGCAGGCGTCGGTGGCGAAGCGCGCGGATCTGCTGGGCGGCAACGCGGACGGGCAGCTCTCCGCGGAGGAGCTGACGGCCTACGTGAACGCGTCCAAGGCGAACCAGGCCAAGGGCACGGGGACGGCGGCGGACACGCAGTGGGTGCCCGACCAGCAGATGGCCACCTTCCAGAGCCGCGTGGCGGAAGTCGCGGGCGAGTTGGATCCGCTCCGGCCCGTGGGCGGCGAGGGCGCGACGCCCGGGCTGAACCTGGTGAAGGAGTACTCGCGCACGCTGCTGGACACGGACAAGAACGTGCCCACGTTCGTCAGCTACATGCTGTCCGCGGCGGACGTGAAGGAGACGCCCGCGGACGTCAGCCGGCTCAACAGCACCTTCGTGCGTGACCCGGAAGTGGGCGTCGGGGGCGTGACGGACTCCGACTACAACAACACCGGTTTCGACCGGGGACACATGAAGGCGGCCGAGGACTCGCCCACGCAGGCGGCGATGAACGAAAGCCACTACATGAGCAACATCGCCCCGCAGCACGGCAATCACAACCAGCAGGTCTGGCGCACGCTGGAGCGCGGGGTGTCGGAGCTGGTGAAAGAGACCGGCGGCAAGGCCTACATCGTCACGGGCAACCTGTACCTGGATGACAAGGGCAAGCCGCTGCCGCCCGAGTCCATCGAGACGATGGGCGCGAAGGACCGCAAGATGGCGGTGCCCACGCACAACTTCAAGACGGTGCTGCTGGAGCTGCCCAACGGCAACCTGTCGATGTTCGCGTACATGGTGCCGAACGCGAAGGAAGGCCCGTCGAAGAAGGACGAGATCGTCCCCATGTTGGAGGCGTCGCGCGTGCCGGTGGACCAGCTGGAGGGATTGCTGGGCCAGGACCTCTACGCGCAGCTGCCCAAGGGTGTGCAGGAGAAGCTGGAGAAGGACGCATCCGCGGCGGGCATCTTCCAACAGGAGAGCCTCTACGAGTCCGCGACGCTGCTGCGCGCCCCGCCGTCCGCCTGAGCTTCTGTCGGCGTCCGCGCACGGCAGGCAGGAGGGACGCGCCCGGGTTGAGAGGGGCTTCAGCGTGCCCCGTTGCGCACGCGGTACTTGAGCCACACGATGCCCCCATCCCGCTTCTCCACGTGGGTGAGCTCCAGCGCCGTGCCCTTGTCGGGCGCCTGGGGGCGGTCGAAGAG
>NZ_RAWI01000687.1 GCF_003612125.1 Corallococcus praedator
GTAACCGTCCGGCCAGTGACGTGCCGGGACGCTTGAAGACAGGCCCCGGCCGTGCTCGGCGAGCGCCGCGAGGAGTGAGCTGTTCAGGGACTGGGCTGGAGGGGTGACTCGGGCGGGTCGGCGGTGCGTCGCCGCCTCCACTCGTGGGGCAGCAGTTCGCTGATGCGGGCGTTCGGGTGCGTCTGGACGCGAAGCAGCACGTCGGCCAGGTACTCCTCGGGATTGACGCCGTTGGCCTCGCAGGTGGCGACCAGGGCGTAGAGGCCGGCGAGATTCTCCCCCGCGGCCTCATGGCCGACGAAGAGAAAGTTTTTACGGCCCAAGGCTGCCTTGCGCAGCGCCGCCTCGGAGCGGTTGTTGTCCAGGGGCAGGCGCGCGTCGGAAGAGAATCGCGTCAGGGCGTCCCATTGCTTCAGGGCGTAGGAGAGGGCCTGGCCCATGGGGCCCTTGGGCAGGTGGCGCGGAGTCTGCGATTCCATCCACGCACGCAGCGCCGTGAGGACGGGGAGGCTCTGCTGCTGGCGCAGCTCGCGGTGCGCGTCGGTGCGCACGACGGCCGCGTCGCGAGCCAGGGCTTCCACGCGGTAGAGGGCGAGGATGAAGTCCAGGGCCTGGCGGGCTTCGGGCGCGGTGGGGAGCGCCTCGAAGAAGCGGCGACGTACGTGCGCCCAGCACCCGACGCGGCTTCTCCCCTCGGGCAGCGTCACCGCGTTGTAGCCCGTATAGGCATCCACCACGAGGGCGCCCCGGGTGCCGCCCAGGACTTCCTTCGGCGTCGTGCTGGCCCGGCCCAGGCTGAAGCGGTAGCCCAGCAGCCACTCACCCGCGGGCGTCTGGGTGAGGAAAGTCCAGAGGTAGCCCTGGCGCGTCTTCTTCACGTCCAGCACCCGCAGCGGCGTCTCGTCGGCCCACACCACGTCGGCGGCGGCAATGACTTGCAAGAGGTGCGTAGAGAGAGGCAGCAGCACCGAGGCGGACTGGTGGAAGAGGTCCGTCAGGGTGCTGCGACTCATGGGCACGCCGCTTCTCTCCACCCGCTGGGCCAGCCGGTGCAGTGGCATCGCGTCGGCGCACTTGGAAACCACGACGTGGGCCAGGAAGCCGGGGCCGTACTCGCCCCGGTCCACCACCCGGGCCGGAGGCGGGGCGGTGACGACGCCCCGGCCGCATGCGCACGCGAGGACTTCCTGCACGTGCACCTGCTTCTCGAAGCGGGCCGGCACGTACTCGTACACCCCCGAGGTGCGGCCCTGGCCCAGCGGCTTCAAGTCCTCGCTGCCGCACGCCGGGCAGTGGCGCTCCTCGGCAGGCACCGCGTGGCGAATCTCCCGCGCCGGGGCCTCCTCGGCCTTGCGGGCGGCTCGCTGCTGGCGCTTCTGCTTCGCGGCCTCGGCCCGGGCCGCCGTCGAATCCGCGTCCCCTCGCAGCTCAGTCGCCACTGTCGGCAGCTTCTCCGCCCTGCGGCCGAAGACGTGGCGCTGCAGGGCCGCAAGCTGCCCCTTGAGGGCGTCCACCTCCCCGCCAATGCGGCTCACCTCGGCCTTGAGCTCCTCGGCCTCCTCGCGCCAGGGGCAGAAGTGATTCTCAGGCAACTCGCGGGGCACCCTGCCTCAACACGCCTGCGCCGCGCCGCGTCCCGGGCCAGGCTCGTCAGGTGCCCGTGCGCCCGGGAGGCGTCCAGGCGGGCTGGCGCCTCACCTGGGCCACGTCGATGCCGTCCAGCAGCATCGCCAACTGCGTGGCGTCCAGCGTCACCGCCTGCGCGCCCGCGTCCACCGGCGGCAGCCGGAAGCGGCCCGTCTCCAGCCGCTTGTACAGCAGCACGAAGCCGCCCCGGCTCCACGTCAGCACCTTGATGCGGTCGCCCTTGCGCGAGACGAAGGCGAAGAGGTGCCCCGAGTAGACGTCCTCGCCCCACGCCGTGCGCACCAGCGCCATGAGGCCATCAATCGACTTGCGCATGTCCACCGGCTCCACCGCCAGCACCACGCGCACCGACGCAGGCAGGGCGAACATCCTCTCACCGCCCCAGCGCCGCGATGAGCCGGGCCACGTACCCCACGTCGGTGCCCACGGCGAATCGCACCCGTGCCCCGCTCGCGGCCACCACCTCCAGCTGGGACTCCGGCGCCTCGGGGGTGCTCGCCACCTGCACCGGCAACAGCCGCACGGCTTCCGCTCGCGACGGCGCGCTCCGCCGATGCCGGTACACCCACGACTGCAACGTGCTCAGGCGCACGCCCCGCGCCGACGCGAACTCCCGCTGCGTCTGCCCGCTCGCCTCGAATGCTTCTGCAATCCGCGTCCACTCCGGCTTCTCCACCTGCTTCGCCATGCCCGGAAGCGTCCGCCGCTCGCCGCTACCCCGGCAATCCCTCACGGCACGTCGTTGGCCGGACGGTTAC
>NZ_RAWI01000688.1 GCF_003612125.1 Corallococcus praedator
GGAGGGTGGACGGGTGGAGGTGCGCCTGGACGTGGACGTGGACGCGGCCGGTGGCGCGCGCGTGGCGGTGTCGGACTCGGGGCCGGGGGTGACGGAGGAAGCGCGGGCGCGGCTGTTCGAGCCGTTCTTCACCACCCGGCCTGGCGGCACGGGGCTGGGGCTCGCGGTGAGCCAGGCCATCGCGGAGGCGCACGGCGGCCACATCGACGTGGACGTGGGGCCCCTGGGCGGCGCGCGCTTCACGCTGTCGCTGCCCGCGCCCTCGCGGGAACAGGAGGCAGCGGCATGAGCTTGCCGGAGGCGCGTGGAGGGGCGATGGACGCGAGGCCCGAGGTCCTCGTGGTGGACGACAAGGAGAACATGCTCAAGCTGTTCGCGCGCATCCTGGGCGACGCGTACGCGGTGACGACGGCGCCGGACGGAGCGCGGGCGCTGGCCCTGCTGGCCTCGCGCGCGTTCGACGTGGTGGTGACGGACATCCAGATGCCGGGCGCGGACGGCTTCACGGTGCTGCGCGAGGTGAAGCGGAGCGCGCCGGACACGGAGGTGGTGCTCGTCACCGCCTACGCGAGCGTCCCCAAGGCGGTGGAGGCCATCAAGCAGGGCGCCTACGACTACCTGTCCAAGCCCTTTGATCCGGACGAGGTGGCGCTGGTGGTGGCGCGCGCGCTGGAGCGCCGCCGTCAGAAGAAGGACGCGGCGGGGCTCCAGGCCCGGGCCTCGCGCATGCCGGACTTCCACGGCCTGCGCGGCACCAGTCCCGCGCTCCGGAAGACGCACGCGCTGCTCGCGCAGGTGGCGGCGCGCGACCTGACCGTCGTGCTCACCGGGGAGACGGGCACGGGCAAGGAGCTGGCCGCCCGCGCGCTGCACCGGGAGAGCCCGCGCAGGGACAAGCCCTTCGTCGCGGTGAACTGCGGCGCGCTGCCCGCGGACCTGGTGGAGAGCGAACTGTTCGGCCACGCGAAGGGGGCCTTCACGGGCGCGACGGGCGCGAAGGCCGGGCTCTTCGAGGAGGCCCACGGCGGGACGCTCTTCCTGGATGAAGTGGGCGACCTGCCGCTGCCGGTGCAGGTGAAGCTCAACCGCGCGCTGCAGGAGAAGGAGGTGCGCCGCGTGGGCACCACCACGCCGGTGACGGTGGACGTGCGCGTGGTGGCCGCGACGCACCGGGACCTCGCGGCGGAGGTGGCGCAGGGGCGCTTCCGCGAGGACCTCTACTACCGGCTGGACGGCGTGACGGTGCGGATGCCCTCCTTGCGCGAGCGGCGCGAGGACATCCCGCTCCTGGCGATGCACTTCCTGTCCACCGCGCGCCGGCCGGAGCTGGAGGGCTTCACGCCGGAGGCGCTCCAGGTGCTCACCGCCGCGCCCTGGCCGGGCAACGTGCGGCAATTGCAGAACGCGGTGGCGCGCGCGGCGGCGATGGCGACCGGGCCGCGCATCACCCCGGAGGACCTGCCCCCGGAGTCCGCCCCGGTGCGCCCCGCCGTGACGCCGGGGGCGCTCCCGACGCAAGCGCTGGCGAAGCGGCCCTACCGCGAGGCGGTGGATGAGGTGCGCGACGCCGTCTCGCGCGACTACCTCACCGCGCTGATGCAGGAGTTCTCCGGCAACGTCACCCACGCGGCGGAGCGCGCGGGCATGGAGCGCGAGAGCCTGCACCGCCTGCTCAAGCGCTACGGCGTGCGCACGGAGGACTTCAAGCGCGGCGAGCCGTCCTAGGCCACGTGCTTCGCGAGCACCTTGTCCAACTCCTCCGCCTGCGCGCGCGCTTCCGCGTCGGAGGTCTTCATCGCCCGCGCCGTGAAGGTGCGCGCGCGGACCGCCTCCGTCTTCGCCAGGGCCATGGCCATGGCCAGGTTCGCCTGCGGATGGTCCGGGGACGCCGCCAGCACCGGCGTGAGGATCCGCACGGCCTGTTCGTCCTCCTGATGCTCCAGGTGGAACATGGCCAGGTCACAGGCCGGCCCCGGCGCCGTGGGGTCGCGCTGGAGCGCTTCCTTCAGCAGGGCCACCGACGCGGCCCGCTCCCCCTTGGCATCCAGCACCAGCGCGAGGCCGTGCAGGACCTCCACGGAGTCGGGCGCCTGCTTCCTCGCCTCCTCCAGGAGTCGTTGGGCCTCGGCGGTGTTGCCGGCATTCAGTTGGTCGATTCCCTGGCGGTACAGGTCACTTCCCACGGCATCCTCCAGTGCACCACGCGGCGCGTTGTCTCATTCTGCGCGACTTTGGAGCAGCGTCCGCAACTTTGGGCAGGCGATCCGCGAGAAATCGATAAGTCTTCACTCCAGGGTCCCCCATGATCATCGGCAACAAGCCCGTCCGCCCCCCGCAGACCTCCGGCACGGCCTCGCGCTGGTGCTGGATGCCAAGGG
>NZ_RAWI01000689.1 GCF_003612125.1 Corallococcus praedator
GTCACGTGCGGGGGCGTGGGCGGGCTTCCCTCCGCGGTCCACTGGGACAGCTCCTCGAGGAAGGCCTGCGCCCCGGCGCCCGGGCTGGCGCGCGTCCCGCCCGTGTCCACGCGCGCCGCCGGCAGGTGCGCGCCGCCCGTGGGCAGGCTCACCGTGAAGGTGGTGCCCTTGCCGGGGGTGCTTCGTGCACGCACCGTCCCGCCGTGCAGCTTCACCAGCTCCTGCACCAGCGCCAGGCCGATGCCCGTCCCTTCGTGGCTGCGGCCCCGGGCGCCCTCCACGCGGTGGAAGCGCTCGAAGAGGCGGGGCATCGCCGCTTCCGGAATGCCCACGCCGGTGTCCTGGACGATGAGCTCCACGTGCGCGCCCTCCCACCTGAGCGCGACGCGGATCTCCCCGTCGAAGGTGAACTTGAAGGCGTTGGAGACGAGGTTGAAGACAACCTTCTCCCACATCTCGGGGTCCACATGGACGGCTTCGGGCAGGGGAGGGCAGTCCACCACCAGCCGCAGGCCCGCGGACTTCATCGCCGAATCGAAGCTGCTGGCCAGGTCCGTGGTGAGCGCGGAGAGGTCGGTGGGGATGACGGAGGCCTGGGCCCTTCCCGCTTCGATGCGGGCGAAGTCGAGCAGGGTGTTGACGAGCTTCTGGAGCCGGAGGCCGTTGCGGCGGACCAGCTCCTGGCGCTCGCGCTGGACGGGCGGCAGCGGGGCCGTGGCGTCCGCGAGCCCGTCCTCGATGGGGCCCAGCATCAGGGTGAGGGGCGTGCGGAACTCGTGGCTGACGTTGCTGAAGAAGGTCGTCTTGGCGCGGTCCAGCTCCGCCAGCGCCTCCGCGCGCCGCGCCTCCTCTTCGTACGCCCGCGCGCCGGCGATGGACGCGGCGAGGTTGCCGGCCACCAGGTCCAGGAAGGCGTGGTACTTCGGATCACGCCCGAGCAGGGGCGCGAGCCCCACCACGAGGACCGCGGCGGGCTTCGCGTCGCCCGGCCGCGCCACTGGCACGACGAGCGCCGCCGTGGGCGCGGGCCTGCCCTCGTGGGAGGGCAGCTCGCCCAGGTGCTCCGCGAGGCCGTCCAAGCGTTCGGCCTGGCCCGTGCGCATGACTGAAGCGAAGGAGGGCCACGCGGTTCGCGCGTCGCCCGCGAGCAGGACCTGCGCGGGCCAGCGGGGGCCGCCTTCCTCCAGCGGGCTTCGCGCCGTGAGGTGGGCCTGGGTGCCCTGCGCATCGAGCAGGTAGAGCGCGGCGAAGGGGATGTCCGACGGGTTCTCCGAAAGGGCGTCCATCGCGCGGGCGCAGGCCTCGGTGACGCTCTGGGCGCCCGCCGTCCGGGCCGCCATCTTCTGCAGGAGCGTGAGCCGGCGCGCGTCCAGCACCTGGGCGGTGGTTTCAGCGACGGCGGTGAAGATGCCGCCCACGTCGCCATGCTCGTCGCGGATGGGGCTGTAGGAAAAGGTGAAGTAGCTCTCCTCGGTGAACCCGTGCCGGTCGATGGCCAGGAAGCGGTTCTCCGCCCAGGTCGCCTCACCCCGGGTGAGGACGCCCTCCAGCATGGGGCCGATGATGTGCCAGATCTCCGACCAGTGCTCGCGCCCACGCTGCCCCATGGCGCGCGGGTGTTTGTCGCCGAGGATGACCCGGTAGGCGTCGTTGTAGAGCATCACCATGTCCGCGCCCCACCACACCAGGATGGGGAAGCGGCTGGTCAGGCACGTGCTCACCATGGTGCGCAGCGGCTGGGGCCATCCGCTCATGGGCCCGAGCGCCGTCGTGGACCAGTCCATCGAACGCATGAGGGCGCCCATCTCGCCTCCGCCCTCGAGCACCCCGGACGCGCTCGCAGGTGATGCGGGCGGGTCGTCATCAACGTGGGTGTTGCCAAGAGGCGCGCGGGATCCAGGGCCGTGGCTCATGGAGCCAAGCGTTAACACACCTCCCGCGGGGGCAGGCCGACAGAGGAAGTGAGGAAGGGGGCCCGCTCGGCGGCCTGCCGTTCCCCTGGCCCCTCGGCGTCCGCGCATGACGACAAGTCAACGTTCAGCCGGGCGCTCCGGGAACAACTTCCAGCAGAGGGCCACGGCGACCCCGCCCCCGTCGAGAAGGTTCCAGGCGACACTGTTGGCATGATGCCAATAGGATGCCCCCATGGGTCTTCCGGTGCGTGCCGCGTTGCTACAGACGGTGAATGGTCCCTTCGTCATCGACGAGGTGGAGCTGGAGGCGCCGCGCGCGGGGGAGCTGCGGGTGCGGATGACGGCGAGCGGCATCTGCCACACCGACCTCACGTACCGGGCGGGCGCGGCGCGCTTCGCGTTTCCGGCGGTGCTGGGGCACGAG
>NZ_RAWI01000068.1 GCF_003612125.1 Corallococcus praedator
GGCCTGGAGTGGAGTGGGCGGGTCGGGGTTGGAGGAGTCACGTGCTTCGCGTTTTTCACCACTACTTTTCAGCCAAGAAGTTGACGTTCTTCCTCGCCGAGAGCACGGCGATCGCGCTGGCCTGTGTCGCGGGTGCCGCGGCCTGCGCGGCCCTCTTCGCGCCTCCGGGAACCTGGCCGCCGCTCGCCACGCTGTGGCCGACGCTGGTGGGATTGGGCCTGGCCTTCGTCGTCACCTTCCAGTTCACGCTGTACCTGTTGGACCTCTATGACCTCCGGGTCGCCGCGGAAGACCGGACGCGCGGCTACCGCTTCCTCAAGGCCGCGGGCGTCACCGCGATGGTGGCGGGCGGGGTGATGCTGCTGCTGCCGCTGGCGCTTCCGGTGTCCCTGCCTCCCGGCACGCTCCTGGGCGGCGCGATGGGCGCCCTGGCCGGCACGCTGGCGGTGCGCGTCTCCATCCGCGCCCTGGTGGGTGAACCCGACGCGGTCCTCATCATTGGAGATGGCCTCAAGGCCCGCGCGGTGGCGAGCGCCATCGAGGCCGGCGGCGAGGGTTCCTTCCGCGTGGTGGCCCTGGTGGACCCGCGCAAGGTGGACGAGCCCCTGGACGCGATGGCGGCCCGGCTCAATGCCTCCTACGTGGTGCAGGCCGCGGATGACATGCGCGGCGCCAACTGGGTGGATGCGCTCCTGCGCTGCCGGCTGGACGGGCGGCGGGTGTACGAGGCGGCGGGCTTCTGCGAGCGCGTGCTGCGCCGCATCCCGGTGCAGTTCCTCCGGGCGAGCGACTTCGCCTTCGCGGATGAGATGACGGTGTCGCCCCTGCGCCGGGCCTTCAAGCGGGTGTTCGACCTGGCGGTGGCGTCGCTCCTGCTCATCCTGGCCTCGCCCTTCCTGGTGCTGGTGTCGCTGGCCATCAAGCTGGACTCCAAGGGCCCCATCTTCTACCGGCAGGACCGCGTGGGCCTGGCGGGGCGCACCTATCCCTTGTGGAAGTTCCGCAGCATGCGCACCGACGCGGAGAAGAACGGCGCGGTGTGGGCGCGCTCCAACGACGACCGCGTCACGCGGGTGGGCAGGTTCATCCGCAAGACGCGCATCGATGAGATTCCCCAGGTGTTCAACGTGCTGCTGGGCCACATGAGCTTCGTGGGGCCGCGTCCGGAGCGCCCGGTGTTCACCGAGCAACTCAAGCAGCAGATTCCGTTCTACGGCGTGCGTGAGGCGACGAAGCCGGGCATCACGGGTTGGGCGCAGATCCGCTACCCCTACGGGGCCTCCGTGGAGGACGCGCGCAACAAGCTCGAGTTCGACTTGTATTATGTGAAGAACGGGTCGCTGTTCCTGGACGTCGGCATTATCTTCCACACCGTCCGGCACGTGTTGTTGGGGCGGGGTGCTCGGTAGTCAGCAACAGTCATGATCCGCGGCCTCCGGTTGTCGGGGGAGGCCGGGATGCGAAGGGTAAGCAGCCATGGATTGGGATGGGCGAGGGGGTCGGAACATGGTCGGCATGGATGTGGATGCGCCGTTCGCGGAAGCCTGGAGCCAGGACGACGCGCTCAAGCAGCAGAACGCCGAGCGCAATGAGCTGTTGCAGGCCCCGAAGGACCGCCCGACGCGCATCGTCGCGATGGGCGGTGGCACGGGCCTCCCGATGGTGCTGCGTGGGCTTGCCCGCCGCGCGACGCCCAAGGCCGGTCAGCCCGGGGTGGACATCACCGCGGTCGTGGCGATGAGCGACGACGGCGGCAGCTCCGGCCGCCTGCGCCGGCTGCACGGCGCGCTGCCCCCGGGCGACATCCGCAACTGCCTGGTGGCGCTCGCGGGTGGCAAGAGCGCGCTGAAGGACGTCTTCCAGTACCGCTTCGGCGGCGCGAAGGGCCTCGCCGGCCACGCGGTGGGCAACCTGCTCATCGCCGCGCTCGCGGAGCTGAAGGGTGACTTCCTGGAGGCGGTGCGGCTGTCCGGGGAGCTGCTGGGCGCGCAGGGCCAGGTGCTGCCCAGCACGCTCGCGTCGGTGCAGCTCGTCGCGCAGATGCACGACGACACGGAGGTGGTGGGCGAGCGCAACATCTGCCGCGCCCACGGCCGCGTGCGCCGCGTGTCGCTGAGCCCGCGCTCGCCGCCCCCGGTGGACGGCCTGCTGGAGGCCATCTATTCGGCGGACCTCATCGCCATCGGGCCGGGCTCGCTGTACTCGAGCGTGCTGCCCAACCTGCTGGTGGACGGCGTGGCCCAGGCGCTGAAGGAGACGCGCGCGCTGAAGGTCATGGTGGCCAACCTGATGACCCAGCCGGGTGAGACGGACGGCATGAACTGCCTGGACCACGTGCAGGCGGTGATTGAACACGTCGGGCCGGTGCTGGACGCGGTGCTCGTCAATGGCCGGCAGCCGAACGAGGAGTCCATCCAGCGCTATGCGCGCAAGGGCTCGTTCCTCGTGACGGCGGAGACGCGGGAGCTGTTGTCGTCGGGTGTCATCCCGGTGCAGGCGGACCTGCTCAAGGATGGGTCCAAGATCCGACACGACAGCCGCAAGGTCGCCGCCTGCCTGCTGAAGATGGCCCGCAGCGGCTTGTAGGCCTGTCCGCCCGTCACCACCTTGGGTCCCGCTCCTATGGAAGCCAGAAACCTCCGTGCCGACCCGCACGTCGTGGAAGTCAACGACCGGGCGGCCTTCATGTCCCTGGAAGCCGAGTGGAACCGGCTCGTGGAGACCACCTCCAACGAGTTGTTCTACCGGCATGAGTTCCTGCGGCTGTGGTTGGACAACTTCGCCGCGGGCAGCCGGATGCGGGTCCTCCTCCTGCGAGGCCCGGACGGCGAATTGAGCGCCGCGCTGCCGCTGGTGGAGGAGCGCACGTCGATGTACGGCATGCCGGTCCGCCAGCTCACGTCGGCCGCCAATGCGCACTCCTGCCGCTTCGATCTGCTGGCAAGCGATCCTGAACTGGCGGCGGACGCGTTCCTCACGCACCTGAAGCAGACGGGCGGCTGGGACGTGCTGCGGCTGACGGACGTGCCGGAGGGCGGGGTGGGCTTCCGCCTGGTGGACGAGGCGAAGCGCCGCGGCCTGCCGGTGGGTGGGTGGGAGTCCTTGCAGTCTCCCTACGTGACGCTGCCCGCGAAGAAGGATGCGTATTTCGCGTCGCTGCCGTCCAAGTTCAAGGCGAACTGCCGCCGGCGGCGCCGCAAGCTGGAGGAGAAGGGGAAGGTCACCTTCGAGTGCGTCACCGGCGGTCTGGATCTGGAGGGCTCGCTGGAGGAGGGGCTGCTGCTGGAGCAGAGCGGCTGGAAGGGCCAGCGCGGCACGGCCATGGCGCAGGACGGGAAGACGCGGGGCTTCTACACGGAGCTGGCGCGCGACGCGGCCTACCGCGGGCGGCTGGCGCTGTACTTCCTGCGCCTGGACGGGCGCGCGGTCGCGTTCCAGTACGGTCTGGAATACGGCAAGCGCTACTTCCTCCTGAAGCCTGGCTACGACGAAAGCCTGAAGGAGTGCAGCCCCGGCCAGTTGTTGATGGAAGAGGTGCTGGGGGCCTGCCTGGACCGGGGGCTGACCGAGTTCGATTTCCTGGGGCCGGACATGGTGTGGAAGCGCGACTGGACCCACGAGGTCCGCAAGCACACCTGGCTCTACGTGTTCAATGACACCGCCTTCAGTCGTGCCCTGTGCGCGACGAAGTTCCGGTGGGTACCGGCGGCGAAAGAGGCGGTGGCGCGATGGAAGCGGTGAAGACGTCCGACAACAAGCTGTTCGTTCCGTCCCTGCCCACGCTGTGGCCGGGAATGCTGCTGTCCAACGCCCGCCCCGGCGCGCTGCCCCCGTTCTCGTCTCCGAGCGCGCGCTACTTCTACTTCGCGCGCAACGCCGTCTGGCTGACGATGAAGATGCTGCGCCTGGATGGCGGCGAGGTGCTGATGCCCTCCTACCACCACGGCGTGGAGGTGGAGGCGGTGGTGGACGCGGGCGCGACGCCGCGCTTCTACCGCGTGGGTGCCCGCTGGGACGTGGACCTGGCGGACGTGGCGAAGCGCATCGGGCCGAAGACGAAGGCGCTCTACCTCATCCACTACGCGGGCTTCCCGGGGCCGGTGGACGCCATGCGCAAGCTGGCGGACGAGCACGGCATCCCGCTCATCGAGGACTGCGCGCTGTCGCTGCTGTCGTCGGACGGCGCGACGCCGCTGGGCACCACGGGCGACGTGGGCATCTTCTGTCTGTACAAGACGCTTCCCGTGCCCAATGGGGGGGCCCTGGTCGTCAACGGCCCGCGTCAGTACAGCCTGCCGGAGCCTCCGGCGCCGCCGCTGGCGTCCACGTTCAGCCACACCGTGTCCGCGCTGCTGCAGAACCTGGAACTGCGCGGGGGGGCGGTGGGCCGGGGCCTGAGAGGCCTGGTGCGTTCGGTGGGGCACGGCACGGTGAAGGCCGCGAGCATCCAGCGCGTGGCCACGGGCACGCAGCACTTCGATCGCAGGCACGTGGACCTGGGGATGAGCCCGCTGACGAAGCGGATTGCCCTGGCGCAGGACCTGGAGGCCATCGTCGAGGCGCGCCGCCGCAACTACTTCTTCCTGCTGGGCCGGCTGCGGGACGTGTCGCCGCCGCTGTTCAACCAGCTCCCGCCGGGTGTGTGCCCGCTGTTCTACCCGATGGTGGTGCAGGACAAGGAAGCGCTGCTGGCGCGGCTTCGCGACCGGGGCATCGACGCCATCGACTTCTGGAAGCGCTTTCATCCGGCGTGCGACCCGTCGGAGTTCCCGGAGGTCGCGCAGCTGCGGCGGACAATCTTGGAGATTCCCTGCCATCAGGACCTGTCGCCGGAGGTGATGGCGGAGGTGGCGGAGGCGGTTCGGGACGCGCTGAAGGCGGAGCGCCGTCCGAGCCAGCGCACGGGATGAGTGGGATGGTGGCTGGCTCCCGGGTTGCAATGACTGACGGGAGCCAGGTGGCGGTGCATCGGGAAAGGCATCAGGGTGACGCGGTGATCCGCGAAGAAGAGCTGACGGCAGGGCCGCAGGTCGCGCCGAGGTTGGACGTGGCGGCGGTGGGCAGTGCTTCGCAGTTGTCGGGGATGCGGGCGGAGTGGAACGCGCTGTTGGACGCGAGCACCGCCGGCCCCTTCAACGCCTGGGAATGGCTGTATCCGTGGTGCCGGCGCATCTCGCCGGACGTGCGGCCGCTGGTGCTGACGGCCCGGGACAGGCTGGGCACGCTGGTGGGCCTGCTGCCGCTGGGTCTGGAGCACCGCTGGGTGAACGGGGTGCGCGTGCGGCGCCTGGGCTTCCTGGGTGAGACGCACGTGGGCAGCGACTACCTGGACGTGGTTGCGCGCAAGGGCCGTGAGGCGGAGGTGGCGCGCGCGTTCTTCCAGGTGCTCCAGGGGCTGCGCGACGAGTGGGATGTGTTGGATTTGACGGACCTGCGCGAGGGTTCGCTGACGCTGGATGTGGCGCGCGAGGTGTTTGGCGACGCGAATGTGCGCAAGACGGACCGGTATGTCTGTCCGTATGAGACGCTGGTGCCGGGCGAGCCGTTCGACGCGTTCCTGAAGCGCACGGGCCGCCGGGACAACTACCTGCGCCGGCGCAAGTGGTTGGAGAAGCAGGACGGCTACCACATCGAGCGCACGGAAGCGCCGGGCAACCTGGCCGGGCCGATGACGGACTTCTTCCGGTTGCATGCGCTGCGCTGGTCCTCGGATGGAGGGTCACAGGGCATCAAGGGCGCCGGGGTGGAGGCGTTCCACCGGGATGCGACGCAATTGCTGGCGGAGCGGGGCCGGCTGCGGATGTACACGATGAAGGTGGGAGGCCAGGCGGTGGCCTCGGTGTATGGCATCCTGCATGGACAGTCGTTCATCTACTTCCAGTCCGGCTATGATCCGGCGTGGCGCAACCGCAGCGTGGGCCTGGTGTTGGTGGGCGAGACGTTCAAGGACGCCATCGACCTGGGACTGACGGAGTACGACTTCCTGCGAGGCACGGAGTCCTACAAGGCGGATTGGGTGACGAAGCAGCGCCAGACGGTGTCGCTGCGCGTGCACGGTGCGGGCATCGGCGGTGCGTGGTTCACCCAGTCCGAGGCGCTGGGCCGGAAGGCGCGCAACGCGGTGAAGAGCGTGCTGTCGGATGAGCTGGTGGAGAAGGTGCGCCGGCTGCGTCGCCGCAAGGCGGCGGTGCATTAGCGAGGCGTTTGGCGGTATCCTGCGGAGTGAAGACCCCGTCTGCCCTTGATGTGAGGGCAGCGGGGTCTTTCGCCTTGGGGCCGCCATGGAGAAGCTGCGCTGCGCCGTGCTTGATGACTATCAGGGCATCTCGACGAAGATCGCGGACTGGTCTTCGCTGGACGGGCAGGTCGAGGTGACAGTCTTCCGCGACCACTTCTTCCGCGAGGAGGACCTGGTCGCCGCGCTGGCCTCCTACGAAATCATCGTGGTCATGCGGGAGCGTACGCCCTTCCCGGCGGCACTCTTCGCGCGGTTGCCACGGTTGCGGTTGCTGGTAACGACGGGGATGCGGAACGCGTCGATTGACCTCTCCGCAGCCACCGCGCACGGTGTGACGGTGTGCGGGACGGCGAGTGCGACCGAGCCTCCCGTGGAACTGACCTGGGCGCTGATCCTTGCGCTCGCCCGGAACATCGTGGGGGAGAACGTCGCGTTCCGTCAGGCTGGCCCCTGGCAGGACTCGGTGGGCGTCGACCTTCACGGAAAGCGGCTGGGGTTGCTGGGGCTGGGGAAGATTGGCAGCCGGGTCGCGAAGGTGGGGGCCGCATTCGGGATGGACGTGGTCGCCTGGAGCCCGAACCTCACGGATGCGAGGGCAGGGGAGGTAGGGGTGCGCCGGGCTCCGACGAAGGAAGCGCTTCTGGAGACCAGCGACTTCGTTTCCATTCACCTGGTTTTGAGCGAACGCTCGCGGGGGTTGGTGGGACGCGCGGAGTTCGCGCGGATGCGCCCGACCGCGTTCCTGATCAACACGTCACGTGCCCAGATCGTGGATCAGCCAGCGCTCATCGAAGCGCTCCAGCAGGGAATCATCGCGGGAGCAGCGGTCGATGTCTTCGAGGTCGAACCCGTGCCCACGGACGATGTGCTGCGGACCCTGCCGACGCTGCTCGCGACGCCGCACCTGGGTTACGTCTCACAGGGCAACTACGCCACGTACTTCCGCGAAGCGGTCGAGGACATCCACGCGTTCCTCGCGGGAGCACCGCTTCGCAAGCTGGGATGAACGAGGGACCGGATGCGCCGGCCCCTCGCAGCGCTCGCTACTGCTGCTGCGCCACTTCCGCGCGCAGCTGCGCGATGGCGGGGGCCAGCTGCGGGGGCTGCATGTTCTTCGGCACCTCCACGGTGAAGCGCTCGAAGTGCTCCAGCGCTCCGGCCTTGTCACCCCGGCGCAGCGACAGGCTGCCCAGGAAGATGAGCGCCTCCTGCGCGTCCGGCCACGTGTTCACCAGCTCGATGAGCTCCTGCTCCGCGCCCTGCAGGTCCCCGGACGCCGCCGCGCGCAGCACGCCCCGGTGCACCCGCAGCTCCACGTTGAACGGATCCACCGCCAGGCCCTTCTGCGTCACCTTCATCGCCTCCGGGAACTGCTGCTGACGGATGAGCTCGTGGCTCAGCATCGCCGCGGCCTCCACGTCCCCCGGGTTCGACGCGAGCCGCTCACGCGCCTGCTCCAGCTCGTCGTTCTGCTGGGGCATGCCGCCAGCTTCCTGCTGCTGCTGGGCACTCATGCCCGGCGGCGTCGCGCCCGTGCCCATCTGCCCCTCCTCGCGCGGCTTCTGCTCGGAGACCAGCAGGTAGCCCAGCCCTCCGAAGAAGACCACCACGCCCGCGCCCCACAGCGCTCCCACCATCTGCGGGTTGCGCGAGGCCCAGCCCGTGGGCGCCGGGACGTTGCGCGCGGGCGCCGTCACCCCGGCCGCCTGCCGCTTCTGGTGCTCGTCCCGAGCGCGCAACGCCGCCGCCGCCTCACGCTCCAGGCGCGACTTCTCCGCCGTGTAGTGCTCCGCGGAGAAGTGGTGCTTCTCCGCCTCCAGCGTGCGCAGCTGCTCGATGAGCGACTGCGCCCGCTGCGACAGGTCCTCCGTCGTCCCGTCCGCCTTCACCGCGGCCGCCGAGGCCTCCGGCGCCGCACCCGTCTTGCGGCGCTGGAAGAGGAGCCACGCGGCCGCCAGCACGAAGGCGACCGAGAGGACGATGATTCCGGGCAACCAATTGGTGGGCTCGGGCTGCATGGCTTAGCGCTCCAGCTCCCGGCGCACGGCCTGGAGATAGGGGTCGGCGTCGTCCGTCGACGGCGCCGGGGGGGAAGAAGGGGAGGGGGCCGCCGCCGCTTCGGTGGCGACTGCGCCCTCGGGCAGCGGCTGACGCTGCCGGAGGATGACGAAGAGGCCGCCCAGCACCAGCACCACCGGCCCCAACCACACGAACCAGTTGAAGCCCTCCGCGCGCGGCTCCAGCAGCACCCACTCGCCGTAGCGCGCCACGAAGTAGTCGACGATCTCCTCGTCCGTCTTTCCGGCGGAGACCAGCTCGCGCACCTTGTCCAGCTGCGCGCGCGCCATGGAAGACGGGCTGTCCGCCACGGACAGGCCCTGGCACACCGCGCAGCGCAGCTTCTTCGCCAACACCTGCACCCGCGCCTCGCGGGCTGGCGCGAGCGGATCACTCGCGGCCTGCTGCGGCGCGAACTGCCCCGTGGCAAGGCTCAGGGCGAGGGTCAACGAGACGAGGACGGCATTCATCAGGGGCTCCAGCGGGGGCCGTGCCTAACTACAGCCCCCGGAGCGGTATTGCACAGCGAAACCTGGGACGCACGCCCGCCACCCCGGCCGCCCTCCGGGAGGCGGCGTGACCGGCCCCAGCGCTAGCGGGAGTAGCCCGTGTCGCGCTCGGTCTCCGAGTCCTGCTCGGGGTCGTAGGGCTCGTCGTCGTACGGGCCCTCCTCCGGCGGCAGCTGGGAGTCCGACCCGTCGTGGGCCAGGGCGTACCGCACGGCATAGAAGCCCACGGCGCCCAGGCCGAAGAGGAAGGCGAAGGGCCCCACGGCCAGCCGGACCCCGGCGAGCGCCCACAGCAGGCTCACGCTCACCGCGCCCAGGGGCACCCAGCGCAGGAAGGCCGGACGCTCCACCTCCGGGTGCAGCGCGGCGATGACGAGCAGGCCCAGGAGCGCCAGCAGCGGCAGCTCCGACGCGGGCACATCCCAGCCGGAGCGCGTCACGACCCCTCCGGCGCTGTAGAGCGAATCATCCGCGGGCCGGTTGCTGGGAATCACGCGCAGCTCGGCCGGGGCCCCGCGCACGCTCCCCGGCACCGGGACGTTGGCCGGCAGGGACGACCCGTCCGCCATCATCTGCCCCCACGGCAGGTAGAGGGCGACGAGGCACACCGCGACGCCCGCCAGCGCCACCACCCGGGGAAACCCGAGCAGCGACCGGACGTCGAACAGGCGCCTCACCCCATCCGGCCCGTCCATGACCTGCTTGGACTGGTCCAGACCCACCAGCACCGCGCCCGCCACCCACAGGGGCATGAGCAGGTTGATGCCCGAAAGCTTCAACGCGAGCGCCGCCAGCAGCAGCGTGTACGCGGCGGGCACCTCCGGCCGCATCAGCACCAGCGGCACGGAGTCCACCCAGCCCGGGGCCTCGCCACTGCGGCGCAGCTCGCGCGCGACCACCGCGATTCCACCCACCAGCGTCAGCAGCGAACCCACCACGCCCACGTTGGGGAAGAAGGGCAGGATGGACAGCGCCAGGCAGAACACCACCACGCCCACGCCCAGCACGCTCTGCGAGTGGCCCGGCACTTCCTTGAGCCAGCGCGGCCCGGTGTAGCCGTCGTCTTCCTCGACCGCCGCCACGGGCGCGGCCGCGACCGGACGCTGGGTCCCGGTGCGCTGCCTCCGGTCCTCCTCCTCCTCTTCCATCAGCTCCGACGCGTAGGCGGGCTCCGAGGCGGGACGGCTGGGGCGCGTGTTCCGGGCACTGGGACGCGGCGCGGTGGCCGGTCGCGCCGGCATCTTCGCGCCACATTGCTCGCAGTACATCAGCCGGACATCCGCCGCGCTCTCACCGCATTCGGGGCACTGCATGGGGGCCCACCTCGCTGGACAGGGGCCTGGGGGGAGGCCCCTGAAACGACGCCGACGGATTGAGGATCTACTACGGATTCACCGCGCCCCGCGAGGCGGCCCCCCGGCGCCCGGAGGGGCCCGAGGGTGCCTGCCCTTCAAGCGGGCAGCGGCCTTCAGCGCTGTCGCGCGGCCTCGGCCGTGGAGGCCGGGGCCGGCTGGGACAGCTCCTTCACGCGCGCCGCCAGCGTCTGCGGATCGATGGGGCCCACGTGCTTGCCACGGATGGTGCCCTGCGCGTCGATGAAGTACGTCTCCGGCACGCCCGCCACGCCGTAGTCCACGGCCATGCGCGAACGCTCGTCCATGAGCTGCGGGAAGCTGGCGCCCATGCGGCGCAGGAAGTCGAGCGCGTTGTCCTCGGTGTCCTCGAAGACGACGCCCATGAACACCGCCTGCGAGCCCATCTCCCGCGCGCCCCACTCGAGCACCGGGTGCTCGTACTTGCAGGGACCGCACCACGACGCCCAGAAGTTGAGCACCATCGGGCGGCCCTGGAGGTCCGACAGCTTCACGTCCTGGCCCCCGCCCAGGGGCTTGAGGACGAAGGCCGGCGCGGGTGAACCCTTGAGCATGAAGGGCACTTCATGCGGATCGCGCCCGAAGCCCTTGAAGAGGACGAACAGCAGCGCCGCCGCCACCACCGCGAAGGCCGCCGGAATGCGCCACCGCTTCATGCCGCACCCCGTTCGGCGTCACCGCCCGTGAGGGGAGGGGAGGCGCCCACCACCGGCGCGTCCGCGCGCACCACCGAAGCCTTGCGCTGCGGCCAGACGGCGATGAGCGTGCCCAGGAGGAGCAGCGGCAGGCTGTACCAGATCCACCCCACCAGCGGGAAAACCCAGACGTTGAAGCTCGCCGTGCCCGTCGTCTCGCTGAAGGCCATCAGCGACACGTACAGGTCCTCTTTCGGCGTCTCGCGCACCGCCGGGGTGCCCACCGGGTCCGTGCTCCGCTCGTAGTAGTTCATCCGCGGGCGCAGCTCCGACACCGTGCCGTTGGGCGCGGTGACTTCCAGGCGCGCGGCGACGAAGGTGCGGTGCGGCTCCTCGCCGCTGGACAGACCCTTGTACTTGAGCTGGTAGCCGTCCAGCGTCAGCGTGGCTTCCTTCTTCAGCGTGCCGGACGTGTGCGTCACGTACGCGCTGGAGGCCGCCACGGCGACGATGATGACGACGATGCCCAGGTGCACCACGTAGCCGCCGAAGCGGCGGCGCGCCTTGCCCGTCGCGGTGGCCAGCGCCGTGACGAAGCCTTCCTTGCGCTCGCGCATGCGCACGAGCACCGGCGCCGCCAGTTCGCGCAGCGTCACCACGGTGACGAAGCCGGCCAGCCCGAAGGTCAGGATGGGGTACACGCCGCGCAGCCCCGCCAGCAGGCACGCGCCCGCGACGAGCAGGCCCACCACCGCGGGGATGATGAACTGCCGGCGCAGCGCCGCCTTGTCCGGCTTGCCCCACGGCAGCACGGGGCCCACGCCCATCAGGAAGAGCACCGCGATGCCGCCCGGCACCGCCATCTTGTTGAAGTACGGCTCGCCCACGCTCACGCGCACGCCGCGCACCGCCTCCGACACCAGCGGGTACAGCGTGCCCAGGAGCACCGTGAAGGTGATGGCCACGAACACCAGGTTGTTCACCAGGATGCTCGCCTCGCGCGACACCAGCGACGTGAGGTTTCCCTCCGGCGCCAGCAGGTGGCCGCGCGTCGCCAACAGGCCGATGCACACCACCAGCAGGATGCCGATGAACACGAGGAACGTGGGCCCGATGTCCGACTGGGTGAACGAGTGCACCGAGTTGAAGATGCCCGAGCGGGTCATGAACGTGCCCAGGATGGTGAGCACGAAGCTGGCCAGCGCGAGGCTGAGCGTCCACAGCTTCAGCATCCGCTTGCGCTCCTGCACCATGGTGGAGTGCATGAACGCCGTCGCGGTGAGCCACGGCAGGAACGACGCGTTCTCCACCGGATCCCACGCCCAGTAGCCGCCCCAGCCCAGCACCGCGTACGCCCACCAGGAGCCCAGCACGATGCCCAGCGTGAGGAACATCCACGCGATGAGCGTCCAGCGCCGCAGGGGCGCCATCCACGCTTCGCCAATCTCCCCGCGCAGGAGGCCCGCGATGGCGACGCCGAACGGCACCGTCATGCCCACGTAGCCCAGGTAGAGCATGGGCGGGTGGATGATCATCAGGAAGTGGTTCTGCAAAAGCGGGTTGGGCCCGGGCCCGTCCGCCGGCACCGGCGACACCGCGCCCCAGGGGTTCGCGGGGCCGGCGATGAGGAAGGCGAAGAACACGCCCACGGCCAGCATGGTGCCCAGCGCCAGCTGCATGTAGCGCGCGTGTTCGCGGCGGTGCACGTACGCGAACGCCGCCACGTACACGCCCATGATGAGGCCCCAGAAGAGGATGGAGCCTTCCAGCGCGCTCCACAGCGACACGATGGTGTAGATGAGCGGCGTCGCGCGGCTGCCCACCTGGGCCACGTACTTCACGCTGAAGTCGTGGTTGATGAGCGCTTCGACCATCACCAGGTTGCTGCCAATCATGCACGCGGCGAAGCCCCACACCGCGCGCAGCACCCAGGGGTAGCTGGCGTCGGTGCGGCGCATGCCGCCCACCAGACCGATGATGGCGCCAAAGGCCGCGAAGGCCAGGCCCGCCAGCACCAGCCCGTAACCGAGTACTCCGTTCACGGCGCCCCCGGCGGCGTCACGGTGGCCGTGGTGGCGCCCTCGGCCAGCGTGTCCTGCCACTGGCGCGGAGCCTCGCCTTCCTTCGGCGCGCGGTACTCGTTGGAGTGGTTCACCATGAGCCGGTTGGACGTGAAGATGCCGGCCTGGTCGTAGGTGCCCTCCACGACGACGCCAATCTTCTCGCGGAACATCTGCGGCGGCGTCTCCAGCGAGCGCACGTGCACGCTCTTGGACTCCGGCTTCGCGTCATCCGCGACGCGGAACTCCAGCGTGGTGTGGGCCTCGTTCCACTGGATGCTGCCCGGCTGCACCACGCCGCCCAGGCGGATGGTGGCCGAGTACGCCTTGTCCCCGTTGGACAAGAGCTCCGACGGGCTCCAGTAATAGACGAGGTTGTCCCCGATGTTGCCGAAGGCGATGAAAGCGAGGCCGGCGCCTGCGACGAGCAGGGCTCCCAGCGCGACAAGTCGGTTGCGGTTGACGGGCGTCATGGGCTCACTCCTTCGAATCGGACGCGGCGCGGGGGCGGCGGGCCCAGAGGGACACCGAGTAGAGCACGAAGGCGGCCACGGAGATGCCGTAGCAGGCACCCACATAGCCCCAGCCGCCCTGGAGGCGGCCGCTGCCCACCTGGGCCAGCACCATCAGCGAGGTCAGTGCGTTCATGGGTCAGGCCACCTTCGAGGATTGGGACGCGCGCTGCGCCGGGTCATCCGAAGGCAGCGCCTCCGGGAGGGCCACCTCCGCATTCCGCTCCGAAAGCGCGATGCGGTAGCGGTGGATGAGGAAGACAATCATCAGCCCCAGCATGCCGAACGCCGCGACGCGCAGGGGCAGCACCATCTGCGGGTCCACCGTCTTGGGGCTGGACTGCGTCTGGTGCAGGCTGCGCCACCAGCGCACGGAGAACCACACGATGGGCAGGTTGACGGCCCCGATGATGGCCACCACCGCGCTCCACACCGCGCGCTTGTCCGGGTCCTCCACGAAGCGGCGCAGCACCAGGTAGCCGGTGTAGGCCACCAGCAGGATGGCCTCCGACGTCAGGCGCGGATCCCAGGACCAGTACACGCCCCAGGTGGGACGGCCCCAGATGGAGCCGGTGATCATCCCGAGCGTGCCGAAGAGCAGGCCCACCTCCGCGGCGGCCTCCGCCAGCGCGTCCGTCTTCCACGACTGGCGCAGCAGGTACGTCACCGCGGCCACGAAGTTGATGAACATGGCCATCATGGCCATCCACTGGAGCGGCACGTGGACGTACATGATGCGCTGCACGTCGCCCATTTCGCGGTCCGGCGGCGCCCAGACGAGGCCCAGCCACCAGCCCCAGCCCAGCAGGCCCAGCGTCAGCGCCGGCAAACCCCACTTGACGAACTTGTTCATCCTTCAGTCCTCGATGACGCGCGGGAAGAGCACGAAGCCCAGGCCCCAGTAAATCAGGTTGAACCCCAGCAAAAGGCCCTGCCAGGAGCCCAGCTGATGCATCGGATCTCCCTGGAGCACGAGCGTGGTCCCCTTGGCGGCGGACAGGAGGGCCGGAATGACGAGCGGGAACAATAGCAGAGGCAAGAGCACATCCCGCGCCCGGGCATTGCTGGAGATGGCCGCGTACACGGTCCCCGGGGCGCTGAGCGCCAGGCAGCCCAGGACCAGGATGCCCGCCAGGTCACCGAACCCGGTGACGATCTTCACCCCGTAGAGCGCCACCATCACCGGCACCAGCACCACGCCCAGCGCCAGGAGCAGGAGCGCATTGCCAATGGCCTTGGACAGGAAGATGGCGCGCGCGTTCGCGGGGGCCAGCCGCACGCCGTCCAGGCAGGCGTTCTCCGTCTCCACCCGGAAGGACTCGCCCAGGGACAGCACGCTGGCGAAGAGGATGGCCAGCCACAGGTAGCCGCCCGCGTTGCGCTCCAGCAGCTTCGTGTCCGGCCCCAGCGCGAAGGAGAACAGCAGCAGCGTCGCCATGGCGAAGAAGATGAGCGCGTTGAGCCGCGCCCGGGTGCGCCATTCGATGAGCAGGTCCTTTCGCAGCAGGATGAACGTCGTCGCCAACAGGCCCGCGGGGCGCAGGGTCCTCATGCCGTCACCGCCCGACCATCCTGCAGGTGCAGCCGCTCCTCGCACAGGCTCAAGCCCTGTTCGATGAGGTGCGTGGCCAGCACCACCGTGGTGCCGCCCGCCTTCAATTCCGCGATGACGCCCTCCATGTCGTGGATGCCGGCTGGATCCAACTCCCCGAAGGGTTCATCCAGGAGCGCCAGCGCCGGGGACTTCATCAGGAGCCGGGCGATGGCCAGGCGCTTGCGCATGCCGGCGCTGAAGCTGCGCACCGGGCTGTCCGTGCGGCGTGTCAGCCCCACCCGCGTGAGCAGCGTGTCCGCGACGTCCTGGGGCGCGTCCACGCCCAGCAGCCGCGCGAGCACCATGAGGTTCTGGTGCGCGGTGAGGTCCTCGTAGAGGAAGCTCGCGTGGGACAGCAGCGCCACGTCGCGGCGGACCGCGTCACGATCCGTGACGGCATCCCGGCCCAGCACCTCCACCCGGCCCGCAGTGGGGCTGAGCGCGGTGGCGATGAGGCGCAGGAGCGTCGTCTTTCCTGATCCGTTGTGCCCGGTGAGCAGCAGCGAGCGCCCCGGGGGCAGGGCATAGGTGAGGCGCGCCACGGCCCAGCGACGCCCATAGCGCTTGCTCACGTCATGGAGGGCGAGCGCTGATCCAGAGGAGGGAGGAGGCATCGGCGGGCCGTTTCGTAGCCGGAAAACCCGCTGTTCACCAGTGAAACCCCTGGACCCGGCCGCAGGAGGACAGGAAGTTTTTACGCCTGCTTCGCCCGTCTCCTCCGCCACGGGCTGAAAGGATTTCGCCACTGGTGGGCTGGCGACTGCCCTGGTGCACCCAGGTACGACCCCCAGAGGCGCACAAGTCGTACCATTCCCACATGGTTTCAGTGGTTTACGGAGTAATTCCCTGCCCTGGCGTGCTGGCATCCACCATGCATTGTCGCCGGTCGGGGCCTGTTCCATTGGGGGGAGCAGGCGGGCGGCGGGATCCGCGAGGGAGGCGTGATGGCAGGCAAGGTGTTGCGGCGGGCGGCGAAGGCAGCAGCGGCGGGGATGATGCACTACAGCGGGGTGCGCAAGGCGATGGCGGCGTATCGCCGGTCGCAGTCGGGCGGGCGGCGCATCCTCATCGTGAGCTACCACCGGGTGGTGAGTGATTTCACCGGCGAGCTGCAGCGCTCCATCCCGGGCCTGCTGATTTCGCAGGAGACCTTCCGGCGTCACCTGGAGGAGGCACACGCCGCGGGCTACGAGCTGGCGAGCATTGGCGACGCGGTGGATGTGATGGCGGGCCGGCGCACGGCGAAGAAGGACCTGTGCGTGGTGACGTTCGACGACGGCTACCGCGACGTCTACCGGTACGCGTACCCGGTGCTGAAGCAGATGGGGGTGCCCGCCATCACCTACCTGCCCACGGCGTTCATCGACACGGACAAGCGCTTCAACCACGACCGCCTCTTCCACCTGCTGCGCCGCGTGCAGGAGCGCCGCTTCCGCCCCGACTTCGAAGCGATGCCCGGCCCGTCCGTGGACCTGCTGGGCCCCATCCTCTCCGGCCACAAGACGGTGTCCGCGGCGCTGGACGACTTCATCGGCGAGCACCCCACGCGGATCCTCACCGGCATCATCGACGCGCTGGAGCAGCAGCTGGGCGGCGGGGCGGACCTGGTCCCCGAGCAGGGCGACGTGATGAGCTGGGACGAGGTGCGCACCATGGCGCGCGACGGCTTCGAGTTCGGCGCGCACACGCTGGGCCACACGGTGCTGACGCAGGAGCCCACGCCGGTGGTGGAGCACGAAATCCTGGAGTCCAAGCGCACCATCGAGCGCGAGGTGGGCATCCAGGTGAAGGACTTCGCGTACTGCAACGGCTGGTACTCGGATGAGATCATCCGGGTGCTGAGCCAGAACGGCTTCCGCTCGGGCGTCACCACGGAGGACCTGCCCAACCGCGTGGGGGGCGACCCGTTCACCCTCAAGCGCAAGGTGATGTGGGAGAACTTCAGCCTGGGCATGATGGGGGACTACTCGTCCGCGCTGACGGTGTGCCAGTTCGATGACTGCTTCGGCGTGCTGGGCATGAGCCGCCCGGTGCTGGGGCGCCGGCCGCACTCGCTGTCATCGCTCATCCCGGGCTCCAACGTGCTCATCCAGGACACTGTCCTGCCCGCGGCAACGCTGACCAAGGTGACGCCGGTGGAAGTCGTGCAGGTGACAGAGCCCGTGCTGGTGACGGACCCCAGGGTTGCCGCGGCGGTGGCGGGTACCCAGGTGGTGGTGGCGTCGGACGTGGCCCTGGCCCCGGAGGCGGCGCTGCCGGAGGATTTCCAGTGAGTGCGTCACCCAAGCCGGTCGCGGCCCCGTCGTTCCTGGGGCGCGCCGGCCCGCTGGTGTTGGCCCGGCTTTTCACCGCCGGGCTGACGTTGTCCATTCCGCTCGTGCTCGCCCGGGTGTTGCGCCTGGAGGAGTACGGCACCTACTACCAGCTGTTCCTCATCGCCACGACGCTCTCCTACGTGCTGCCCTTCGGCGTGGCGCAGAGCCTCTACTACTTCCTGCCGCGCACGGAGGCGAAGCGGCCCTACCTGGGGCACGCGCTGCTGTTCGTGTCGGGGGCGGGGCTCGTGGCGGCGGCGCTGGTGTGGGCCTTCCTGGGCCACGTGGCGGCCTACTTCAACAACCCGGCGCTGATGGAGTACCGGGCGTCGCTCGCCATCTACACGGCGTTCTTCCTGGGCAGCTACCCGCTGGAGATTTCGCTCACCAGCCAGGGCAAGACGAAGGCGTCCGCGGTGGTGTACCTGGTGTCCGACGCGGTGCGCGCGCTGGTGATGGTGGTGCCGCCGCTGTTGGGCTTCTCCCTGCACGGGATGATGATCGCGGTGGCCGCGTTCGCGGGGTTCCGGTACGCGGCGACGTGGCTGGTGTCGCTGCGCGGGTCCACGGGGCCGCTGGTGGACCGCAAGCTGTTCCGCGAGCAGCTCTTGTATTCGGCGCCGTTCGGCGCGGCCATGTGTCTGGCCATTCCCCAACAGAACGCGCACCTGTACGCGGTCGCGGGCGTGGTGGCCCCGGCGGTGTACGCGCTCTACCGCGTGGGCTGCTTCCAGCTTCCGGTGGTGGACCTGCTCTACACGCCCACCAGCGAGGTGCTGATGGTGCGCCTGGGCGAATTGGAGCGCGAGGGCCGGCTGGAGGAGGGCGTGGACGCGTTCCGGGAGGCGGCCGGGAAGCTGGCGTACGTGTTCCTGCCCTTCGCGGCGTTCCTCTTCGCGGCGGCGCCGGAGTTCGTGGGGGCGATGTTCGGTCAGAAGTTCCTGCCCGCGGTCCCCATCTTCCGGGTGAGCGTGCTGGGCGTGGTGCTCTCCATCCTGCCCATGGACGGGACGCTCCGGGCCCGGGGGCTGACGCGCGCCATCTTCGCCTCGTACCTGGTGAAGGCGGTGGTGACGGTGCCGCTCCTGTGGTTCGGCGTGAAGCACTTCGGGATGATGGGCGGCATCGGTTCGTGGGCGCTGGCGGAGGTGGTGGGCAAGGGGATGCTGCTGTCCCGCGTGCCCGCGGCACTGTCCACCCCCCAGCGGAAGCTGGGCCTCGTGGATGTGATTCCGTGGCGGGAGCTGGGTCAGGCGACGCTGGCGGCGGGCATCGCGGGCGGCAGCATCTTCCTGCTGCGCTCCGGGGTGCACGACGCGTGGGTGGACCTGCCCGCGGGCTTCCTGTGGCGCGTGCTTCCCCTGGCGGTGGCGGGGCTGCTCTTCGTCGTGGGCTACGTGGTGGGCTTGTATGCGCAAGGGGTTCGCCCGTTGAGCGCGTTGCAGTCCCTCCGGCCCCGCCGGGCGGTGTGATCGTCGTCGGGAATCAGACGCGTGGGGAGGACTTCCCTCTCCCCACGTGGGTACTTAGTTTCCCGGCGTCACGGAGTTCGGGCGAGGGCGAGGGAGAAGCGTGATGGGATTCGATGCGATGACGCTGTACCGGATGGCGCACGGGCTTCGGATGCGCGGTGTTCCGCTGCTGCCGGCCGTGCTTCGCAAGGCCATCTACTACCTCCACAGCTCCTACATCCCCGAGGACGCGGAGCTGGGCGAGGGGACGCAGCTGGGCTACGGCGGCATCGGCGTGGTCATCCACAAGGCGGCGAAGGTGGGCCGTCACGTGCTCATCTCCCAGCAGGTGACCATTGGCGGTCGCTCGGGGCTTGAAGGCGCGCCGGTGATTGGTGACTACGTGCGCATCGGCGCCGGGGCCAAGGTGCTGGGCAACATCCACGTGGGCGACTTCGCGGTGATTGGCGCCAACGCGGTGGTGGTGAAGGACGTGCCCGCGGGCGCGGTGGTGGCGGGCGTGCCCGCGAAGGTGATCCGCCAGGACGCGGATCCGCTGACCACGTACCAGCGCGAGATGGGCCTGTTGCCCCCGCGTCCGACGACGAAGCTCACCCAGGTTCCGCGCCCTCCCGCGCAGGCGTCGTCCCGCTAGGGCCGTCCGTCGGAAGAAGAGGGGACCTGCCCATGCGCGTGCTGCTCGTCGGTGACTACCCGCCGCCCTACGGCGGGGTGTCCATCCACGTCCGACAACTCCATCAATTTCTTCGCGGCCGCGGGGTCGAAACGAAGGTGCTCGATATCGGGAAGGGTGGCCGGCCGGCTCCGGACGTCCTCCCCGTGCAAGGCGCCGCCGCGTTCGGCCTGCGGCTCGCGGGATTCACTTCCGCGGGTTGGGTGACCCACCTGCACACCAGTGGCAACAACCCGAAGGCGTGGGTGCTGGCGGCGCTGGTGGGCAGCATGCCCGGGCCCCGTTCGCCGCGCGTCATCACGCTGCACTCGGGGTTGATTCCAGACTACCTGGCCGCGTCGCAGGCCCGGCGGGTGTTCGCCCGCACGGCGCTCGCGGGGTATGCGCGGGTGGTGGCCGTCTCCCCGGCGGTGCGCGACGCGGTCATCGCGTGCGGCGTGCCGGCGGAGAAGGTGCTGGTGCATCCGGCGTTCTGCGGCTCGCAGGTTCAGCCCGGGCCGGTGACGTCGGAGGTGGAGGCCGCGCGTTCGCGCCGGCAGCCGCTGCTGGCGATGGCGCACCATCCGTCGCCCGTGTACGGGCGCAAGCAGATGTTCCGCGCGCTGAAGCTGCTCGCGGAGACGCATCCGAGGGTGGGCCTGGCGCTGTTCGGTCCGGGCACGCGCTCCGAGGAGTTCATCCGCGACGCGCGGGAGCTGGGGGTCGCGGGGCTGCTGGAGGACCTGGGCGAACTGGAGCACGCGAAGGCGCTGGGGCTCTTGTCCCAGGCGGATGCCTTCATCCGGCCCACCACGCACGACGGGGACTCGCTCTCCGTGCGCGAGGCGCTGGCGCTGGGCGTGCCCTGCGTGGCGAGCGACGTGTGCCCGCGCCCGGATGGGACGCGGTTGTTCAAGGCCGGGGACGAGCACTCGCTGGCGCAGGCGGTGCGCGAGGCGCTGAAGGCGGGCCCGGCCCAGGTGATGGCCCCGGACGTGGGGCCGGTATTGCTGGACGTGTACGCGGAACTGCTGCCGTCCGGCATCGCAGGTGCAGGAACGGTGAACGCGGCGTGATGGGGCAGGTAGTGGGGCTTCCGGCAACGGGAGCGCTTCATGGTTTCGCAATCTGGATTTGGACTTCAGGAGAAGACGATGCGTCGCAGTGACGAGATGGATCTGTCGAAGCGGGCCCTTCGCGGGCGTGACCTGGTGGTGTTCTCCAACGACTGGGATGGGGACCCGCTGTCGAAGGTCCACATCATGCGGATCCTCGCGCGGGACAACCGCGTGCTGTGGGTGAACAGCATTGGCAACCGCGCGCCCAAGGTGAACGCGCACGACGCGAACCGGATCATCCGGAAGCTGAAGTCGTTCAGCGAGGGCATCCGCGAGGTGGAGCCCAACCTGCACGTGCTGGCGCCGCTGGCGATTCCGTTCTACGGCTCGGAGACGGTGCGCAAGGCGAACCGCCACCTGCTGCGGCTGCAGGTGCTGCGCGCGATGAAGCAGCTCAAGTTCGAGCGCCCCATCTCCTGGAGCTTCCTGCCCGCGTCCGCGCCGGTGTCCGGCACGCTGGGCGAGGACTTCGTCGTGTACCACTGCGTGGATGAGTTCTCCGCGTTCAGCGACACGAATGGCAAGCACATCGCGGAGCTGGAGGAGCGGCTGCTGCGCCGCGCGGACATGTGCATCACGTCCGCGGAGCGCCTGTATGAGAACAAGAAGAAGCTGAACAAGCGCACGGTGCTGGTGCGCCACGGCACGGACTTCACGCACTTCGTGAAGGCGTGCGACGCGGAGACGCAGATTCCGGAGGACATCGCGAAGCTGCCCAAGCCCATCATCGGCTTCTTCGGCCTGGTGGCGGACTGGATCGATCAGGACGCCATCGTGGCCTGCGCGAAGGCGCACCCGGAGGGGTCGGTGGTCATCGTGGGCAAGACGACGCCGGACTGCGACGACTCCAAGCTGCGCGCGCAGCCGAACATCCACATGCTGGGGCGCAAGCCGTACGCGCAGCTGCCGGGCTACAACAAGGCCTTCGACGTGGCGCTCAACCCGTTCGTCATCAACGAGCTGACGCTCAACTCCAACCCGCTGAAGGTGCGTGAGTACCTGGCGTCCGGCCTGCCGGTGGTGTCGTCCGACCTGCCGGAGGTGCGCAAGGTGGGCCTGTGCCGCATCGCCACCACGCCGGAGGACTACGTGGAGAAGGTGAACGCGGCGCTGGCGGACAAGCCGGGTCCGAACCGCGAGCGCGCGGAGAAGATCTTCCACGAGAGCTGGGAGGCGCGCGTCGCGGAGATCCGCCAGCACGTGGGTGAGGCGATGCTCGCGGCGGGCAAGAAGCTGTAGGTCCGGTCAGGTACCGGGCGACAAGAGGGCGCGGGTCCGGAGGGTTCCGGGCACCGCGCCTTCGTCATCGCGGGGCGTCGCCCGCGCGTCCCGTCACCCGGCGCTCCAGGTTCGCGTAGCGGCGCGCGAGCCGGGTGTAGTCGGAGGGCTTCACGGGCGTGCGCCCCCGGGTGCGAACGAGGTCCTCCTTCGCGTCCAGGTATTCGCGCGCGGGCACACCGCAGGTCTCCTCCAGGAGCCGCGCGGCCTCCGCGTCCGGCAGGGACGGGGCAATGCCCAGCCGCTCCTGCATCAAGCGTCGCAGGGCGCTGTCGAGCTCCGGCAGCAGCTCCGCCTCCACCTTCGCACGGCGCATGAGCCACCCGAGCGAGCGCACATATTCGCGCGACGAGCGGTGGCGCTCCACGCGCACGGGGCGCGGGGCACCGAAGCGCGTGCCCCGTGAGACGACGTAGACCAGGCCCACCGCGAGGGCCTGCGCGATGAACACCCAGAGGCCGTGGGACAGGGGAGGGCGGGTGACGGTGGCGTGGTGGAACTCGTCGAAGCGCAGCGGGCCGCGTGCGGCGAGCGCATCCCAGAAGCGCAGGTTGTCGAGCAGCTCCAGCCGCCGGTTCTCCGCGAGGTCCGCGCCCGCGACCACGTAGACCTCGCCCTTGCCGTGGGCCCAGCGCCACACCACGCTGGCCCCGGCCCGGCCCGCGAGGGGCACCGCGTCCTCGCGCTCCATGCGCAGACTCCGGTCGCGCGACACGCGCAGCCAGGACAGTCCGCGCAGCGCGCCCGCTGGAAGCCAGACATCCACGGTGACGCCCGCGGGGTCCACCCATTCGGAGTCGAGTCCTTCGTGGTTCGTGCCCGGAAGGGCGCCCGAGACCAATCCCAGCCATTCCTCCAGGCCCGGCTGGTGTTTCCCCAACGCGTGCGGCGACAGGTACACGAGCGTGCCGCCCCCCTGGACGAAGCGGTCCAGCGCGGAGACCTCTTCCTTCGTCACCGGTTGGGCCTGGGGCGCGGCGATGATCAACGTGCGCGTTTCGGCGGGGAGTGACTCCAGCGATGCTTCCTGCGCGCTGACGTCCCTGCCACCTTCGCGCAGGTACACGAAGAGGGCCTTGAGTCCCAGGGGGCCGGGATTCGTGATGGACGGCATGGGTGAATCCGGCGCGGCCTCACGCGAGGCGAGTCCCACCGCCAGCGCCACCGCGATCAGCAGGCCCAGGACCGCCGCGACGCGTGCGTTCTTCACGGCCGGCCCTCCGCGAGCGAGCCGTGCAGTTGCTCCACGGCCTCCACGAAGCGCGCGGCCTCGTCACGGGGGACGGGCTCCAGTGAATAGAAGGCCTGGTCGTACCAGCCCACCAGTCGCTCCACCTCGCCCGTCACCCTGGCGGGGGCTCCGCGCGTGGGAAGCTCCGCGGCCAGCTCGCGGTTCGTCTTCACACGGTCGGGCCTTGCCAGCTTGCGCTGCTCCAGCGTGGACAGCAGGCCCAGGAGTCCTTCACGGATGGCTTCGCGCGCGTCCTCCGTCTCCAGCGCGGTGCGCGCCCGGCCCAGGTGTTCTCCGGGCGTGTCCAGCTCCAGGGGTTGCGCTGCTCCTTCCGCTCCCGGCGCGACGGCGACCTTCCGACTCCTGCGCCACCGCACGCGCAGCACGCCGAACAGGACCACTGCGAGCGCCACGCCCAGCATCAGCGCGCGCGTGGCCACGGCGAAGCCTTGCGCACCCCTGGATTCGAAGAGCCCTTCCAGCCAGGTCTCCAGCTCGCGCAGCAGGCGCGTCAACACGTCGCTGTTGCGCTGGCGTGCCCTCGCGAACTCCGGCCGGTCGAGGATGGCGCGCAGCCGCTCCGGATCGCTCGCGACTTCGGGGGCGTCGGCCTGCTGCTGCCCTGCCTCCAGCGTGCACACCGCTTCCAGGTACACCGTGAGCTGGCGGGCCCGGCCCTCCGGTGTCTGGCCCGAGGTTCCGGGCGGCAGGGGCACGCCTTCCAACTGCTCCACCAGCCGGTTCACCTCCGCGTTGAATTCCTGGGGCCGGGCACGCGCCGTCTCCTCGAGCCGCTGCGCGACGGCTTCGCGGTCGGCGCAGGGCAGGGCGGACACCAGCAGGAGCAGGGGCAGGGCGGGCACGGGGAGCCGGGTGTCAGGTGGACTGCGTCGTCGGGTCCGGGGTCGCGAGCCGGCGCTCCAGATCCAGGCCCTCGCGGCGCACGCGCATGTCCACGTAGAAGAACGCCGAGACGACGAAGCTCAGCGGTGTGAAGAAGGATTGCCCCACCACCTGCAACAGCTCCGCGGGCACCAGCAGGGCCTGGGGGATGGCCGCCTGGGCCGCCGGATCCAACAGGTTGCCGCCGTAGGTCAGTCGCACGATCCACGCGGGCAGTCCCGACACCAGGCTCACCGCCACGAGGATGCCGCCCACCACCGTGGACAGCACCATGGCCCGCACCGTCCCGCGCCCCATGAAGCCCGGCTCCACGCGGCCGGACAGCAACGCCCCGGAGCGCTTGAAGGCGGTCCATGCGCCCACGTCCTCCATCGCCAGCACGGGCGGCAGCAACATGAAGCGCAGGAAGTACCAGAGCACCGCGGCCAGTCCGCCCAGTCCCAGCAGGATGGCGCCGATGATGATCAGCGCCACGCTCAGCGCCGTGCTTCCTCCCGCGCCCTTGCCCGTGACGACCGCCACCACGGCCAGCCCCATGACGATGGAGCCCGGCAGGCACAGCAGCACCGTCACGCCCAGGGACCAGCCCAGGGACAGCAGGTAGGTGGCCGTCAGCGTGCCCAACCGGGACACCGCGCGGCGCAGGCCGTCCATGGGACGCACTGGATCCCCCAGGTGCGCGGGCACGACGTACCGTGCCGCCGCCGTGGTGGCGAACCAGAAGTTCCAGATGAGGAACACATACAGCACGCCCATCATCCCCATCGCGATGCCCGACTGGGTCAGCGCCTCCCTCGGGTTCGTCCCCGCGCTCGGCCCCTGCAACCCCGGCAGCACGCCCACCACGCGCGTCATCGCGAAGGTGAAGACCTTGACCGCGATGTAGTTGACCAGGTCGAACCCCAGACACAGGACGAACAGGGGCTTCAGGTGCGCGCGCCAGAACGTCGCGGCGCGGTCGATGATTTCCCCGATGGCGAGCGGGCGCAGTTCAGCGGAAGTCGCGGAGGGATTCACGGCCGCGCAGCATAGCGCGCCTCCACCGAGTAGGGCCGCGCATGCGTCCAGCTCGGTCCTGCCTGGGGGCCTGCTCCTTCAATCGTGAGGAGGCGCGCACGCCTCCAGCAGCGCCCGGGCCGCCTCGCGCGGGTCGTCCGCCTCCAGCACGGCGGAGATGACCGCGACGCCCAGGGCCCCGGGCACCATCCTCGCGCGCTCGGGCGTCATCCCGCCCAGCGCCAGGGCTGGGCAGGGCAGCCGGGCCGCGAGCGCCTGGAACCCCTCCGGACCCAGCGTGGCCCGTGTGTCCCCCGGCTTGGAGCCGGGCGCGAACACCGGGCTCACCAACGCCAGGTCTGCTCCCACCGCTGCATCCGCCTCGCTCGCGTCATGCACCGCCACGCTGAGGAGCCGACCTTCGGGCAGGTGCGGGCGCACGTCCCTGGGAGAAGGACCGGACGCGGGCAGGTGCAGGTGCGCGCCCACGAGCAGCGCGACGTCCAATCTGCCATTGACGAACAGCGCCCGCCCCCGGGCCCGGCAGAGGTCCGCCACGAGCCGGGCCTCCTCCAGGAACAGGCGGCCGGAGGCCTCCGGGTGACGGTGCTGCACGGCGACGTCGGGCCCCGCCTCCAGCGCCCGCTCCAGCGCGGACACCAGCCGCGTCCGGGGAAGGCGCCAGTCGGTGATGACGACGAGGCGGGGCAGGGACGTCACTACTCGACGAGCCCTTCGATGGGGCTGGACGCGGAGCCGTATGCCTTGCGCGGAATGCGGCCGGCCAGGTACGCGTCGCGGCCGGCCTCCACCGCCTTCTTCATGGCCACGGCCATGCGCACCGGATCCTTCGCGCCCGCGATGGCGGTGTTCATGAGCAGCGCGTCCACGCCCAGCTCCATGGCGATGGCCGCGTCGGACGCGGTGCCCACGCCCGCGTCCACGATGACCGGCACCTTCACCACCTCGCGGATGAGGCGCAGGTTGTGCGGGTTGCGGATGCCCAGGCCGCTGCCGATGGGCGCCGCCAGCGGCATCACCGCCGCGCAGCCCGCGTCCTCCAGCTTGCGCGCCGTGATGGGGTCGTCGCTGGTGTAGGGCAGCACCGTGAAGCCCTCCTTCACCAGGATGCGTGCCGCCTTCAGCGTCTCCTCGACGTCCGGGTAGAGCGTCTTCTCGTCGCCCAGGACCTCCAGCTTCACCCACTTGCTCATGCCCAGCTCTTCGGCGAGCCGGCAGGTGCGCACCGCGTCGTCCGCCGTGTAGCAGAGCGCCGTGTTGGGCAGCAGGCGCAGCTTGTTGCGGTCAATCCAGTTCATCAGCGACGCCTCGCCCGTGGCCTTCAGGTCCAGGCGCCGCACCGCCACCGTGACGAGCTCCGCGCCGGAGGCGTCGTGGCACTGCTTCATCACCTCGTGGCTGGGGTACTTCCCCGTCCCCACGATGAGCCGCGAGGTGAACGTCACTCCCGCCAGCGTGAAGGGCTTGTCCGCGATACCGCTCATGACCGTGTCCTCTTTCAGGCCTGCACTCACCCGCCACCCACGAAGGTGACGATCTCCACCCGGTCCCCATCCTGGAGCCGGTGCTCGGGGTGACGGGCGCGGCGCACCACCTCCGCGTTCACCTCCACCGCCACCCCCGGCCCGCTGCTCAACCCCAGCAGCGTCAGCAGGGACGAAAGGGTGCCACCCTCCGGCAGCTCTCGCGCTTCTCCGTTGACCCACACCGTCACGGCGTCACGACTCCTTGCGACCCGCACGTGCTCCTCGCGGGGACCGCCGCTGCCAGTACAAGGGCGGTTCTGCCCTGTCAACGCACAGCCTCCTTCACGAAACAGCCCTGTTACAGAGCGCCCCGACGGATTTTTCGCGCTCTGTTGAGTTTGTTCCGCCTCCCCAGCAGGCAGGCGACCAGGGCCTTTTTCATCGGAAAGGGCCCCCTGTGTCCTGGATCCGTCGCTGACAACCCCTGTGCAGGTACGGGGGGAGCGACCAGTTTCTGCCCAACGCCGGGGAACAAATCCACCGGCTTCCAGAACACATCACACAGGGGGCAGTCACATGCGGAAGCTCATGATTGCGGTTACTGCGGTGGCGGGGCTGACGATGGTCGCGGGCTGCAAGAAGGACGACGTCCAGGAGCAGCGCGAGGACGTCGCCGAGGCTCGCCAGGAAGCGGCGCAGGAGACGGCGGAAGCGCGTCAGGATGAGGGCCGTGAGGTGGCCTCCGCGCAGCACGACGCCAACGAGGAGATCGGCGCCGCGCAGCGCGACACCAACGAGGACATCGCGGAGGCGCGCCAGGACGCCAACAACAAGATCGCCGCCGCCAATGAGGACGTGCGCGACGAGGAGCAGGACCTGGCCGAGGCGCAGGCCAACCGCAACGAGGACCTGAATGACGACCTGGCCCAGGGTGGCTCGGGCATGGCCGGCGCGACCGCCGCCGCCACGACCATCAACGGTCGCGTGCTGTCGAAGTCGGGTGACACGCTGACGGTGGTGGACAGCAACAACCGCGAGCTGAAGATCAAGACCAACGACAAGACGGCGCTGATGGACAACGGCAGCCGCGCGGTGAAGATGGACGACATCAAGGAAGGCTCGCAGGTGCGCGCCTCGTACGTGATGGACGGCAAGGACATGGTCGCCCGCGACGTGACGCTGGTGGCGGCCGTGAAGAAGCTGGACAAGTAGTTTCGCGCCCCGCGCGCGTCGGTGCGCAGGCATGAAATGGCTTGAAGGCGACGGCTCCCGCGGCAGCGCGGGGGCCGTTTCCTTTTTAGTCGGGGATACACCCGGTGGGGTGGGGCGGGAATGTCTGACCCGGGTGGTAGGACGCGGGCGTGAGGTCTTCCTCATGCCTTCCCACCCCCGGGAAGCGCCTCCCGAAGGAGCGTCATCCACGATGGCCACCCATCCCCCCGCGCAGTCCGCGTCCCGGCCCTTCATCCTCTTCTCCACCGGGGCCACGTCTTATGAGCTGGTGCGCTACCTGGGGTCGCGCGCCGGAGGGGAGCTGCTGCTCGCCCGCCGGCACTACGCGCGCACGCCGGGGGGCCTGGTGCTCATCAAACGGCTGCGCGACGTCGGGGACGACGTAGGGCGGGCCCGGCTGCGCGAGGAGGTGAAGCTGCTCATGCGGCTGAGCCACCCGGCCATCGCCCCGGTGTACCTGGTGCGCGTGCACGACGGCGCGCCCCACCTCGTCATGGAATACGTGGACGGCCCGTGCCTGGAGACGCTGTCCAGCTTCGCGGCGCTGCGCAGGCGGCCGTTCTCGGAGGCGTTCGTCGCGTACGTGGGCGCGGAGGTGGCGGACGCGCTCCACCATGCCCACGCGCTGGAGGATGCGCGCGGATTCCCGGTGGGCGTCGTGCACCGGGACGTGAGCCCGCGCTCGGTGCGCGTGGATGTGCACGGGCGGGTGCGGCTTTCGGACTTCGCGCTCGCGTGGTCGCGGCTGCCGGGGCGCGTGGTGACGGAGCCGGGGCTCGTGCGTGGGGACGTGGCCTATGCCTCGCCGGAGGCCCTGGAGGGCCAGCCGCTGGATGGACGGGCGGACCTGTTCTCCCTGGGGATGGTGCTCCTGGAGCTGCTTACCGGATTGCACCTGCTGGACCTGGAGGACGTGGAGCGCGCGGCGCAGCAGGCACTGCCTCTTCCCGGCGCGCGGGGGCTGTGCGCGGAGACACCCAGCTGGTTGCCCGCGCCGCTGATGGCCGCGCGCATGGCGTGCCTGGCGCCGGCGCACGTGGAGCATGCGACGCGGGGGTTGTCCGAAGGCATGCGGGCGGTGCTCCGGCGGCTGCTGCGGCGTGAGCGCGACGCGCGCTTCCAGACCGGGGCGGAGCTGCGGGACGCGCTGCGGGAGCTGATGGGCGCGGCGGGGCGGCCCTATGGTCCTCCCGAAGCGCTTCGCGAGGTGGCGGAGGTGCGGACGGATGCCCTCGTGGGGCCTGCGGGGAGCGCGGAGGCCGGCCTGCCGCTGGAGGATGAGGTCTGGGCCGACGACGACAGCGGCGCGGACTGGAACTGATGCACGGTCCGGGTGAGCGGGTGCTTGTCATCGCGGGAGGCGGTGGCGAAGACTGCTGGCATGGGTGACGTGAAGGAATTGCACCAGCGCTGGTGCATCGCGGACGGTCATGCGGATTCACTGATGTGGAACCGCGACCTGTGCGAGCGGTCGACGGAAGGGCACGTGGACTTCCCCCGCCTTCGCGAGGCGGGGGTGAAGTTGCAGTGCTTCACACTGGTGACCCGGGGCTTCCCCTTCATTGGCGGCTTCCCGCTGTTCGCCGCGTGGCGCAAGTGGCCCCGCGAGGCGCGCGGCGGCGAATGGCTGCGCGCCCTCTGGCAGATTGAGAAGCTGGAGTCCTTCTGCGCGCGCTCCGGGGACACGGTGCGCATCGCCACCACCGGGGTGGGGCTGGAGGACAACCTCGCGCACGGGCGCCTGTCGGCGGTGCTGGGCGTGGAGGGAGGCCATGCCATCGAAGGCAAGGTGGAGCGACTGGCGGAGCTGCACCGGCGCGGGGTGCGCTTCATGGGGCTTACGCACCTGTCCAACAACGACCTGGGCGGCTCATCCTTCCCGATGATGGGCAACCGGGGGCTGACGCCGCTGGGGCATCAGGTGATGGAGCAGATGGCCCACCTGGGGCTGAGCGTGGACGTGGCGCACGCGTCCGAGCAGACGCTCACGGACCTCTTCGCGCACCCCACCGTGCGCTACTTCAGTTCGCACACCGGCGTGCGCGCGGCGGGCGGTGGCTGGCGCAACCTGTCCGACGTGGCGCTGCGCACCATCGCGCAGCGCGGCGGCGTGGTGGGCATCATCCTGGCGCCGGTGTACCTGGGCGGCGACACGATGGACGACGTGGTCCGCCACGTGGAGCACGCGGTGGATGTCATGGGCGAGGAGGGCGTGGGCGTGGGCTCCGACTACGACGGCATGGTGGCGCTGCCCAAGGGCATGCGGGACGTGACGGACCTGCCCCGCCTCACCGAGGCGCTGTTGCGACGACACCCGGAGTCCTGGGTGGAACGTGTGATGGGTGGCAACTTCCGACGTTACTTTCGCGAGACGCTCGGCGGCGGTTGACAGGGAAAAACCGCTCGCGAAGAGTCGCCGCCACCCATGAACCGTCTTTCTCTCGCGCTCCTGTCCTTCGGCTTCCTCCTCCTTTCCGGCTGTGGCGGGCCGGGCTCGGGTGACTCGTGTGACGGCGGGGACTACGTGTGCCTGGATGACGCGCAGGCGCTGGAGTGCCGGGCCGGGACGTGGCGCTCGCTGGCCTGCCGCGGGCCGCTGGGCTGCCGTGAGCTGTCGGACAGCGTGCGGTGCGACACGTCCCTCAACATCGAGAACGACGCGTGCGCGCAGGACGCCGAGGGCAAGGGCGTGTGCAGCCCGAACGGCGCGGCCCTGCTGCTGTGCCAGGGCGGCGTGCTGAAGAAGACGCAGGACTGCTCGTCGTGCACCGTGCAGGACGAACAGGTCGTCTGCGCGCCCTGACGTGACGGCCGCGCCGCCGGGTCCGGAAGCAGAAGTGGCTTCCGGACGGGGCTTGGGCTTCAGCGCTCCGGTTCACCTTCGCCGTTGGAAGAGGGCGGGGGGATTGGGG
>NZ_RAWI01000690.1 GCF_003612125.1 Corallococcus praedator
CCGTTCGCACACCCGCCCGAAGATGGTCGCCGCCGCGCGGCCGTGGAGCTGCTGGTAGACGATGGAGTGCGCCAGCGCCTCGAAGGGGCTGTGCAGCGGGCTGCGCTCCATGCGGAAGGGGCCCACCGTCTTGAAGAGGGGCCCGAGCGTCGGGTCGGCCTTGAGCAGCGAGCGCCGCACGGCGGGCGTGTACGCTTCTGGGAGCAACGAAGGGGATGGGGCGGGAGCGCGCGGCATGGGCCGCATGCTGCCCGGCCCCCTGCCACGCGCAACCCCGTTCCCACGCGCTCCGCCTAGATGGGCGCGGCGCGGTCGGTCTCCTCCGGCACGTCCATGCGCGGCTCGCCGTCCATCAGCGCGTCGAACTCCTCCTCCATCTGGATGCCCAGGTCCTCCAGCTGCTCCTTGCTCATGAGCTTGCGGGCGGACTTGAAGAGGTCCTTCTCCTCCTCCTCGACGTGGTGCTCCACGTTCTCCTGGAGGACCTTCATCTTGGCGTCGAACTCCTCGTCGTCCGCCTCCATCTCCAGCAGGTCCGCGATGAGGCGCTTGACGACGAGGTGCTCCTCCACCGCCTCGCGCAGCTCGTCCTCGGTGTCCTCCTTCTTGAGCGCCGGATAGAAGTACAGCTCTTCAATCTTCGCGTGCGCGCCCAGCCGGTCCGCCACCTGCTCGAAGATTTCCTGCCGCTGCCCGTCGTCGTGGTCCGCGAGCTTCTCGTACTTCTTGAACAGCTTGGCCACTTCCTCGTGCTGCTGCTTCAGAAGATCCAGTGCGTTCATGTCGTCCCCCAGGGTGAGTCGGATTCCGGTGCTGATAGATGGGGGTGGAGGCCCGTGAATGGAAGTCACCCACCCGCACTTCTCACTTCACCGGCAATTTCCGCGACGGCAGATCCTTCATCGCGGGGCCGTTGAGCACGCGGCCGGTGGGGCTGAAGCGGCCGCCGTGGCACGGGCAGTCCCAGGAGCGCTCCGCGTTGTTCCAGTGCACGTGGCACCCCAGGTGCGTGCACACGGGGGACACGGCGTGCGCGGTGCCGTCGTCCTCGCGGTAGACGGCCACCTTGCGGCCCTCCACTTCGAGAATCTTCCCCTCGCCGGGGGCGACGTCCGCCAGTTGACGCCCGTCCGGCTTCGCCAGGCGGTCCGCGACGAAGCGGAAGGCCACCTCCGCGTTCTCCTGGATGAAGTCCTTCGCGCTGGCCTTGGGCTTCACGCGGCCCGGTGCGTACAGCGCGGCGTAGGGGTTCTCGTTGCCGAGGATGAGGTCCGACACCACCATGCCGGCCAGCGTCCCGAACGTCATGCCCGTGCCGGAGAAGCCCGTGGCCACGTACACGTGGCGGCTGCCCACGTTGCGCCCGATAGAGGGAAGGCCATCCGCGGGTTCGATGACCTGCCCCGACCAGCGGTGGGTGAGCTGCTTCACGGGCAGGTGCTTCACCGCGTACTCCTCCAGCGCGGTGAAGCATGAGGCCGTGTCCTCCTCGCTTCCGACCTTGTGGTCCTCGCCGCCCACGATGACGTACGGCACGCCGTCCACCTGCTGCGTGCGGATGTAGTGATAGGGGTCCTGGCTGTCGTAGTACTGGCCCGCTTCCAGGGGCCCCTCCAGCGGCCCCGCCACCGCGTAGGTGCGGTAGGGGTAGAGCCGGGTGTGCATCGCCACGCGGTTGAGCGGCGTGGTGGTGGCCTCCACCACGACCTGGGCGGTGACGGTGCCCCGCTCGGTGACGACGCGACAGGGCGTGCCGTCGTACAGGTCCACCACCTTCGTGTTCTCGAACAGGTGGCAGCCGTCTCCGGGGAGGGCGTCCGCGAGCGCGAGCAGGTACTCGCGCGGGTGGAACAACGCCTGGTCCTCCACCCGCAGCGCGCCCTTCACCGGGAACGGCAGGGGCACGTCCTTGGTGAAGGAGGCCAGGAGCCCCACCTGCCTCGCGGCGGACACTTCGAGCAGCAGCTCGCGCAGCTCGCGGTCGGTCTCCGCGTACTTGAAGGCCGGCACCCGGGTGAAGCCGCACGGGATGGAGAGCGACTCCACCAGCGAGGCAATCTGTTCGATGGCGGCCCGGCTGGAGGACGCGGCCAGGTGCGCGCCCTTGTCACCGAAGTCCTGGAGGAGCGTGGTGTACGGCGTGTCCAACAGCTCCGTGAGGTGCGCGGTCGTCTGGCCCGTCTGGCCGGAGAGGACGCGGTGCATCTCCAGCACCGCCACCTTCTTGCCGGCACGCTTGAGCAGCCAGGCCGTCGTCAGTCCCGCGATGCCGCCGCCGATGATGGCCACGTCCACCGCGAGGTCGCCCGGCAGGGTGGGGAAGTCCCGGGGAG
>NZ_RAWI01000691.1 GCF_003612125.1 Corallococcus praedator
GCCTCCACCGGCTTCACCTTCACGCTGCCCACGTCCAGCACCAGGTGCTCCGGCCGCAGGTGGGGCTTGAGCGCCAGCAGCACCTCGCGCACCTGGGGTACCGGCACCGCCACCACCACCAGCTCCGCCCCCGCCAGCAGCTCCGGCACGGAATGGGCGCGAATCGCCTCCGGCAGCGCGGCCCCCGGGTCCATCGCCCGGTAGCCCAGGTCCGCCGCCTCCAGCAGCGCTCCCAGCGCACGTCCAAACCGTCCGTATCCCACGAGGGCGATTTTCGGCATTCTGTAAGATTACATCGCTGGCGGCATGGCGCGGTACGTCCTGGAGGGTAGGGAGGCCGGAAAAAGCAGGGCCGCCGGGCCCCTGTTCGAGAGGGACCCGGCGGCGGGGACTGCGTTCAGCGAAGGGGGAGGCGGACTACCGGCCGCCGCGCGTCGGGTGCTCGGTGATGCAGGCCTCGGTCTTCTCCGGGACGACGAAGAAGGGCTCCGAGCGGGCGAGGCCCTGGGTGTTGCCGAGCCAGCCGTCGCCGATGGAGCCCGCGCCGTCGTACACGAGGGCCGTCCAGTCGTTCTGCGACGCGGCGAAGACGTCCGTGCTGTCTCCGTCGGCGTTGAGGTCCTGGGCGACGTACGCGTTCAGGATGACGCCGTTGTTGTTGAAGTCGAGGTTGGCGCTCGCGGTGCCGCTGACGAACCCGTTGTTGATGCGCACGCCGTAGTGGGCCAGGTCCGCCTCGGTGGTCGGGCTCAGGGGAGCGAAGGCGTAGAACTCGTTGACGGACGACTCATACACGGTGCCGATGCGCACGCGCGAGTAGTCGAGCACGCCGTTCACGTTGTCCACGCGCAGGCCGCCCAGTTGGTAGTGGTAGTTCATCAAGCTCAGGTAGTTGGGCTTGTAGTTCGCGTTCTCGTTGCCACCGTGCATCAGGCCGATGTTGTGTCCCAGCTCGTGCATGATGGTGCCGGCCTGCTGCTGCTCCGTGCCGCCGGGGGTGCTCCAGTTGCCCAGCGTCATGATGAAGTCGTGCGCGGGGATGCCGCGCGAGATGCCGCTGGAGCCGCCCGCGTTGTAGTGGTCCGCCACCAGCAGGTAGTGGAAGAACGGCGCGCGGCGCGCGTTGAAGTACTTCGCCTTGATGACGTCGAAGTCCGTCCACACCGGGTTCAGGTCCAGGTCCACGTCGGCCGCGGCGATCTGCTGATCCGCCACCAGGTGCAGCGCGACGCCCGTGGTGCCGTTCGGGTTCGTCACCGGCGCGGCGGCGAAGGCGGCCGTCACGCGATCCAGCGCGCCCTGCGTGGGCTTGAGGCCGGGGTAGTAGTCCATCTCCACGAAGACGTCCTTCTTCTTCGGGTCCGCGCCGTAGTAGCGCAGGTCCACGCCGCCGTAGCCGAACAGCTCCGCGTTGTCGCTGATGCGGTCCCCGTCCGTGTCGGAGTTGTAGGGATTGGTGCCGTAGCGGGCCTCCGCTTCGTCACACACGCCGTCCGCGTCGGAGTCGATGGCGGTCGTCAGGCACAGGTACACGGGCTGGACGTTGGAGATCTCATAGGTGTTGCCGTCCTGCGTGACCTCCTCGTACTTGGGCTTGTGGTAGACGCTCACGGAGCGGTAGCCCGCGCGGGAGTAGTAGAGCCGGAGGGCTTCCTGGCCGGACGCCACGGTGAGCAACTGGACCTGCGTGTCGCCGTTGTGGTTGCCGTAGGCGTCGAAGACGTAGAGCCCCGACGATTCCGTCTGCCGGAAGGTGGGGTTGGTGCCGCAGCCATTGCCGGTGCAGACGCCGGACAGCACGGTCACGGTCGCACCCTCGATGGCGCTGCCCGAGCCGGCGTCGTAGACGTAACCGTAGACACAACCGTTCAGACCGATGAGGGCCATGGAGGCCGTCAGCAGGTTCTTGTGAAACGTGGACATGGAGGTCCCCCTCGAAGGAGTCAGGGGCTGGGCTTCTTGCCAGCCGGGACATCTACGAGGGCCGGATTAATTATTCCTCACCGCTGCTGACATTTTGTCCCGGGCTCCAGGCTTGCCTCCTGCAAACGGAGCTATCCCCAGGGGCCGGCAGTGCGTATCACGGGGACTCGTGCGAACGCCCACCGACCGCTACCTGCCGCCCCATGCCGCTTCCCCTTCCGCGTCGTCCGCGCGCGGACGGGTGGTGGTCATCGCGCCCACTCGCGCCGCGTGCGAGACCATCGAGCTGGCCCTGGGCCTGCGGCTCAAGACCTACCTGGAGCAGCACCACGGCGAGCGGCTGCGCGAGCTGGCCCGGGGCGGGCAGGGGTTCGGCATCGTGGCGGGGACCGGGACGGGCCAGACGC
>NZ_RAWI01000692.1 GCF_003612125.1 Corallococcus praedator
CGTCCCCACCGCGCCCGCGCTCCCCGCGCTGCTGGCCGACCGCGCGCGCCGCCACCCGGAGACCGTGGCCCTGGCCCGCGAGGGACGCAGGTGGACGTGGGCGGAGCTGTCCACCCGCGCCCGCGCGCTGTCGTCCCGGCTGCGCGCAGCCGGGGTCAAGCCCGGCGAACCGGTGGTCGTGTGCCTGCGGCCCTCTCCGGAGAAGCTCGCGACCCTGTGGGGCGTGCTGGAGGCCGGTGCCGCCGTGGTGGCGCTGGGCCCCACCGACCTGGGCAACCTCGCCGTCTACGCACCCGAAGGCGCATCCTCGCCACGCATCGTGACGTGGAAGGGCGTCGTCACCGCCGCGCGGCTGGAGGCTTCGCGCGTGCTGCACGTGGAGGACGCGCTGGAGACCCTGGACGGGCCCACCGCCGACACGGATGCGACCCCGGGCACGGAGCAGACCGTCGCGTGGTTGCTGCCCGCGGGAACGGGTCAGCCCGCGTGGGCGCTGGGACATGCCGCGCTGACGGAGCTGTTCGCCGGGCTGGACGCGCGCCTGCGTCCCACCGAGGGGAGCGCCTGGCTCGCGGCCACCGAAGCCACCGCGGAGCGGCCGGAGCTGGAAGCGTTGTGGGCCCTCTCGCGCGGCTTGCGCGTCGTGTTCCCCTCCGAGCAGGTGACCGCGCAGCTCGTGCGGCTGCACGGCGGAGGCCCTCGCGCGCGCGCGCTCGACGTGAGCCTGAGCTACTTCGCCAACGACGAAGACTCGATGAGCGGCCCGAAGTACGAGCTGCTGATGGAGGGCGCGAAGTTCGCGGACGCGAACGGCTTCGCCGCCGTGTGGACGCCCGAGCGGCACTTCCACTCCTTCGGTGGCATCTACCCGCAGCCGGCCGTGGTCGCCGCGGCGATGGCCGCCGTCACGCGCAACGTGCGCCTGCGCTCCGGCAGCGTGGTGCTGCCGCTGCATGATCCGCTGCTCGTCGCCGAACAGTGGGCCGTGGTGGACAACCTCTCCGCCGGACGCGTGGACGTATCGGTGGCCACGGGCTGGCACGTGCGGGACTTCACCTTCGCGCCGCAGAACTACGCGGACCGGCGAAACATCCTCCTCCGACACCTGGAGACGCTGCGCGCCCTGTGGCGTGGCGAGCAGGTGCGGCGTCCGGGCGGCAACGGCGCCATCGTGGAGGTGGGCCTGCGCCCGAAGCCCATCCAGAAGGAGCTGCCCGTGTGGCTCACGGCCACCGCCAACCCGGAGACCTTCCGGCTCGCGGGCGAGCTGGGCGCGGGCGTGCTCACCGGCCTGTTCGCGCACTCGTTGGAGGAGATGAAGCCGAAGGTGGCGCTGTACCGCGAGGCGTGGCGCCGCAACGGCCACCCGGGCCGGGGCCACATCACCTGCATGCTCCACACCTACCTGGGTGACGACGAGCAGGAGGTGCTGCGCATCGTCCGCAAGCCGCTGCTGGGCTACTTCCGCAGCTCCGCGGACATCACCGCGTCGCTGTTGGCGGCGCAGGGCCACCAGGGGGAGATCGACAAGTTCTCCGCGCAGGACCTGGACGCACTCCTGGAGCACACCTTCGAGCACCACGCGAAGGTGACGGGCCTCATCGGCACGGTGGACAGCGGCCTCCAGCGGCTTCGCGACGTGCGCGCCGCGGACGTGGACGAGGTGACCTGCCTCATCGACTTCGGCCTGGAGACGCCGGTGGTGCTGGAGGGCCTGCGCCGGCTGGCGAAGGTGCGCGCCCTGGCGGAAGCGGAGGCCATCGCCCAGCACGAGCAGGTGCTGGTGGAGGGCGAACAGGGCGTGGGCGAACTCCTGGAGCTGGCGCGCCAGTCCGGAGCGGTGCTGCTGAACACCACGGCGCGGCTGGCGCGAGCGCTGACCGACCTGCCCGGAGCCCGCGAGGCACTGGCGCCCTTCGGCGCGCTGGTGCTGGAAGGGGCGTCGTCGGAGCTGGCGTCCGCCCTGCAACGCGCCTCGGGTGTGGAGGTGCTGCTCGCGGGCGGCACCGTCGAAGGCGCGCTGCTGCCCCGGGCTCCCGGTGAGCGCGTGCCTCCGGGCCTCCAGGTCTGGGTGCTGGACGACGCGGGCCAGCCGGTCCCCGCGAACGTGGTGGGCGAGCTGGCCCTGGGTGGGGCCGGCGTGCCGTGGGCGCTGTGGCGGTCCGCCGAGGAAGAGCGTCGCCGGCTGGTGCCCCATCCCCTGGACGGGGCCGCGAAGCTGTACCGCACGGGCCGCACTGCGCGCCTGCGCGCGGATGGACGCGTGGAGCCCGTGAGCCTTCCGGCCCGGCTGCCTCTGCCCGTGGCGCCTCCGCC
>NZ_RAWI01000693.1 GCF_003612125.1 Corallococcus praedator
TATAAGAGACAGGCAGGGTAGGGGGGAACCCATCTTCGTTAAACCCAGGGGCCCACCCTCGCATCAAGAACCCGACACTTGGCGGCCAAACGATGCAAGCGAGCGTCTTTCTGCTTGATGGGCAGGGGAGCACGGCGGTGGGGGCGTGATAATGGGGGAACTGCGTGATTCGCTGGTTTCGCAGGTCCGTGCAGGCGCTGCCCTGGCTGACGGTGCTGATGGGGTGCTCGACTCCCCCGTTGGTGGAAGGGGTCTGGCGGCCGGGTCCTGGCGCATCGCCGGATCACATCCCCGGGCCACTGAAGAACTTCGGACCCTACGAGCTTGCCGCCGATGCGTTGACGGCCGCATGTCCGCTCATCCTCTCCAAGCCGAACGCCACGGTCGTCCATCTGCAGGAGGCTCAGCCCGAGGTGGCTCTCCGCGCTGCGACTGAGTACTGCGCCTGGCTCTACGTCACTCCCGAGGGACGTTACGAGATGAGCATGCTGTCGGATTCATCCCGTCCGGGGGATGGAGTGCGCGGCATGCGGAGCTGCGCGCTGCCTGCCTTCGTCGAGGATGCCCGCTATGCGACCGGTACCCTCAAGCAGATCTTCGCACTGCACAACCACCCGTTCGGCACGCGGCTCTCCGCAAGGGATCTGCGCTTCATCGAGGCGATGGCCGGCGTCCATGAGTGGGAGGTCCTGACGCGAGAAGGATCCATCCGCCTCTCCATCATCGCGTTCTTCTCGCGGTCGCGGGATGCGAGCGCCCCTACGTGTGACGGCTTCTACCAGTACGTTCCAGCCACCCGGGAGATGATGCTGTGGACGCGGACCGGGGACCTGTGGAAGCAGGAGTCCCATGGTGTCGTCACCTGGCTCGATGAACGCACCTATCGTCTGGACGCGCGGTAGGGAGGCTGCATGCGAGGACGGCTCATGATGCTGAGGACGGTCGTACTGGTGTTGGGACTGGTGGGATGTGCCCGGAGGCCCGAGCCCCTTTCGGCTCCGGTCCTCGACGACCGGACCGTCCACTTCCCGGTGCCCACCGGTGCGGACGTCATCCGGGTGGGGGCCGCCGGTGTGCCTGCCGTGCTGGATGGCGAAACGCTGCGCGCGCTGATGATCGTCTCGCGGGACCTGTTTCCGCTGGGGAGCGCGGCCTCCACCTGTGACAGCCGGCCGGAGTCCTTCACGTACCGTGTTCTCCGGCAGGGCGGCCTGCTCTTCGTCTACGTGGACGAGGAGCCCTCCGCGTGTGGCCGGCGGTTTCCGACGCTCGATTCCGGAGCGAAGTACGCCCTGCGCGCGGATGGCCGCATCCTCCGGCGCGTCGTTGATGGCGTGGACGCGGATGATGAGCTGCGCGGTGGGGTGCTGCCGGATGGCGGGGTGGGGACCGTGCTCGTGCCTCCGACGATGGGCGCGCTCCCCATGGATGGCGGCCTCCCCGCTGTCTCCAGGGAGGATGCGGTGGCCCCGGATGCCGGGCTGCTGTCCCCTGTCGGGCGGTGATTCCCCTGGGTGGGCGGCTGTGCTCCCTCCACGTTCATCCCCAGGCGCCGGCCGGCCGGACGTGCTGAAGGGCTTCACCGGGGTGGGGTGGCCGGATTGGGGGAAAACGGGATAGGGACGCCGCTGGCTGAAAAAAGCCGGTGACAGACTTTCGGGGCACCGGTGTTCCCCTGGTCCTACCGGGAGGCGTGCGCGGTGTCCGTCGATGTGGAGGCCTATTACCGACGCTACGGCCCCCAGGTGCTCCGGCGCTGCCGCTTCCTCTTGCGCTCCGAGGAACAGGCCGTGGACGCCATGCAGGACGTGTTCGTGCAACTGCTTCGCTACCAGTCCGCCTTGAAGGACGCGGCGCCTTCCAGCCTGCTGCATCAGATCGCCACCCGGGTGTGCCTCAACCGCCTTCGCGGCGCGAAGCGGCGCCCGGAGGACCGGGACGATGAGCTGGTCCTGCGCATCGCCGCCTCCGGCGACCTGGAGGCGCGCGCCTCCGCCCGGGGCCTGCTGGACCGGCTCTTCGGCCGCGTGCCCGCGTCCAGCCGCGACATCGCCGTGCTCCACCTGGTGGACGGCATGACGCTGGAGGAAACCGCCCGCGAGGTGGGCCTGTCCGTGTCCGGGGTGCGCAAGCGCCTGCGGGCCCTGTCCGCTGTCCTGCAGGAGCTGGAGGCCGCATGACGTCCCCCCACCGCACCCCGGATTGGCTGCTGGAGCGCATCGCCCTGGGGGAACTCCCTCCGGACGAACTCGCCGCCGCCCGCGCCCGCCTCGACCAGGAACTGTCTCTTATACACACCTGACGCTGCCGACGA
>NZ_RAWI01000694.1 GCF_003612125.1 Corallococcus praedator
AAACAGTGGGGACCCACCGTGGTCTACCCCCTAGGGTTCGTCGGCAGCGTCAGATGTGTATAAGGGACAGACCTGCGACAATCCCGGCCAGGGCCCCGCCTGCACCAGCGATGACATGTGCAGGTCCCAGGGCTTCGTCCGCTGCGCCAGCTCGGGCTGCTGCACCACGGTTCCGAAGCGCTGACACTGCCTTCGCGAGACGAGGGAGCGCTCGATCGCCTGGTCGCCACGCTGCGCTCAAGTCGAATACACTCCAGGGCTCCTGACCCACACCCTGGAGGCTCACATGCTGCGTTCCCTGTGTTTCATCGTCCTGTGCTCCGTTGGACTCACCGCCTGCGGCCCGGAGGCCGTCGACGCGAACGATGAGACGTTCGGCGCAAGCCAGCAGGGCCTCGCCTGCGAGACGGGCTCGGGCTACTGCCGCGGCACCACGAACACCTGTGCCTGGCTCACCAGCAACCCCAGTGAAGGGCTGTGTCGTCCCAAGTGCAGCCCCACCGGAACGTGTTCCTCCGGCACCTGCTGGTCGCAGCCGAACGGGGAGCCGTACTGCAACGGCGTCCGGCTATAGCGCTGGCGGGAGCAGCAGCACCTGCTCCAGCAGCCCTCGCAGTTCCTGCTCCAGTCCCGGCACCGAGGCGGCGCGCAGATTGCCGCCGCCCCGGAAGAGGGACAGTCCTTCGAAGAAGGCGACCAGCAGCGCCGCGCGCCGCTCCCGGCGCGCCGGCGTGAGGTCGGGGGCAAGCTGTCGCAGCAGGTCCACCACGCCCGCGCGGTAGCCGGCGTAGAAGACCGCGAGCGCGTCCGCCACCATGGCGTCCCTCGCGGCCAGCGCCCACAGCTCCGCGAAGAACTGGCAGGCCTGGGGTGAGTCCTGATCCTCCAGGACGGCGTCCACCGCGTGCCGCAGCCGCTGCGCCGGTTCACCGCCTCCGCCCTCCACCCGCGCGTGGACCCGCTGGAGGGCCTGCTCCAGGTAGCGCGCCAGCAGCGCGCGCACCACGTCCTGCTTCGTGGGGAAGTAGTACTGCAGGTTGCCCAGGCTCACGCCCGCGCGCTGGGCCACGCCCCGCAGGCTGAGCCCCGCGTAGCCCTCCTGGACCAGGACCTCCATGGTCGCGTCCAGGATGTGGCCCACGCGCTCGGTGCCCTTGGCGTGCACCGCCGTGCCCTCGCGGGGGCTCGCGGAAGGAAGGGCCCCGACGACCTTCTTGCTCGCGCGGCGCGGCATCACGCCACCTCGCGCGCCAGGGACGCGTCGATGCGGACCTCGACGCCGCAGGCGCCGAGCGTGGCCAGCGTCTGTTCGGGGCGGGGTTCGTGCTCCGGGAACCACACGCCCGCGGGCGGCGGTGGCGCACCATCCAGCCCCAGGAGCCGCTCGGCACCCAACAGCGCTCCAACGGCGGTGAGGTGGGCCTGTCCCTTCGGATCCACCACTTCGATGCGGACATGGCCGCGCTCGCCCTCCACATCCGCCACCCACGCGGCTTCTCCCCCCGTGTTGCTGCCGGTGAGCAGGCTCCGGCGCAGCGCCGTCCAGCGGGGGTGCTGGAGCAGCCGCAGGATGCCGAGCCGCTGGAGCACGACCAGCGTCCAGGTCGCGGAGCCCGAGTCGAAGCCCAGCCGCGTCGTCACCGTGCGCGCGCCCAGCACCCGGGGCAGCGTCGCCTGTTCAGGCGTGTCCAGCCGGAAGACCCGGGTGGCCCGGCCGTCGGAGAACGTCACCCGCCGACCGTCCGTCAGCGGCAGCACCTGACGCTCGCGGCCATCCTCCGTCACCTCGTAGGACAGGCCCAGCCGGTCCATGTACTCCAGGGAGTCCGGTCCGGCCTGATCCGCGAGCGCGAACCGGATGGCCACCTCCACCCGCTCCAGGCGCCCGACCCTTTCGGCGGCCAGGGCCACGAGGCGCGGCACCAGCCCCGCCATCCACGCGGAGCCCAGCAGCACCGGCGCCCGCGGCGGCGCTCCGGACAGCCGCAGCACCGTGGCCATCATCCGGGACGTCCACCGGGTGATGTCCAGGACGGGCACCCCGTCGCGCGACGCCGCCATCAGCAGGACGTCGTCCGGGTCGTTGACCAGCGACAGCACGGCGCGAGGCCGTCCCCCCAGCGCCGCCAGCGCACCGGGCGAGCGGACCTCCAGCGCGACGCCCTCCGCTCCGCCCAGCCGCGCGGCCAGCTCCCGGGCCGGCGCCTCCCTGCGCCCGGCGATGAGCAGCGGCAGGTCCGGATGACGCTCCCTCAGGAGCCCGGCGAGCTGGGCGCCCACCACCCCATAGCCCCCC
>NZ_RAWI01000695.1 GCF_003612125.1 Corallococcus praedator
CTCCCACCCCTCGCGCGCGACGCGCGGCCAGAGGTCCCCCAGCGCCACCTGCGCGTCCGTCAGCTCCTGCAACGGCAGCCGCAGGAACGGCTGCGCTCCGCCCGGACGGAAGCGCACCGCGACGATGGACGTGGGGAACGTCAACGGCACCACCGCCGCCGTCCGCATCGCCCCCACCACCTTCGGACGCACCCCGTCCGCCAGGTCCACCAGGATGTCCAGGCACCCGTCCGGCATCACCCGGTGCGGCCCCGGCAGCGGCCCCGACGCCTCCATCGCCCAGTAGCACCGCACGTACGGCGCCAGCGCCGCGCATGGGAGGACCTCCACGTAGCGCATCAGGCGGCGGCTTCCGCCAGGGCGGCCCGGGGCAGCCGCACCGTGAAGCAGGAGCCCTGCCCCGGCCCCGCGCTCGTCACCTGGATGCGGCCCCCGTGGCGCTCCACGATTTCGCGGCAGATGGCCAGCCCCAGGCCCAGGCCCCCGGCGTAGTGCTCGGTGGCGTTGCGCGCCCGGTAGAAGGGCGTGAAGAGCTGCGACACGCTCTCCTCCGGAATGCCGATGCCCCGGTCCTCCACGTCCACCCGCACCCCGTCCGGCTCCTCCACCACGCGGATCCGCACCGGGGTCTCCGGCGGCGAATAGCGCAGCGCGTTCTCCACCAGGTTCGTGAGGAGCTGATCCAACCGCTGCTCATCCCACCGGCCCACCAGCGGCGCCGGGGGAAGCTCCAGCGACAACAGACCCTGGCGCTCCGGCCGGGAGGACTGGATGCGCTCCACCACCTCGTGCGCCAGCGTCCCCAGGTCCATGGGCGCCACCGTCAACGTGAAGCGCCCGGACTGCAGCCGCGACACATCCAGCATGTCGCCAATCAGCCGCGTCAGCCGGTCCACCTGCCGGTTCAGCCGCGCGAAGGTCGCGCGCTGGCGCTCCGGGTTCAGCTCCTGGCCGGCCTCGGACTGGCGGATGAGCAGCTCCAGCGTCGCCTTCAGCGGCGTCAGCGGCGTGCGCAACTCATGGCTCGCCATGGACAGGAACTGGTCCCGGATGGCGATGGCCTCGCGCAGCTGCTTCTGCGTGCGGTCGATGCGCGCCGCCATGTCGTTGAAGCCCGAGGCCAACTGGGTGACTTCGTCGTCTCCCCGGGCCTGCACCCGCTGGCCGCCCTCCAGCGCCGGCGTGCCCAGCGAGGAGAAGCCGTCCCTCAGCGCCTCCAGCCGCTGCGCCACGTCCCGCCCCACCCACTGCGACAACATCAGCGCGATGGCGCCCGCCAGCGCCGCGATGACCACCACCCACGCGCCCATGCGCGTCACCGGCGCGAACGCCTCGCGCAGCCGCGCCGTCACCACCACCGTCCAGGGCGTGTCCGACACCTGCGCGTGCGCCACCATCAACCGGTGTCCCCGGGCGTCGAACGCCTCCGTCATGCCCTCGGGCGCCGCCAGGGACTCCGGCGGGAGCAACCCCAGCACGGGCGCCCGGGTGAGCACGTCGCCCCGGTCCGTCTCGCGCAGCAGGCTGCCGTCGCGCCGGTCGAACAGCTCCACGTGGTAGCTGCGCGAGGCCAGCGTCGGCTGCAAGCCCAACCGCTGCAACGACAGCCCCGCCACCAGGATGAGCCGCCCGCCCCCGCCCAGGTCCACCGGCGCGGTGAAGACGACGAAGGGCAGGCCCGCGCGCGTGAGGAAGGGCCGCGACAACAGCACCTCGCCATCCCCCTTCATCGCCTGCTGGAAGTACTCCCGGTCGGAGAAGTTGCCGGAGCGCTTGAGCCGCGAGGAGGCCACCAGCGTCTCCCCCGTCGCATCCAGCACCCAGGCCGCGTCGAACAGGCCGGAGTCATTCTCCAGCAGGTCCACCCGCTCGCGAAGGCCCTCGCGGTCCCCCGCGCGCGCCGTGGCCACGAAGGCCGCGTCCCGGCTCTGCGCACGCAGCATCGAGCGCGCCACGGTGGCCGTCTGGTCCAGCCACGCTGTCTCTGCGGCCACCGCCTGCCGCGCCTTCTCCCGCAGCTCCACCTCCAGGGCCCGCTGCGCGAGCGTGGAGGTCACCGCGCCCAGCCCCAGGATGGGCAGCACCGACGCCAGGGCCATGCCGCGAAACAACCGCCAGCGCACCCCCGCCGGCGCCGGCACCCGGCGCAGCAGCAGCAACACCAGACACGACACGGCGAGCACCGCGTACACGCCCATGCCGGCCCACGAGGCCCGCGCCCCCAGCGCGAACGTCATGTTCACGAACAGGGCGCTCAGGCCCCCC
>NZ_RAWI01000696.1 GCF_003612125.1 Corallococcus praedator
CAGCCTCCACCGTCCCCACCGCCACCGCGTACTTGAGGCCCGCGCATTCAAAGACGATGGCGTCCACCAGCGTCACCGTGAGCGGCACGCGCAGGGTGAAGGTGGTGCCCGCGCCCTTGCGCGTCTCCATGCGCAGCTCGCCGCCCAGCTGCTCCACGACGATGCGCCGCACGATGTCCATGCCCATGCCCCGGCCGCTGGTGCGCGTGGCCTCCTGGCGCGTGGACAGCCCGGGCCGGCACAAGAGGTCCAGCAGGCCGTCCACCGAGTCCGGCACGGGCGCGTTCGCGGCCTTCGCCACCGCCTTCGCGTCCACGCCCCGGCCGTCGTCGCGCAGAGTGATTTCCAGCTGGCCGCTGGAGCGCGCGTGGCAGCCCAGGCGCACCAGCCCCTCCGGCGGCTTGCCCGCGGAGAGCCGCTCGTCGGGCAGCTCCAGCGCGTGGTCCACCGCGTTGCGCACCAGGTGCACCAGCGCGGGCATCAGCCGGTCCGCCACGGCCTTGTCCAGCTCCGCGTCGCCCACGTCCAGCTCCAGCCGCACCGCCTTGCCCGTGGTGCGCCGCAGCCCACGCACGAGGAGGGGCAGCCGCTCCAGCACGTCCCCCATGCGCACCATGCGCAGGCGCAGGATGGCCGAGCGCAGGTCGCGAAGCTGCCGGCCGTTCTCCTGGAGGATGGCCGCCAGCTCCCGCGTGGGCGCCCCCGCCGCGGTGAGCGCCGCCACCGCGCGCGTCAGCCGGGAGCGGTTGACCACGAGCGCGGCCAGCCACTCCATGGCTTCGTCCAGCCGCGACACCTCCACGCGCAAGAGGCCGCCGCCCCGGCGCACCTCCGGCTCGTCCAGCTCATCCTCGGGGCCCGGCACGCCCAGGGCGCCGGGGACGCCGGGCACCGGCGCCGGAGGGAGGCTGTCCGCCGGGGCCCCCGGGGGCGCGGCCACGGCCAGCGAGCGCACCGTGGCGGGAGCGCCGCCCACGGCCTCCAGGAGCACCGCGTCCTCCGCGTGGGTGAGCAGCAGCAGCGCGAACGCCAGCGAGGCCCCGCCCGCCGCGGCACCGGACAGGGGCAGCACCTTCACGATGTCGCCGTGCTTGCCCACGCGCTCGCGCACGGTGTTGATGTTCAGGCCCTTCGCGGCGCGCTCGGCGGAGGGCACGAAGTCCAGCCGCATCGCGCGCTGACCTCCCGCGAGTCCGCCCTCCAGTTGTTCGCGCTCCGACGGCGCGAGCTTGGAGGCGAACGCGGCCTGGGCGTCCAGCACGACGGCCCGGGGCGCCCGGGGCGCCGAGTCCAGCACCTGGGGCCCCAGCGCCTCCAACCGCTCCAGCAGGTTCGCGGGCGCGGGCGAGGCCGGCTTGCCGGCGCCCAACTGCCGTACGCGCTGCTCGATGGCGCGCAGGCCCTCCACCAGCGGCTCCACGCTGGACTCGGGCAGGCGGCCTCCGGATTGATCCGCCACCCGAAGGGACGCCTCCATCCAGTGCGCCACGGAGACGATGGGCTCCACGTCCACCATGGCGGACAGGCCCTTGATGGTGTGCAGGGCGCGGAACAGCTCCCGCACGGCGCGCGGCTGGGCGGCGCCCCGGCGGACGGCCTCCTCCACGGCGAGCAGGTCCCGCTGCGCGGAGGCCAGCAGTTCATCCACCTCGGCCAGGTAGGCGGGGAGGAACTCCGCGAACTCCCCGGGCGTCGTCACCCGCGCGACGCCTCGTCCGGAGCCTTCTCCAGCAGGGACCGGGCAGCGCCCTGGAGGGAGTCCGGGGTGAAGGGCTTGGTCATGAAGAGGCTCGCGCCGGCCCCCAACGCCCGCTCGCGGGAGGCTTCGTCGCCGCGGGTCGTGACGATGATGATGGGCAGCGCGCGCAGCTGGTCCTGCCCGCGCACGAACTCCACCACCTCGATGCCGCCGATGTCCGGCATGTTCAGGTCCAGCACGAGCAGGTCATAGGCCTTGAGCGACAACTGCTCGATGGCCTCCAGCCCGCTGGAAGCCTGCGTGAAGCGGCTGTCCGGATAGGGCCGCAGGCAGGCGACCACCATCTCGCGCATCACTTTGCTGTCATCGACGACGAGTACCTCGGGCATGGCGTCCTCTGGAAACGACCGACCAAGCTAGAACGATTCCGGGTGGCTGAAAGAAATGAGTCAGCGCGCGTGGGTCGAGCGTTGGTTTCTCCACGCAAGGCCGCACGGGTATGTCACGAAGTCCGGAGGACGGCACGCGGCGCGCGTACACCCTACCGTCCCACCCCCAAGGC
>NZ_RAWI01000697.1 GCF_003612125.1 Corallococcus praedator
CCCCCGCGCGGTCAGCCCCGTCTGAGCCGTCCGCGCCCACCGGGGCCCGCATGGGCCCCCTCACCTGTCCCACCCCGGGTGGGCCTGTCCGCACTGGAGCCTGCATGAAGCCCTCCTTGTTCCCCGTCGCGGTGTCCCTGCCTGGAGCGGAGGTCCGCCCATGAGCGAGCGCCTGCGCCATGCCCTGTGTCGCGAGGAGCACCCGGCGCGCGCCGTGCTGTTCGGCGCCAACACGCAGGGGGCCGGTTTCTCCGAGAGCGTACGGGGCCGGTCCGACATGCCCCGGACGCTCTTCAGCGCCGACTTCATGCGCGAGGCCGACAACGGCTCCCCGTCCCTCACGGAGCTGCTGGAGGACGGGGAGGGCCTGTTCGATGCGGGCAACCTTCCCGTGGAGGGCCTCGCGGTGCCGGCGCAGGTGGCCGTGGTGCGCGAGCGCTTCGCCTCGCTCTTCCTCAAGGGGCAGCGCGCCATTGGCGTGGGAGGCGATCACCACATCAAGTACGCGGCCCTGGCCGCGGTGAGTGACGTGTTCGAGGACTGCGGCGTCGTCTACGTGGACGCCCATCCGGACTGCGCCCGGGATGACGCGCTGGCGTTCGACTCCATCCTCCACCACGCCTGGAAGCTGCCCCACCTGCGGCCGGAGCGGACGTGCCTGTTCGGCATCCGGCAGGTGAACGCGCGCGAGAAGGAGGGGCTGCGCGCGTGGAAGCCGGGCGTCATCCACGCCACGGAGCTGGTCGAGCGGGGCCTGCCGGCGGTGCTCGAGTCGATGGCGGCGCAGCTGGGCGACGTGCGGCGCGTGTTCGTGTCCGTGGACCTGGACGGGCTCGCGCCCCATGAGGTCCCCGCCGTGGAGGCGCCCTACCCTGGCGGCCCCACCTTCCGCGAGCTGCTGGTGCTCCTGCGGGGGCTGGCCCGGCGCTACGAGCTGGTGGGCATGGACGTCAGCGAGTTCATCCCCGAGTTCGATCCGGCCCGGCTCACCGCGCTCGTCACCGCGCGGCTGGTGAAGGAGTTCGCGGCGCTGCCCGCGCCCGGGTGAGGACTTGGGCCTCATGGCCGCGCCTCCACGGTGTGGGACGCGGCGAACGAACCCGTGCGGGTGGGATCCAACGCGCGGCGCAGGGCGTCCAGCGTCGGCGTCACCGCGCCCTCGCGTGAGGCTCGCACCCGGAGGGGCACGGCCTCATGGCCCCGCAGGCGCAGGTCCACGCGCCAGCCTTCGGCGGGAGGGCTCACCGCCAGGGCCGTGAAGGCGGCCGCCTCCGCGGGCAGCTCGGGGAGGCTCGGGCTCAGCGACCAGGAGATGAGGGCCGCGCGCGGCACCTCCAGGCGCAGCGACGCGCCTTCCGGGGCGGTGAGGCGCAGGGACACCTGTCGCTCCGCGCCCTGGTGTTCCACGCGCTCCACGGTGAGCCGTGGCGGCGGGAGGTGCGACCCGTCAGGCTCGGTGGGGCGCGCCTCCGGGAGGGAGAGCTCCGTCTGGGCTTGCGCGGCCTGGGCCCCGGTGAGCCCGGGGGCGAGCGTGCCGAGCGACAGCCCGTCCATGCTCTGGAGGACGAGGACGCTTCCGGAGGCGTCGGTCCGCTCCACCGCGCGCAGCCTCCGCGGGTGCTCCGCGTCGTGAGGCGCCACGAGCGCCAGCGCCACCCATCCGCCCAGCGCGAGCCCACCCACGCCCAGCAGCGCGGGGCGCCCTCCTTCCGCCCACGGCAGCGCGGCCGCGACCATCCACGCTCCCGCCAGCGTGGGCAGCGCCACGAGGAGCGCGATGACGCCATCCAGCGGGAACGGCACCAGCAGGTGTCCCGTCAGCGGAAGGGCCAGCGCCAGCAACCGCGACGTCGCCTGAGCCATCAGGCAGAGCCCGGGAAGCAGGCCCAGCGCGAGCGCGACGCCGCGCCACCGGGGCACCCGGGCCGCCACCAGGAGCCCCCCGGACCCTCCCAGCAGCCAGAGGAGCAGTGGGTACGTCACGCCCACGCCCGCGGACGTTCCCACCGCAGTGAGGCAGGCGCCCCATGCGAGCGCTCCACTCCAGCGCTCGAAGTACCGGGACGCTCCCTCCGCCTTGCGTCGGGTCACGGCCCTTGCCCACCAGGCCTCGCCCACGAGCGTCCCCGCGACCGCGAGCGCTCCGTACGTGACGAGCCCCAGCACCGGCGTGCCGTACCACCCCTGCGGACGTCCCAGGACGAACCCCACCAGCACCGCGCCCGTGAGCGGCAGCAGGACTCCCATCA
>NZ_RAWI01000698.1 GCF_003612125.1 Corallococcus praedator
GCCACGTCATGAGCAGCCCCACGAGCAGCGCCGCCACCCCCGAGCGCAGCGATGCCTGGAGGATGGGCGCGATGTCGTGCGCGGCCAGCTTGATGGCCACCTGCTGAATGCCCCAGAGGGCGCACAGCAACAACATCACCTGGAAGCTGAACGCGTCAGCGTTGCGACGCAGGCTCATGGGCGCACTGCCGCCGGGTGGAGTGACGAGACGAAGATGACAGGACGGAGGGCGTGCGCGATGTGGGACATGGTGGGGTGTCCGGGGGCGGACCTGCCCTTGATTAACCGTTACCGCCTTGCGGGGACAGCACATCGACCCTTACCGCATGAATCGTTACCAACCCGGAGCAGGGCGGATGCCACAAGATGGGCGTGCGGCACGGCAAGGTCTGGTCAGGCAGGAAGAAGGGCAGGCGGACGTCCACCTTGAAGGCCGGACACCTCCGCCAGTGCGTCTGGGCCTACAACAAGTGCAGCCCGACCTACGAATAACCGTCCGGTCTACGCGCCGCGCAGGTCCACGCTCCGGACGAACCCGGGCTTGCGCCGCGCGTGCGAGGCCTGCTCGTAGGCGTAGGCGAGCTTGAACAGCACGGGCTCGCTCCAGGCGCGGCCAATGAAAGACACTCCCACCGGCAGCCCGTGCACATCGCCCGCGGGCACCGTGATGCTCGGGTAGCCGGACACCGCTGCGGGCGTGGAGCTGCTGCCCAACCAGTGGTCACCCAGCACCAGGTCGATGGGGCCCGCCGGTGCCTGCGTCGGGGCCACGAGCGCATCCAGCTTGTGCTTGTTCATCACCGCGTCCACGCCCTCCGCGCGCGAGAACCGGCGGCACGCCGCGAGCGCCTTGCGGTAGGCGGGGTCGGTGAGCGGGCCCTTCTCCCGCGCCTGGAGCAGCAGCTCCTGGCCGAAGTAGGGCATCTCGCGATCGCGGTGCTTCTCATTGAAGGCGATGAGGTCCGCTAGCGTGCGCACCGGAGCGCCCTCACCGAGCTGTGCGAGGTAGGCCTCGAGGCCCGCCTTGAACTCGTAGAGCATCACCTCGAGTTCGGGCCCGTCGAGCTTGTCCACGTTGGGCAGGGGCGCGGGGTCCACCAGCACCGCGCCCTGCGCCTTCATCAATTCGAGCGCGCGCTCCACGACCGCGTCGGTGGCCGGGTGGTAGCCGAAGAAGCGCTCGCGCGGCACACCGATGCGCGCGCCCGCGAGCCCCTTCGGGTCGAGGAACTGTGTGTAGTCCGCGTGGGCATGGCCTCGACCCGTGGCGGTGACCGCGTCGCGTGGGTCCTCGCCCGCGAGCACGCCCAGCAGCACCGCGGCGTCCGCCACGCTGCGCGTCATGGGGCCTGCGGTGTCTTGCGTCGCGGAGATGGGGATGATGCCCGCGCGGCTCACGAGGCCCACCGTGGGCTTCAGCCCCACCAGCGAGCACGCGGAAGCAGGCGAGACGATGGAGCCGTCCGTCTCGGTGCCCACCGCCACGGCGCAGAAGTTGGCCGCGGTGGCGGCGCCCGAGCCGGAGCTCGAACCGGAGGGGGTCCGGTCCAGCGCGTAGGGGTTGCGGCACAGGCCGCCGCGCGCGCTCCAGCCGCTCATCGCGTGCGTGGAGCGGAAGTTGGCCCACTCGCTGAGGTTGGTCTTGCCCAGGAGGACGGCGCCGGCGGCGCGCAGCCGCTCCACGATGAAGGCGTCGCGCGGAGGCACGGCGCCCACCAGCGCGAGCGAGCCCGCGGTGGTCTGCATCCGGTCCGCCGTGGCGATGTTGTCCTTGAGGAGCACGGGGATGCCGTGCAGCGGCCCGCGTGAGCCCTTCGCCTTGCGCTCGGTGTCCAGCGCCTCGGCCATCGCGAGCGCGTCGGGGTTGAGCTCGATGACGGAGCACAGCGGCAAGTCCCCCGTGCGGTCGAGCGCGCGGATGCGATTGAGATAGGCCTCCGTCAGCCCGCGCGCGGTGTGCTTGCCGGACTCAAGGCCCGCCCGCAGCTGCGCGACCGTCGCCTCTTCAAACGCGAAGGTCCCGGCCGCGGCGGAGGCCGTCGAGGTGGCGGGCGGCGACTCCGCGTGCGCATCCCGGGCGGTCAGCGCCCCGGTGACGGCCGCAGCGGCCCCGAGGAGCGTGCGGCGGGAGAGGCCAGTCGGGTTGACGTTGGAGGGAGCGGTCTTCTTCATCATGGAGCGGGCACGCAGGGTGGGAAGGGGGCTCCAAGTGGACCAGATGCCCCCTCTGGGAGGAAGG
>NZ_RAWI01000699.1 GCF_003612125.1 Corallococcus praedator
CCGGCTGGGGGGCGTACTTCTGGGGCAGGAGCGGACAGAGGATGAACGTGGAGGTCCGCGTCTGGACGTACTTGGGCGGCGCGGCGCAGCGGTGGCAGAGGCTGTCCGGAAAGGGCAGGGGCTCGGGGGGCGACATGGCGGTGAACAGCATCGCACGGAGGGCGGAGAAAGAGGGGTGCGGGTCGCGGCGTGCTTCCTAGATTGCGAGGCATGCACGTCGATGAAGCCCGCGTCGAGCCCCACCGTCTGCGCCTGTCGGGACGTCATGCCGTCCTGGAGGTGACGAGCCCCCTGCCCGGCGTGCTGCGGGTGCGGCATGCACCGGTGTCCTCCGAGGTCGGCTTTCTGCACCCCGAGCTGCCCGACAAGCGCTCGTGGGCGGTGGTGACACAAGGGAAGCCCCAGCTCCTGGAGATCCGGAGCGACGCGGAGCGCGTGCACGTGAAAGCGGGCGGCGTGTCGCTGGAGATTGGCGTGGAGTCGGGGACGTGGAGCTTCCGGGACGCGTCAGGACGGGAGCTGGCGCGCAGCGTGAGCGTGTCCGGTGAGGCGCACGCCGAGTATCCGATGGGCCGCCACCGCTCCAGGCTGACGCTGCGGGCGCCGCCGGAGGAGCGCTATCTGGGCTTTGGCGAGAAGGTGGGGCCGCTGGACAAGCGGGGGATGCACTTCACGTTCTGGAACACGGACGTGATGCCGCACCACCCGGACACGGATCCGCTCTACCAGTCCATTCCCTTCTTCGTGGGCCTGCGCGACGGCGTGGCGTGGGGGTTCTACCTGGACGAGTCATGGCGCTCGGAGGTGGACGTGGCGCTGACGGACGCGTCGCGGGTAGCGTGGGAGTCGTGGGGGCCGGAGCTGGATTGCTACCTGTTCTCCGGGCCGGGAATCGCGGACGTGGTGCGCGGCTACGCGGCGCTGACGGGCTGTCCTCCCCTGCCCCCGCTGTGGAGCCTGGGCGCGCAGCAGAGCCGCTGGGGCTACGAGAACGCCAATGACATCCGGGGCGTCATCCAGGGGTACCGGCAGCGGGGGCTGCCCCTGGACGTCGTGTATCTCGATATCGATTACATGGATGGGTACAAGGTCTGGACCTGGGACGGGGCGCGCTATCCGGATCCCGCCGGGCTGGTGCGGGACGCGGCGGCCGAGGGCGTGCGGCTGGTGCCCATCGTGGATCCCGCGTTGAAGCAGGAAGCGGGCTGGGCGCCGTACGAGGAGGCGAAGGCGCGCGACTACCTGGTGCGCTACGACCGGGGCGGCGTGCTGGTGGGCGAGGTCTGGCCCCGGCCCGCGGTGTTCCCGGACATGACGCGGCCGGAGGTGCAGCGCTGGTGGGGCGGGCTGCACCGCGACTTCGTGGAGCAGGGCATCGCGGGATTCTGGAACGACATGAACGAACCGTCGTGCTTCGCGGTGCAGCCGGACCTGGGAATCCTCACGGTGACGAGCCAGCGCGCGGAGGGCGTGGGCAAGGTGGAGGGCCCCACGCTGCCCTACGACGCGAGACACGGGGACAGGCGGCACCTGGAGGTGCACAACGTCTACGCGCTGGGCATGGCGAAGGGGGCGTATGAAGCGCTGCGCGAGCTGCGCCCGGAGGCGCGGCCGTTCCTGCTGACGCGGGCGGGAAGCGCGGGCATCCAGCGTTACGCGGCGGTGTGGACGGGGGACAACTCCAGCCACTGGACGCAGTTGGAGACCTCCATCCCGATGCTGGTGGGAATGGGATTGGCGGCGGTGGCCTTCACGGGGACGGACATCCCGGGCTTCGTGGGCCGGGCGAACGGCGAGCTGTTGGTGCGCTGGATGCAGACCGGCACGTTCTATCCGCTGATGCGAAACCACGCGGGCAAGGGAACCCCGCCGCAGGAGCCCTGGCGGTACGGGGAGCCGTACCTGGCGCTGGCCCGCGCGGCGCTGGAGCGGCGGTATCGGCTGCTGCCTACGCTGTACACGCTGCTGCACGAGGCGTCAGAGACGGGGCTCGCGCCGTTGAGGCCGCTGTTGATGGAAGCGCCCGGGGACGCGGAGGCAGCGGGCGCGTTCGATCAATTCCTGTTCGGACAGGACGTGATGGTGGCGCCAGTGGTGAGGCCGGGGCAGACGAAGCGATTGGCCTGGCTGCCGGCGGGGGCGTGGCTGGAGTGGCCGGGCCTGGAGCGGGCGGGACGGGTGCGGGAGCTGTTCTCTTATACACATCTCCGAGCCC
>NZ_RAWI01000069.1 GCF_003612125.1 Corallococcus praedator
CCCCACGGACGCGGGCACCGCCGCCGCGCCCGCCGGACCCGCCAAGGCCGCCGTGGCGGAGGCCCCGCCTCCCCCGCCCCAGAAGGTGCCGCCGGAGACCTTCGACAACGCCCTCAAGGCGTACTTCGACGGCAAGCCGCGCGACGCAGCGGGCCCGCTGTACGCGTGGCTCCAGGCCACGCCCCGCACGGACGACAACTACGCGTGGGGCCAGTACTTCCTCGCCAAGAGCCTCATCGACCTGGGCCTCACCCACGCGGGCGCCACGTACCTGGCGCGCATCGCCCGCGAGCGCACCAACCCCAACGTGCTGCCGCGCGCGCTGGACGCGCTCAAGGACCTGACGGACCGGCCTCACGACGAGGTGATGATCGACGAGCAGGTCTTCGGCGCGCTGGACCTGGGCTTCCTGCCGGAGGAGACGGGCGCGTACGCGCACTACCAGCAGGGCCTGGTGGACCTGCGCGTGGGCAACGAGCGCTGGGCCGGCACGCACTTCTCCAAGCTGCCGGAGACGAGCGCAGAAGCGAGCCGCGCGAAGTTCGCCCTGCTCGTCACCCGCTTGAAGCAGGTGAAGGATCCACCGGATGAGATGGTGAAGGACTTCCTGTCGCTGTCCGAGGACGAGAAGCTCACCCGCGAGTCTCGCAACGAGGCCGCCCTCGCGGTGGCCCGCCTGCGCTACGAGCGCAAGGACTATCCCGGAGCGCTGGACGCGTACGGCAAGGTGAAGCTGCCGCAGTTGGATCCGGGCCGCGCGAGCCTCTACCTGGAAGAGGCGTGGACCCGCTACAAGCTGGGCGACCTGCGCGCGTCCCTGGGCATCCTCACCACCCTGGACGCGCCGTCCTTCCGCGACGAGTTCCTGCCGGACAAGTACCTGCTGCGCGCGCTCATCTTCCGCGACCTGTGCCACTACCTGCCCGCCAAGCGCGCGGCGAAGGAGCTGACGCGCCGGTACGCGGACTCGCTGGAGTCCGTGCGCGCCCGCGACGACCTGAGCCAGGACGTGCGCCTGCGCCGCGCCGCCAACTCGCACGGCGGCACGAAGCGCGCCGCCCGGTTCGTGGCCCTGCTGGACCTGGAGGGAGAGCGCCTGGGCCGCTACGCCGGCAGCTTCGGCGACCGGCTCTTCGGGCACCTGACGCGGCTGTATGACCTGACCCACGCGGAGGGCGTGCGCGTGTACGACGCCCGGCTCGCGGAGGCCGTGCGCCAGGAGGCGGACACGCTGTTGCGCGCCGCCGAACAGGTGCGCCTGATGGAGTACGAGGTGGGCCTGAAGCTGTACGAGCGCGTGAAGAAGGGCGCCCAGGTGGTCGCCGCCGAGGAAGAGGAAATGCTGTCCCCCGCGCAGGTCGCCTTCCGCTTCGACAACGAATACTGGAACGACGAGCTCAAGTCCTACCGGGTCCGCATCGAGAGCCGTTGCATCGAGGAAACCCCATGACCGGCCCGTTCACCGGCCTCATCACCGCCGCGATGCTCGCGGCCGCAGCTCCTGGCGCCGCCGGCCGCGTCGGGCCCAACCTCAACCCCATCGTCTCCAAGGCGAAGGAGCGCGACGAGCTCATCACCAAGCTCAAGCGCGACATCTTCAAGGTGGACCGCTCCATCGGGGAGACGGAGAAGCTCATCTCCAAGAGCCGCAACGCCCCGTACCTCCCGGACCTGCAGTTCCGGCTGGCGGAGCTGTACGTGGAGAAGAGCCGCTACGTGTACTACCTCCAGGCCGAGGAGCGGCCGGAGGGCGCGTCGGGCGCCATCGTCTCCCCGGAGACGCGCCTGATGAAGCAGAAGGCGGTGCAGATGTACTACCGCCTGCTGCGCGAGTACCCGGACTTCAAGGACGGCGACCAGGTGACGTTCTACCTGGCGCACGAGCAGCGCGAACTGGGCCAGTTCGACGAGATGCTCAAGACGCTGGGGGATTTGACGCGCAAGTTCCCCAACAGCCCGCTGCGGCTGGAAGCCGAACAGATTCTCGGCGACCACTTCTTCGACAAGGCGGACCTCGTCGAGGCGGAGCGGCACTACCAGGCCATCCTGGAGCTGCCGCCGTCGCCGGTGCACGACCTGGCCCGCTACAAGATGGGCTGGATCCGCGTGAACCAGGCCAAGCACGCGGAGGCCGTCACGTTCTTCGAGGCGGCGGCCGCCAGCGCGCCCCTGCCCGGCGTGGACGTGAAGAAGGCGCTCAACGTCAAGCGCGAGGCGCTGCTGGACCTCGTGTACAGCTACACGGAGGCCAAGCCCCCCAAGGGCGCGCTCAACTACTTCGAGAAGCTCAGCGACAGCCGCGCCACGTACGCGCTCGCGCTGGACAAGCTGGGCAACCGCTACTTCATCAAGCAGCAGTACGAGTGGGCCATCCCCACGCTGCGCAAGCTGATGGAAGTGCAGCCGGATCCGGAGCTGGACCTGGAGCGCGGCCAGAAGCTGTACGACTCGCTCAAGGCCGCCAAGGGCAAGGTGGTGCCGGAGCCGGAGGACATCCGCTTCCTGGTGCGCGCCGCGGTGCAGAGCAAGACGGACCCGGAGCTCGCGGACACGGACCGCAAGAAGCAGCTCGTGGAGCTGGAGGAGATGGCGCGCGACCTGTCCACCCAGGTGCACCTGGCCGCGCAGAAGAAGGACGAGCGCGACCTGTACGTGAAGGCCGCGCAGGCCTACCGCGAGTACCTGGGGCTGTTCCGGCCGGACCAGTACGTGCGTCCCATCATGAAGAACCGCGCGGACGCGCTCTTCGCGGCCAAGGAGTTCCCGGACGCCGCGCGCCAGTTCGAGGAGCTGGCCCGCTACGAGGACAAGGCCAAGGCCAAGGACGACAAGGCGGTGGACGCGGCCATGTACGGCGCGCTGCTGGCCCACTTCTCCACGCTCAAGCCGGAAGAGGCCCTCAAGCGCAACGCCTTTGAAGTCGCCGACGCGCGGCAGGCCCTGAAGCTCCTGGGCGCCAACTACGTGTCGCGCTACCCGCAGAGCCCGCATGTGCTGGACGTGAAGTTCAACATCGCGCGCGCCTACTACGAGGACGGCGACTACCCGAAGGCGTCGGAGCTGTTCACCGCGTTCGCGCTGGCGCATCCGCAGTACAAGGACGCGCCCGTGGCCGGCAACCTGGCGCTGGACAGCCTGCGGCAGGTGAACGACTTCAAGAAGCTGGACGAGACGGGGCGCAAGTTCCTCGCGTCGTCGCTGCCGGCCAACTTCCGCGGGGAGGTGCAGAAGATCCTCACGCAGAGCAAGTCCGAGGCGCTGGACGAGCTGGCCCTGCAGAGCGCGCAGGAGACGGGCGACGTCATCTCCGGTCTGATGAAGGTCGCGGACGAGAACAAGAACACCGACATCGGCGAGAAGGCGCTCTATGGCGCGTTCACCGCGGCGCGCGAGAAGCGCGACCTGCCCCGCGAGCGCGAGCTGGGCACGAAGCTGGTGCAGTCCTATCCGAAGAGCCAGTACCTGTCGGACGTGCTCCTGACGCTGGGTCGGCACTCGGCCGAAGCGGCGGCCTTCACGGAAGCGGCTGGCTGGTTCGAACAGGTGGGCCAGAAGCTGGGCGGCGACCTGGCGGCGGTGGACGGCTGGATGGCCGGCGCGCGGCTGCGGCTGGCGCTGGGTGAGTACAAGGAAGCGTCCCGCAACCTGGAGACGGCGGCGGAAGCGGCCGGTGCTCGCAAGGGCGAGGTGCTGTCGCTGCTCGCGGAGACGCGCCTGAAGCAGAAGGACTACGCGCGGGCGAAGTCGACCGCGGAGTCCGCGCTGCGGCTGGACAAGAACAACGTGGCGGCCGCCGCGGTGCTCGCCGAGGTGCAGGCGGCGACCGCGCCCACGGCGAGCCCCGACGCGCTCATCACCACCCTCACCGCCGCGGTGCAGGGTCCCAACGGCCAGTCGGAAGAGGCGGCCAAGGGGCTGTGGTACCTGGGGGAGATCCTCTACCGCGGCTACAAGGACCTGCCCGCCGACAAGGTGGAGGAGAAGGTCGCCGCGCTCCAGGCCATGGAGGGCGTGTACACGCAGGCCGCGTCGCTCGGGTATCCGGAGTGGGCGGTGGCGTCGCTGTGGAAGATTGCCCTCGCGTACGGCCACATCGCGGACGTGGTGGACCAGACGCCGGTGCCGGGCGGACTGTCCGCCGCGGAGACCAAGCAGTTCCAGGACGCGGTGAAGCAGCAGGTGGGACCGCTCAAGGCGCGCTCGGACGACGCCTTCAAGGCGTGCCTGTCCCGCGCGGAGTCGCTGGAGGTCTTCAACGCGGCGGTCCTGGGCTGCCGCAACCGCACGGACGTGGCCTCGCTGCCCGTGCCTGCGCCGGCCGCGCCCACGCAGCCGGCGGCGCTGGAGGACCTGCGCAAGAAGGCGGAGAAGGTGCTGTCCGCCGAAGCGCTGGAGGCCCTGGGCATGGGCTACCTGGACGCGCACCAGTACGGCATGGCGCAGCTCACCTTCGGCCGCGTGACGGAGCTGCAGGACACGCGCGCCTCCGCGCACGCCGCGCTGGGCTGGGCCATGCTCAACCTGGGCGACGCGATGGGCGCCCGGGCCGCGTACGCCAAGGCGCTGGAAGCGGACCCCACCTACGACAAGGCCCGCCTCAACCTGGCCGCGCTGCGCTGCCGCTTCGGCGACACGGACGGCGCGCGCCGCGAGCTGGCCGTGCTCAAGGACATGGGCACGCTCAACGGTCCGGACGTGGACGCGGGCTGGAAGGCGTGCAAGTGAGCGCGCGCCTTCGCTTCATCGCTCCGGCGCTGTTCGCGCTCGCCGCCGCCGCGTGTGGCGACGGCGAGGGCGGCGCGCTGGAGGGCAGCGTGACGCCGCTGTTGGACCTGCGCTATCAGCGGGCCGAGGCGCGGCTGGCGGAGGGCTCGCTGGCGGTGAGTTTCGTCGAGACGCAGGGCACCGGGCAGGACGTGGTGCTCAAGGTGAGCGCGCGCGTGGCGGACATGCTGCCGGAGGACCCGGAGTACGCGGGCTCGCTGGACATCGACCTGGCCGAACCCCTGGAGGACGGCTCGCAGCGGGGCAGCGTGGACCGCAGCGTGCTGGATGAGCCGGTGCGCCCCTTCCCGCTGCTGGCGCGCGGCAACCTCTTCGTGAAGTCCCTTCCGAAAACCCCCGGTGACCGCGTGTCGGGCGAGTTCAACGTGACCTTCGTCAACGGCACCGACGTCTACTCCGGCCGCACCATCTTCGGCCGCTTCGAGGCGACCGCTCCATGAAGCGCACCCTGCTGTTAAGCCTGACCCTCCTGGCCTCCGCCTGCGGCCCGCGCTACGGCATGCGCGTGCCGGACTCGCTGGTGCAGAAGCTGCCGTACGAGACGCGCATCGAACTGCTGGAGTCGGAGAACGACCTGGCGCTGGCCATCGACCGCGTGGACGAGGCGGACAACGAGGTCAACCGCGCGCGGGAGAACATCCGCCGGGCGAAGTCCCGCCAGGAGGCCGCCGAGGACGAGGAGGACCGCGCCCCGGACGCGTCGTCGCGCGAGGTGGCGCAGCTGGCCATCGCGGAGTCCGAGTCCCGCGTGGAGTTCCTGCGCGCGCACCAGCGCCTCAACGTGGGCCTGCGCGACGTGGAGAAGCTGGCGCTGCGGTGCGCGTTCGCGAAGTTCGAGCTGGCGCGACTCACCGCGGCACGCAAGGCGAAGGTGCAGGGCAGTGAACGCCTGGAGGTCAAGGAGTACGAGGAGCAGGTGTCCGAGTGTGAAGCGGCCGTGAAGGAAGAGCGCGCGGCGCTTGCGGAGGACACCAAGGAAGCGCAGACCGCGAAGGAAGCCTGGGAAACGAAGAAAGCCGCCCTCGCAAAGAAGACCTTCGACGCACGCGCCAGCCCCTACGTGGAGAACCTGTGATGACGAACGCCACCGTCCTCATCCTCCAGTTGCTCGCTGCCCAGGCCCCGGCTCCGCAGGCCGCGCCTCCAGAGAAGCCCGCCATCGCCGCCCCGCGCGCGGACAAGCTGCCGGACGACCCGGACGCGCTCTACAAGCTGGGCACGGCCTTCCTGTCGCAGAACCAGCCGCGCCGCGCGGTGGCCCCGCTGACGAAGCTGGTGAGCCTGACGCCGGACGGCGCGCCGGCGAGGGTGGCCCTGGCGCGCGCCCTGCGGCTGTCGGGTGACGTGGACAAGGCGAAGGCGGTGCTGGACGCGGCGCTGGCGGCCCTGCCGGAAGAGGCCACGCTGCGCTCGGAGCGCGGCCTGCTGGCGCGCATCCAGGACGACACGGACGAGGCCATCACCCAGTACTCGGTGGCGACGGAGCTGGCGCCGCAGGACGCGGAGCTGCGCTTCAACCTGGGAGAGGTGCTCCAGCGCGCCAACCGCACGGACGACGCCATCGAGGCGTACCGCGAGGCGCTGAAGCTGGACGGCACGCTGCAGGTCGCGCGGTTGAACCTGGGCAAGGCGCTGGCGGAGAAGGGCCAGAACGCGGAGGCCAAGGAGACGCTGCGCGAGGTGCTGCGCCAGAACGCCGGCGACGCGGAGGCGCACTACAACCTGGGCGTCATCCTGATGCGGGAGAACGACGCGACGGGTGCGTTCGCGGAGTATCAGGCCGCCATCAAGGCGGACCCCAAGCACGCGCGGGCGCAGAACAACCTGGGCGTGGTGCTGGACGGCCAGGGCAACGCGCGCAAGGCGGCGGAGGCCTTCACGCGCGCCATCGCGTTGGATCCGAAGTACGCGGAGGCGCACTTCAACCTGGGGCTCTCGTGCTTCCAGTTGGGGGAGAACGCGAAGGCGACGCGCGCGTTCGAGAAGGCGCTGCTCTTGGAGCCCCGCCGTTCGAGCGGCCCGTACACGCAGCTGGGCCTGCTCTACCTCGCGCAGGGCAAGAAGACGCAGGCGGTGTCCGCGTTCCAGAAGGCCATCGAGAAGAGCGCCGACGACGGCAAGAAGACGACGGAGGCGTACCAGGGGCTCGCGCGCGCGTACCTGGGGCTGGGCAAGGTGGACGAGGCGGTGGCCACGCTGAAGACGGCGGTGGAGACCTTCCCGGACGAGCCCGGCACCCGCTCCGGCTACGGCGACGCGCTCCGGGCCAAGGGCGACCTGGACGGCGCCATCGCGCAGTACACGGAGAGCCTGAGGCTCGCGCCCACGACGGAGAACCGGCTGGTGCTCGCGGAGGCCTACGCGAAGAAGCACGTGGGCGCGCAGGCGCGGCCCCTCTACGAGGCGGTGCTCAAGGAGGATCCGAACCACCGCGGGGCGAAGCTGGGACTCGCGGACCTGCTGCTGGCCATGGGCGACTACGTGGCGGCGGAGAAGCTGTTGACGCCCGCCGCGGGCGAGGAGCCGGACACGGGCGCGCTCGCGCGGCTGGGCATCCTGCACTCGCGGCGCGGGCGGCCGGACCTGGCCGTGCCGGAGCTGGAGCTGGTGGTGGCGAAGGACCCCGCGCAGTTGGAGGCGCGCGCGGAGCTGGGCTTCCTGTACCTGCGTGGCGGTGACGAGTCCAAGGCGGTGCAGGTGCTGAGCGACCTGTTGGCCGTGGAGCCGCGCAACTCGCTGGGTCTGCTGTACCTGGGCCACACGCTGTACCGGCAGGGCAAGCCGAAGGACGCGGAGAAGTCCTTCCGGGGCGCGTCGCAGGTGGATCCCGTCGCGGGTGAGCCGCACTTCGCGCTGGCGCAACTGTTGGAGTCCACGGGCCGCAAGGACGAAGCGAAGAAGGAGTACGCGGAGGCGGTGCGGCTCCAGCCCGACCACGCGGACGCGAAGACGGCGTTGCAGAAGCTCGTCGCCTCCGACGTGCCTTGACGTTTCAGCCGGGAAGCTTCCCTGCTCCTGGAGTCGTTCCCTCCAGGAGGAGGCACGTCATGAAGGGCGGCGGACTCCGTGTCGCTCAACCTGGGGACGGCGTCGTTCTCGTTCGGCGCGCGCGTGCGCGTGACGCTCGCGGAGCTGAGCATTGAGCCAGCGGCTCACTCGCGGGCCCGCATGAAGCCTTCGGGCAGCGGCGGGCCCGTGGGCGTGGGCCGGGGTCCTTCCACGGGCGTGCGGCCAAAGCGGTAGCGGGCCTCCGCGTGGACGCCGAAGGCTTCGCCCTCCGCGCTCGCCAGCAGCACGAGGTCTTCTTCGGGACTCGTGCCTTCGGGGAGCGCCAACGTCCAGGGGACCTCCTGGACGTCCACGCCCAGCACGATGGGCGACGAGGGCCCGTCCTGGAGGAGGGTTCGCGACGGCACGCGCAGCGACACCTCCACCGGCGCGGTGAAGCCCGGGCTGCGCTCCAGCCGGGCGATGAGCTTCACCGTGCCCGCGCTGGATTCCACCACCCGCCAGGAGACGTGCAGGGGCGCGGGGACGCGGGCCGTGGTCGCGGGCAGGGTCGGCGGAGGCTGGAGGTCGTCCGCCTCCGTGGCTTCTTCACCTGGGGCCTGTGCGAGCACCGTGATGGGCGGAGATGAGACAGGGGCGTTCGTCTTCACCGGAGCGGCCTTGGGGTGCTGGCCTGTGCGTGACGGCGTGTCCCGTGACAAGTCCGGGTGGGCAGTCGCCCCGGTGGCGTGAGCGGAAGCACGGGGGGCCTGGGCGCTTCGGTGGGGCACCTCTTCGGTGGGAGTCGACAGGTCGGAAGCACGGGGCAACTTCTTGCGCCGCACGCGGTCCACGCCCGAAGCCATCCCCGCAGACAGCGCTCCGATGAGGGCCAGGGCCAGCACGGCCCCTGCCATCCGTCTTCGAAACTTCGAGCGTGGCAGCTTCATGGGCACAGGGGCTCGTGGCTGGGATAGGGGAAGGCGATGGTGGGCTCGGTCGCCGCGTCCACCCGGGCACTGGGGAAGCCCGTGCACACCAACGCATCCAGGAAGTCCGCGAGGCACGGTGACGGCTTGCCCGTGTCCACCACCTCCGAGAGCACGCCCCGCTCATCCCGGCTCCAGGTGTGTCGGGTGTAGCCGCGCGCCCAGGGGGCACGGTTCATCGCGGGCGAGGAGAGCGCGTCGTACAGCGGCTGGCTTGACGCGGTGCTGGTGGCCGCGCGGTAGAGGATGGCCGCCACTTCGTTCTCATCCACGGACTGGAGCAGGCCGTCCTCCGGATGGGGCCGGGGCCAGGCGCTCACCGACGAAGCACGCGCGGACAGGTCCACCCAGAACATCGTCCCGCCCTGCCGGTCGTAGTAGCGCGGACTGCGTCGGGCATCGGCGCTGAACCATGTGGCCCAGCCCTCGCTCCACGCCTGTCCCGGGAAGGTGGGCACGCCCACGTAGTGCGGGCCACCTTCGTCGGGGCTGGTGCCCCGGCTGGCCATCACCCAGTGCCCCAGCTCATGCATCACCATCGCGTCCGACCACCACGCCGCATCCGAGTCCCCGGGCAGCCATACCTGCGCGTCCCACCTGCGCCCCACCGCCTTCACGGGCCAGCGCGCGAAGCACGCACCGCACGACCAGGACGTGCCGAAGCCCAGCCACGCCACCACGGGCAATCCGTCCTTCCCACCGTAGCGCTCGCGCATCCGGCGCCACGCCGTGCCCAACACGTCGAACACGGCCGCCGCACCTGAACCCTCGGGCTCGGTGAGGGTGAAGGACGACTGTTGCGACAGCTCGCGCGTCGTGCGCGTCCAGCTCCAGATGCGGGCCGCTTCGCCCGGCGGCGTCTGCACCCGTTGCTCGCCAGGAAGGCCCGGGTCCGCCACCGCGTAGGCCACCGCGCCGTCGCGCCCCTGCCCCGCCGCGTACACGACGATGCGGTCGTCATCGGCGGAGGACGCGGACACCTTCAACGTGTAGCGGCCCGCTTCGTCCGTCACCTGCGAGTCCAGCAGCGTGTCGCCCTGGAAGGACACGATGAGGAAACCCCGAGCGGGGACGAGCTCCGTCTCGGAGGTCCACGTCCGGAACGCCGCATCCGGGAAGCGGCGGGCGTAGTGCACCGCACCGCTCAGCGTGGGGCCCGGTGCGCCGCAGAAGCCCCGGCCCGGCGCGGCTTCGCAGCCGGCGTCACAGGCGCGCGCGGCCCACTGGCCGCTCGTGCACACCTCCCACGTCCGAGCCTCCGTGCAGCGCGAGACGCCATCGACGCACGCAAGCCCCGCGACACAGGCGACCGTGGGCGTCTCGACACAGGCGGAGTCCTCGCCGCAGTCTTCCCGGTGCACGGCGCCGCCTTCACACCGCTCCAGCACTCGGGGCCCCAGACACCGGCCCTGCGAGGGAAGCTGATCACACGCCAGCGCGGGCCGGAGCGCTTCGTCGGGCAGGCTGGAGACACAGGCCGCGCAGGCCGCGCCCTCACAGTCGCGAGCACAGGGCGTCAGCTCCACGCCGGAGTCACAGCCCAGGCCCACGAACGCCCAGACGAACACCCATGTCAGCCACCGCGCCAGAAGCCCGCGTCCCACCTGGAGGAAACCTCTTTCAAGCCAGCGCGCCACACCGTGGCTGGATGCGCGGCGAGGACACCACGCACGGTGCACTGTGAGCAGAGGCAGGCGGCCTACGCCCTCCCTGCTCGCTCGCTCATCCCTCCAGTCATCAACGTACGGGAGGCTCCGCGCGCGCGAGGAACGCGGCCAGCAATGCCTGTCGCTCCGTAGCGTCCAGCACCGCATCCAGCGCGGGAAACAGGTACGTCTCCTCGCGCAGCGAGTGGTGGTGCTCCAGGTGCTTGAACGTGCTCTCCATGTCGAACACCCGCAGCACCGCGCGGCGGTAGTCCGGCGCCGCCGGATCCAGGGCGTCCACCGCGTCCTGACACTTCACCAGCAGTTCGAGCATGCGCTGGTGCTCACCGGTGAAGAGCTCCGGCGCGGCCCCGCGAATCCTTCCGGCCCGGGGCAGCTCGGGCAGCAGCAACGCCTCCTCCGCCTCCAGGTGCCGCGTGAGGTCCTCGCGGTAACGCGACAGCCGCTCACGGGCCACCGGCAGGTCCATGCCCATCAGCGCTTCCTGATGCAGCAGGAACAGCTCCTCCAGTTCGCGGTGGAGCGCGCCAAGGCTGACGAAGTCGGAGGGCACGGACATCGCTCGCGACGCGCCTTCAGTGCACCTTGTCGTCGCGGGCGACCGTCTCACGGACCACGCGGGGACGCGGCGTCACCATGCGGGCCACGCCGGAGAAGAGCTGGTCCTCCGTGTAGACCTTGCGCACGCGGCGCTTCGCCATGCGCGGGTGATACGCGGGGCCCGGACGCTCCAGCCATTGCAGCACGCGCACCTCACCCGAGTGGGCCAGGGCGGCGAGCAGCGCCTCCGGACACACCTTGAGGTAGCGCCGCACCAGGGGCCGCAGCCGGCGACCGAAATCATCTCCCAGCTTCGCGTGGCGGCGGCCCGCGTGCAGCGTGCCGTCGAAGCGGCGCGACATGTGGAAGAGCTCGTGCATCAGCGTCTCCAGCCGCGCCTTCGCCGTGGAGCCCCGGAAGAAGAGAGGCCGCAGGGTGATGCAGTACAGCATCCGCCGACCCCGGATGCGCACCACCGGCTTGCGCCGGCCCGCCTTGTCGATGCTCTTGCCGCCCTTGAAGCACAGCGGCTTCACCGTGCCGCGCGACGCGCGCCGGGCCTCGCCCGCGACCACCAGGATGCGGCCCACCTTCACGTGCCGGAACTCGGGCATGCGGGCGGCGATGTCCCGGATGAGGGAGCGCAGGGTCCGGTTGAAGTTGGGACGTCGGGGAGCCACGGTTGGTGGACAGTCTAGCGGAAAACCCCTTGGGGCCAGCCCCCCGCCTCCCCAGAATGTCCAACGTGAATCGCTCGACCTGCCGGCTGTCCGTGGTGTCCTTGGTGTTCGCCCTCCTCGCCGGGTGTGCTTCCGCCCCGGTTCGCTCCGGCGGCCCCCCCGCCCTCACGGCGCAGGAGACCGCCGTGGTGTCCCAGGGACTCACCGATGCCACGGTGCGCTACACCGGCCAGGTGACGGGCACCGCCAACGGCGTGATTGAGCGCGCCGACTACGAGCTGGTCTCCGACGGGCAGGTCATCAAGACGGGCACCGCGAAGCTGGGCATCCCGTTCGCGCCGGGCACGCCCGCGGACTTCTCCTTCGAGGAGCGCTCCTCCTACGTGAAGAGCCCCGAGGACCTCACCCGCCTGAGCGCCCAGGGCGGCACGGTGCTCATCGCCCTGCGCGGCACGCTGGTGGTGCGCACGGGCGACACCGAGGACACCCTGCCCTTCGCCGCCAGCCGCGCCGTGCGCGTGCCCCGGCTGCCGGAGGTCATCGTGGAGGGCCTGGACGGCGCGCGCTATTCGCCCGAGGAGGTGCAGATCAACCTGCGCCTGGGCGTGCGCAACCCGAACCCGTTCCCGCTGCGGCTCGACTCGCTGACCTACCAGGTCTTCGTGGTGGACAAGCCGCTGGAGGAGGGCACCGTCGCCCAGGCGGACACGGTGGATGCGTCCGCGACGGGCGTGTACCCGGTGGAGGTGTCGGTGACGCAGCAGACCTGGGGTCCGGGCGTCAAGGCGCTCATCGCCAAGGGAACCCTGCCCTACAGCGTGAAGGGCGAGGTGAAGGGCCCGATGCTGCAACTGCCCTACACCCTGAAGGGTGACGTGAAGCTCAACGTGTCCCGCTAGACTGGGGCGCGCAAGTGCCCATCTACCTGTTGAGCGATGACGAGCCGGAGCTGTTTCCCCCTCCGGGCAAGGCGGACAAGAGCGGTCTACTCGCGGTGGGCGGAGACCTGCGCCCGGAGCGCTTGGTGGCCGCCTACTCGCAGGGCATCTTCCCCTGGTACAGCGAGGGGCAGCCCATCCTGTGGCACTCGCCCGACCCACGCTTCGTGCTGGAGCCGGCGAAGGTCCACGTGGGCCGCTCGCTGCGCAAGGTGATGAACCGGGGCACGTACACCGTGCGCTACGACACGGCGTTCGCGAAGGTCATCGACGCGTGCTCGCGCGTGCACCGGCCGGGGCAGGACGGCACGTGGATCACCGACGCCATGAAACAGGCGTACATCACGCTGCACGAGCTGGGGCTGGCGCACTCGGTGGAGGCGTGGGACGACGAGGTGCTGGTGGGTGGGCTGTACGGCGTGTCACTGGGCGCCGCGTACTTCGGGGAGAGCATGTTCGCGCTCGCGCCGGATGCGTCCAAGGTCGCGTTCGCCACGGCGGTGGAGCGCTTCCGGGGCTGGGGCTTCCACCTCATCGACTGCCAGGTGGAGACGGAGCACCTGGAGCGCTTCGGCGCGGAGTCCTGGCCGCGCAAGCGCTTCCTGACTGCGCTGAAGGAAGCGCTGAAGGAACCCACCCGGCGGGGCTCCTGGACGGAAGCCGGGCCTACGTAGCCGGGCTGTGCGAACCGGAGCGGACTTTTGAAGTCCTGGTGAACACAAAAACACCTCCGTAGACTGCCGGCTCCCCCACGCCTGGAGCCGCTGCGGATGGATGTCCACTACACCTGGATTGGCCCACCGCCGACGGACCGTCAGCGGGACATCGACGAGCCGAAGCGGCTGGCGGCCCGTGTGGGAACGGGCGTGAAGATCTACTTCTGGTGCCTCGACGCGCAGGTCGCGGCGTACACGCGGGACTTCGCCGCGCACCCGAACGTCACCGTGCGGGGGATGCAGGCGTTCCTGGCGGGGGCCTCGAAGACGGCCTACCGCTGGTACTACTGGTACAAGGAATCCGACGACTGGGCGGTCGCGGCAATGACAGACATCCTCAACTGGGGATTGGCCCTGGCGACGCCGCCCTCCTACCGCGCGTTCGTGAAGGACGCGTGGTCGCTCTTCCTCATGTACACCTGGGGCGGCTACGTGCTGGACGCGGGCGTGGGTCCGCACGGCGGCGGCGCGTTCGCGCTCCCGGAGCCCACGGCCTTCATGAGCCCGTCGCTGACCCAGGACGACGCGCTGATGATGCGCCGCTTCACGTTGTCGCGGCTCACGGGGTGGCAGGCGCAGGGTGACGTGACGCTCAACGACACGCGCGCGGACGAGGTCTGCGAAGCGATGCACTACGGCGCGGCGGACGACGGCGAGTCGGAGATGTGTCCCCAACTGGAGGTCTGGATGCTGGCCAGCCCCCGTTATTCGAAGGGGGCCTGGGCGGCGCTGAAGCAGTACTGCGTCGTGTGGAAGGAGATGCAGCAGAACAACGAGCTGGTCAGCGCCAACGCGCCCCAGGTGTTCCGCTACCTCATCGCCGGCTCCGTCTACAACGGGCTGACGCACGGCAATAACGGCGCGGTGCCACGGACGTCCCTGTGGTTCTGCCAGAACGGGCAGAACGGCACGGTGGAAGTGCCGACCCTGAAACTACGCAAGACGTATCACGGCTCGAGCGCGCACTGAGCGGTGCGCGCCGAGGCCTTGGAGCCCCTGCTACTTCTTGCAGGGCGACAGGCTGCGCTTCGCGTGGATGAGGTCCTCTTCCGTGGGGCTGCCGTAGCGCACGGACTTGGGCGTCATCTTCGGCCTCGGCGCCTTCAACTGTTGGTAGTCGTACGCGTAGAACACGCCCATCTGCCGGCTCAGGATGTAGCGCAGGCCGTTGAAGTCCCAGAGCCCACCGAACAGCACGCCGCCCGGCTTCAGCTCCTGCAACGCCGTGCTCTCCGCGTGCCGGACGAACAACTTGGACAGGTCATCCGTGGCCCAGTTGCACGGGTTGCTGCCATTGCGGTGCAGATAGGACACCGTCAAATCAAACGCACCCGCCGAGTCCTCACCGCCCGTCACGCCGAAGTACTCCCACAGACGCGCGCACTCCGGCGCCGCACAGTCCTGCGGCGGCACGTGCTCCGCGTAGTCCGGCGGGAGGCCATCCGAATCCTTGCCCGTCTGACTGCGATTGGGCCGGCGCAGCCTGCACCCCGTGGGCTCGTCCTTCTGACGAAGCGCGACGGGCGTGCCCGACAGCCTTCCCGGCGGCAACAGCTCACACTCCACCGCCACCTCCGCCATCAGGTACGTCTGCCGGTCCTCGTCCGTGCCCATCCGCACCGCCCACCACGCGGTCGGCGTCGCCTTGCACGCCTTCGAGTCCGCCTTGCCGAACACCCAGAGCGGCACCTTCGTGTCGGGCGCCCCCAGCTTGCGCGCCATCTCCGCCGGCACCGGCTTCACCCCGGAACGGCTGCGCGCTCCCGCCTGGAAGAACTTGTCCTTGCCCGGGGGGATGATGGCCTGGTGCACCAGCCAGCCCAGCCGCTCGATTCCCACCAGCGCCATGGGCGTCATCGGCAGGAACTCCGGCTTCGCCGGGCAGCCCCGGTCCGGCTCCGGCATGTCCACCACAACCGCGTCGCCGTTGTCCTCATCCACCTGGGCCCGCGCGGCCATGGGCCACACCGCCAGCACCAGTCCCCACGTGAGCACCGCGCGCATCGCTCTCCCCGTCATCGTCGGACCTCCGCCTGAAGTCATACCGCAAGCGGACGCCTGGGCGGAGGACGTCCCGCCTCACGGGAAGCAGCCGGACGCTCAGCGCTTCTTCTTGCCCGGGACGGCCTTCGGCTTGCCCTTCACGGGCACCGTCCCCGCGTCCGGCGCCGGCACGTCCGACACCGTCGCGTCCACGGTGTCCTCCGGCGGGGACTCCGGCTTCGGGGGCGCTTCCACCTCCGCCCGATCCTCCAGCGGCACGCGGCCCACCGCGCGGTTGAACAACGCCCACAGCGCCTTGTGGTGCCCCGCCCGGTCCGTCTTGCCCGTCAGCACCAGCCCCGCGCCGCTGTAGCGCACCGCCAGCCCCGGCGGCATCCCCGCCGTGAAGTCCTCCAGCTGCGCCTGGAGCTGCGGCATGTCGAACGTCAGGTCCAGCTCCCGCGCCAGATACGCTTCCGTGCGCAGCAGCTCGCGCAGCGCCGTGCGGCACGCGGCGTCCTTCACCGTGGCCGTCAGCGACTTGTCCACGCCCTGCGTCGCCTTCAGGTCCGGACACGCCTTCTTCGCCGCCGCCAGTTGGGGCGCGAAGTTCTCCAGCTCCGTGGGCCCCACCGCCACGCGCCACACGGCGAAGCGCCCCTCCGCGTACAGCAGCATCATCGTGACGCCGGGCTTGTGGGCCGTCAGGAGCAGCTCGCCGCTGCCCGGCAGCGCCTCCGCCGACGCCACGGACGCGTCCTCCACCTCCGCCCAGTCCACGGCGGTCAGCTTCTGGAAGGTCTCCTTGCCCGGCTCCAGCGTCAGGGCCTGGTCCACCGGCCAGGCCAGGGCCGCCGTGGGAGCAGCCAGCAGGCCCAGCAGTCCGCCAATGACGTACATCCGACGTCCCCGCATGGTGGCCTCCGCCAGGGTGGTATGACCGTCTAGCACGGGATAAGAACGACGCCCTATGCCTACCTGGACCCTCTGGGTCGCCTGCCTGGCCCTCTGTTTCACGAGGTCCCTGGTCGCCGCCGCGGAGTCCGCCCTCTACGGGACCTCGGACCTGCGCGCCCAGGAACTCGCCGAGGAGAGCAAGACCTCCGCCGCCCGCCGCGTGCTCCGCCACAAGACGGAGCGTGAAGCCACCGCCACGGCCCTGCGCCTGGGCATGGTGCTCAGCGGCTTCCTGGCCGCCGCCATCGGCGCCTTCGTTCCCCCGCGCATGCTGGACTTCAGCCGCTACGGCGAGGCCGCCTGGGTGCCCGTCGCCACCGTGTGCGCGGGCGCCCTCTTCGTGGGCGTGCTCGCCAGCCTCATGGAAGTCACCATGCGCGGCCTGGCCAACGGCAACCCGGAGCGTTGGGCGCTGCGGCTGGCGTCGCTGGTGTCCATGCTGGTGCTGCTGCTCTACCCGCCCATGCGCATCATGCTGGGCCTGCTCAACCTGGGCGCCCGCACCTTCGGCCGCACCCTGCGCTTCGAGCCGCCGCCCCCGCCCCTGGAGGAGCTGGAGAAGCTGCTCGCCGCCCAGGCCGCCCGCAACGAGGTGGACAAGAGCGCGCCCCAGCTCATCCGCTCCATCTTCGAGCTGTCCGACAAGCGCTGCCGCGACGTGATGGTCAACCGCACGGACGTCATCTCCGTGGACATCACCACCCCGCCGGACGAGGTGCTGCGCATCCTGGCGGAGGAGAACCACTCGCGCATCCCGGTGTACCACGACGACGTGGACCACATCGTCGGCGTGCTGCACGCGCGCGACCTCATCCCGCTGCTCCAGCACCCGGAGCTCATCGTCCTGCAGGACGTCATCCGCCCTGCCCACTTCGTGCCGTGGATGAAGCCCGTGGGCGACCTGCTCCGGGACATGCAGAAGCGGAAGATCCACATGGCCATGGTGGTCGACGAGTACGGCGGCTTCATGGGCGTCGTCACGCTGGAGGACATCCTCCGCGAAATCGTGGGTGACATCGGCGACGAGTTCGAGGTGGAGGAGAAGCTCGTCGAGAAGATGGCCGACGGCAGCTCCCTGGTGGACGCCGCGATGGAGGTGGATCAGTTCACCAAGGTCTTCGGCTTCCCCCTGCCCGAGGGCGACTTCGACACGCTCGGCGGCTACCTGTCGTCGCTCGCGGGCCACCTGCCCGACGTGGGCGAGCGCTTCACCTACAACGGCTGGCAGTTCGTCGTGGCCACCAAGGAAGGCGCCCGCATCGACCGCGTGCGCATGAGCCGCCTCAAGAGCGCCGTGCCCGGCCCGCCCGAGGTCACGCCCCGCGATGGCGCCCCTTCCTCCTCCGTGAAGGAAGAAGCCCGGGACGCCGCGCGCCGCACCGAGAACGAGTCGCCTCCGGACTCCGGCTCCTCTCCCGAAGCCAAGGGCTGAGCCGGAAAAACACCGCGCGTCAGGGTGCCGGGGCCACCGCTCCGCCCGGCATCCACGGAATGCCCAGCACGCGCGCGTCCCGGAAGGGGGCTCTCCGCTCGGAGCCGCCGAAGCGCAGCACCACGCCCCCCTCCACCCGCACCGCGTGGGACGTGGGCTCCGGCCGCGCCGCCGAGCGGGGCACGGCCAGCGGGAAGCGCAGCTCCAGCGGGACTTCGCTCAGGCCATCCAGCGGCACGACCATCACCTGCTCGCCGGTGATCATCCGCTGGCCATCCACCCGCAGGTCGATGTCCGCGCGGGTGAGCGAGGCCGCGTCGGAGGACGGGTTTCGCACCTTCAGCTTCAGCGTGAGCGTCCCCGTGCCCTCGCGCGTGAAGGCCATGTCCACCGCCTCCACCCGTACCGCGTCGTCGTAGGCGCGCGGCTGGAAGGGCACCACGCCCAGGCAGGCGGAGCCAACGACGGCACTTCCCAGCACCAGCCCGAGCACCGCCCGGCGCGAGCGCATCAGCCGCCCAGCAGAGGCTGCAGCGCCTCCACCGTCAGGGGCCAGCCCGCGCGGCGCGACAGCACCTCCAGCGCCTTGATGAACTCCGCCGCGGACTGGAAGCGGCGCGCCCGGTCCGCGAACAGCGCCTTGCGCGCCACCTGCGCCGCGTAGTCCGGCAGGTCCGGCGACACCGAGGACAGCAGCGGCACGCGCGCGTCCCGCACCTGGTGCATGAGCTGCGCTTCGTTGTCGCCGGTGAACAGGCGCCGGCCGCCCCACAGCTCCCAGAGCATCACGCCCACCGCGTACAGGTCCGTGCGTGCGTCCACCGCCTGTCCCAGCACCTGCTCCGGGCTCATGTACGGCAGCGTGCCGCGCAGCGCGCCGGACTCGCCGCGCATCATCCCTTCCACCTCCGCCACGCCGAAGTCGGTGAGCTTCACGTCGCCCTGGATGCCCAGCAGCACGTTGGCGGGGTTCACGTCGCGGTGGACGATGGTGGCGCCGTTCTCCCCCACCTTGGCGCGGTGGATGTAGTCCAGCGCCTTGAGCACGCACCACGCGATGTAGCAGGCGGACTCCGGCGGCATCGCGGCGCCCGCCTTGATCAGCAGATCCTGCATGTAGCCGAGCGTCCGGCCACTCACGAGCTCCTGCACCATCAGGTAGTCGGGCCCGGCGCGGAACAGCCGGAAGGTCCGCACGATGTGCGCGTTGCGCAGGCGCACCGTGAGCTTCGCCTCGTCGACGAAGGCCTTCACATACGCGGGGTCGTTGCGGAAGGACGGGTGCAGCCGCTTGATGACGACTTCCTCGGGCTCGCCCGGGGAGCGCTGCGTCGTCTCGCGCGCGCGTGCTTGATACACCTCCGCCATGCCGCCGACCGCCAGCCGGCCGACCACTTCATAGCCACCCAGGTCCGGAGCTTCCGCCACGGCGGTAACACTATCCCGGTTCCGGAGCGCGCCCCACTATTCCGCTACCAGGGAGGCGAAGAGGGACTCGTACTTCCGGGCGGACGCCGCCCAGGAGAAGTCCTTGCCCATCCCCCGCCCCCGGAAGTCGCCCAGGCGCACGGGATCCGCGTAGAGGGCCAGCGCCCTGCGGATGGCCGCCAGGAGCGCCGTGCGGTGGAAGGTTTCGAAGAGCAGTCCGTTGCCGTCCAGCCCCCCCTCCACCGTGTCCACCAGTCCACCCGTGGCCCGGACGATGGGCACCGTTCCGTAACGCAGTGAATACATCTGATTCAGGCCGCACGGCTCGTAGCGGCTGGGCATCAGGAAGAAGTCCGACCCCGCCTCCACCAGGTGTGACAATTCCGGGTCGAACCCGATGTGCACCCCCACCTGCGTGGGGTAGCGCTCCTGCAACGCGCGCAGGCCCGCCTCCAGCACAGGGTCCCCGTTGCCCACCGCCACGAAGCGCAGGTCCGCCTGGAGCGCCGCGGGCATCGTCTCCAGAAGCAGGTCCACGCCCTTCTGCCACGCCAGCCGGCTCACGATGCCGAACACCGGCGCGCCCGTGTCCCCGGACAGCCCGAAGCGCTCCAGCAGGGCGCGCTTGCAGGTCGCCTTGCCCTTCAAGTCGTCCGGGCCGTAGTGCTCCGGCAGGTACGCGTCCGTGCGGGGGTTCCACTCGTGCGCGTCGATGCCGTTGAGGATGCCGGTGAGCGCGTGCGAGCGCCGGCGCAGCAGGCCATCCAGGCCGTAGCCCTGCTCCGCCGTCTGGATTTCGCGCGCGTACGTGGGCGACACGGTGGTGAGCGCCTCGGAGAAGACGAGCCCCGACTTGAGGAAGTTCACCTGGTCGTAGAACTCCACGCCCTCCGGGGTGAACAGGTCCCACGGCAGCCCCAGGTCCTCCATCGTCCCCTTGGGGAACTGCCCCTGGTACGCGAGGTTGTGGATGGTGAAGACGCACTTCGCGCGGGAGAGCGGCGTGCCCTGGAAGCCCCGGCGCAGCGCCACCGGAACGAGCCCCGTCTGCCAGTCGTGCAGGTGGATGATGTCCGGGAAGAAGCGCAGCCGCTGCGCGGCCTGGAGCGCGCCGATGCACAGGTAGGCGAAGCGGCGGGGGTTGTCCGCGAACTCCCCGCCCCCATCGCCGTAGAGCCCCTTGCGGCCGCCGTAGAGGGCCTCGTTCTCCAGGAAGAGCACCTCCAGGCGCTCGGTGAGGCGCGCGGACAGGACGGGGCCGCCCACCTCACCGAAGGGGAAGCGCAGCACCAGGGACTGGCCGGTGGGCTCCAGGTGGCCGGTGTTGCGCACGTCCTGGTAGCGGGGCGTGACGATCTTCACGTCGTGCCCCAGCGCGGCCAGCGCCGTGGGCAGGGCCCCTGCGACGTCGCCCAGCCCCCCCGTCTTCGAGAAGGGGGTGACCTCCGAGGCGATGAAGAGAATCTTCATGAACACACGATCGCGGGTCCAGACAGGGAGTCAACCGCGAACGTGCGCCCTGGGGTGGGGTTTCCTATGGTGCGGCGCGTGACGATCCCCCCCGACCCCATCCAGCGCTTCGCCGACCTCTTCGCCCAGGCCAAGAAGGCCATCCCCGTGGACCCCAACGCCATGGTGCTGGCGTCCGTGGACAACGAGGGCCGCCCGAGCGCCCGCGTGGTGCTGCTCAAGGACTTCGATGCACGGGGCTTCGTCTTCTTCACCAACTTCCAGAGCCGCAAGGGGCGCCAGCTCACCGCGCACCCGCACGCCGCGTTGTGCTTCCACTGGCAGCCCCTGGAGCAGCAGGTGCGCATCGAGGGCCGGGTGGAGCAGGTGACGGACGCGGAGGCGGACGCGTACTTCCAGAGCCGGGCGCGCGGCAGCCAGATTGGCGCGTGGGCCAGCCTCCAGAGCGAGGAGCTGCCGGACCGCGAGCTGCTGGACGCGCGCGTGGCGCAGGTGGAGGCCCGGTTCCAGGGCCGGCCGGTGGAGCGCCCCCCGCACTGGAGCGGCTTCCGCGTGGTGCCGGAGCGCATCGAGTTCTGGCACGCCCGCCCCAGCCGCCTGCACGAGCGCAACGTGTACCTGCGCGACGGCGAGGGCTGGAAGACGGCGCTCCTGTATCCCTGAAGGCGCACGGCGCGTCCCCTGAGCTTCAGGGCACGCGGTGCGCGCGGAAGGTGACGCGCAGTGTGTACGTGCCCGCCGGGGCCTCCACGCGCACGAAGTCCCGCGCGTGCGGCGTCGTAAGCGTCAGCGTGCTCCCGGAGGCCTGCCGCTCCCAGGCCACCAGCGCCAGGTCGTCCACCGCCGTCACGCCCTGCCCTGACTTCGGGGGCGCGGTGTTGAGGGTCAGGTCCAGCGCCCAGGGTGCGTTCCAGAGGTTGGGCTGGGGCGGATCCGCCGGGAAGCGCAGGTCCTCCGACACCAGCGTCCAGTCGTAGGTGCCGCCCTCGTGGCGCAGCAGCGTCTGCGAACCGAAGAGCGTGTAGGACTCCACGGGCAGGTACTGCACGCCCACGGAGAAGGCACCGCCGCCCTGCCCCTTCACCCAGGCCACCGCCGTGAGGTCGCGGTTGGGCGGGCCCTCCGCGAAGCCGGGCGGCCGGAAGCGGTTGACCAGCTTCACCGCCGCGCCGCGCGAGTCACTGGAAGCGCGACGCTGGCAGAGGGCCGCGGCGCCCCGGTGCGGACCGTCCTGGCACACGTAGCCCGCGCCATTTCCCAGGCCCCAGCGCGGCGCTTCGTTGGCGTCGTCGTCCACGTCGTGGTCCTCGAAGTCGCCGTGCAGGAGCACGTCGCGTCCGGCCTTGAGCTTCACGCCCGTGGGCGGCGTCTCGCCGGTGAGCCGGGCCACGGCGACGGACTCACCCTCGTGGCGCAGGGCCCGCAGGTCCACCGTGGCGCGGCCGTGGGCCTCCACCGTCACCGGCACGTCCACGGTGCGCTCGCTCACCGCCGCGTGCTGGCCGGCCGGAAGCAGCTCGCCCCAGGAGGGCTGGGGCACCAGCTCCACGTCGCCCTCGCGGGACAGCTCCGCGAGGTTTCGCAGGAAGGCCTCCGCCAGCTCGCCCGCGATGGGCCGGGGGCGGTAGTCCTCGATGTACACGGGCACCGCTCGGGCCCGGTCCACGCGAGCGCCCGTGGCCTCCACCTCCGCGAGCAGGCCCACCATCGTCTCCAGGCGGTCCTGGTCGAAGGCGAAGTTGCCCAGCGACTGCGCCAGCAGCACGCCCTTGTAGCGCGCGAAGCCCTGGGGGATGTGCGGGTGGTGCGCGATGACGAGCCCCGCGCCCGCGTCCACCATGTCGCGCATGCGCTGCGCCGTCGGGGTGGAGGGCCGCACGCTGTACTCGACGCCGGTGTGCAGCACCGCCACCGGAACGCGGCCCTGGGCGCGCTCGGCGCCGAGCAGCGACGTCACCCGGGACATGTTGCGCGCATCCGCCGCGCCGCCCTGGTTCGGGCCCGCGACGTACTGCTGATCATGCTCGCTGCCGGTGATGGAGCACATCGACACCAGGCTGTAGCTGCCGCCCGCGAGCGGCACGCGCGCCGGGACGAAGGCCTCCGTCTCATTCCGGCCCGCGCCGCTGAAGGCCATGCCCGTCGCGCCCACGTGTGAGAGCGTGTCGTTGAGTCCCGGCGCCAGGTAGTCGTAGACGTGGTTGTTGCCCAGGCTCACGTAGTCCACGCCCAGCCACGGCAGCGCGGGCAGCGAGCCGGGCAGCGTGAAGAACGCATAGGCCTTGTCGTCATGGGGCGTGGTGGGCGAGTCCGTCACCGGCGTCTCCAGGTTCACGGCCCGGAAGTCCGCGGCCTGGAAGTAGGGCCGCACGTGGGTGAAGACCGCCTTGGTGCCCGGCAGCGGATCCGACACGCGGATGAGCGCCGCGGGGTCGTCCGGAGGCATCTGGTTGCGGGGCGTGGTGTCGTCCGGATCCAGGAAGCGCCGGCCCAGCGACACGTCCCCCGCGAAGAGCATCCGCACGCCGCCGTCCTTCGCGGACAGCCGCACTGGAGGCAGCATCACGCGCGTCTCGGACAGACTCCGGCGCAGCGCCACCGCCACCACGGCCGGCCGGAAACCCTCCGCGTCCACCTGGAGCAGCCGGTTGTGCCGGGGCAACACCGGGAAGCGGAAGCGACCGTCCGCGTCCGTGCGCGCCTGCGCCTCCCCCACGCGCACCAGGAGGTTCGCGAGCGGCGCGCCCGCGACGGAGACCACCGTGCCTTCCAGCGCGATGCCGGTGCACGCATAGGCGCGGCGGGCCTTGCGCTCGGCGTCGGGCAGGGACGCCGCGTCTCCGAGTTCGGGCTCGGGCGCGCAGGTCGTCAGGACGGGAGGGACCTCCTCCTCGGGCGGTGGCTCCTCCGGTGGTGGCTGTTCGTCGGGAGTCTCCCCGGGAGGCGGCTCGACCGGGGGTGGCGTCTCGTCAGGAGGCGGCGTCACCGGCGGCGGTGACTCGGATGGCGCTTCGTCTCCCGGCGCCGTCACGCCCCCCTGTCCGTTCGACGGGGCCGAGGCCCCCGGACCGCACGCCACCAGACACGCCGCCATCCACGCCATCGGCAGGAACCGCTGCCCCATCCCGTCCCCCTGCGCCGCCCTCGACCGCCGGCCACTTCCGGCGTCGAGATGGGGACGAAAGCGGGCGGGCGCCAGGGAAGGACTTGCCCCCGGGGCTGCCTGCCTGCTCTGGCGGCCCCGGGCGCGTTCAACGCCCGACACCGCGGCGTCAGGCGCGCCCTACCAGGGTATTTCCGCGCCCTCGTAGTCGAAGAACCGGCCGGAGTGGTCCAGCGAGACGCCGTCGATGACCCGGAGCATCCCGCGCACCGAGTCGTCCGCCGGCAGCGGCGCATCCTGGCCGCCCATGTCCGTCTGCACCCAACCCGGATGCAGCAGCACGCACGCCAGGCCATCCCGGCGCAGGTCGTTGGCCATGGAGCGCACGCCCATGTTCAGCGCGGCCTTGGACATGCGGTAGGCGTACGCGCCGCCTTCCGTGTTGCTGGAGAGCGAGCCCATGCGCGACGTCACGTGCGCCACCTTGCGGCCGACACCGTGTCGCAGCGCGGGCAGGAGCGCGGAGGTGATGCGCAGCGGCCCGAGCGCGTTCACCGCGAACGTGCGCTCCAGGTCCTCGAAGTCCAGCTCGTGCAACCCCACCCACTGTCCCGACACGCCCGCGTTGTTGATGAGCACGTCCACCGGCTCGCGACAGACATTCGCCGCGAACGCGCGCACGCTGTCCGCGCAGGTGACATCCAGCGCGTGGATCCGCAAGCGATTGCCGGACTCGTGCAGCAGCGGCTCCAGCCGACGCGCCATCTCCGGGGCGCGCACGCCCGCGTCGACGGTCTCTCCTCGCCGCAGCAGCTGCTGCACGAACTCGAAACCGATTCCGCGGCTGGCTCCCGTGATCACGTAGCGCATACCTGTATTAACGCGCGGGGTAGCGCTCCTTGGCAAAGCACCCCCCTTCGCACTAAGGCGCCCGTGGGTGCTCACCTCACGACAGCAGGGGATGGACGACATGACGGTCGCGGTCATCGGCGGGGGGCTTTCAGGACTGGTCCTGGCTCACCGATTGCGGTCGCGCGGCACGGCTGCCGTGGTGCTGGAGTCCTCGTCGCGCGTGGGTGGAAACGTGCAGACCCGCACAGAGGGGGGCTACCTCCTGGAAGCCGGACCCAACAGTTTCCTGGACCGGGAGCCCGCCACCCGTTCACTGGCGGAGGCCCTGGGTCTTGAAACACGCATCCGTCCGGCGGATGCAGCGGCAAAAAACCGCTACATCTTCACCCGAGGTGCACTTCGGGCGGTGCCGTCATCACCGCCCGCCTTCCTTAAATCCGACGTTATTTCCCTGTCCGGGCGCCTGCGGGTGCTGGGTGAGCTGTTCAGCGGACGCGGCCCCACGGGCGTGGATGAAACACTGGCGCAACTGGGCCGGCGCCACCTGGGCCGCGAGGCGACCACGGTGCTGCTGGATGCGTTCCAGACAGGCATCTACGCGGGCGACCCGGAGCAGCTCAGCGCGGAGGCCACCTTTCCGCAGCTCGTGAAGTTCGAGCGGGACCACCGCAGCCTCATCCTGGGCGCCATCCGTTCCCAGCGCGCGGCGCGCAAGGTGGCTCCAACCCCAACCCAGGAGGGTGGCCCGAAGTCGAAGCTCACCGGTCTGTTGAGCACGTTCGACAAGGGCCTGGGCGTGCTGGTGGACGCGCTGTCGGCGTCGCTGGGCGATGCGGTGCGCACCGACGCGAAGGTAGAGGGCCTCACGCGGACGGCGGACGGGTGGAAGCTCCAGGTGCGCGAGCGCGGACAACCCGTGGAGTTGCTGGCCTCCCAGGTCGTGCTGGCGACGCCCTCGTACGTGGCGGCGGACCTGCTGCGCCCGCTGGACGCGCCCCTGGCGTCGACGCTGGAGGGCATCGGCTATGCGCCCATGGCCGTGGTGCACCTGGGCTTCGCGCCGGGGGCGACGGCGAAGCCGGACGGGTTCGGGTTCCTGGTGCCGGCGGTGGAGGGCAAGGCGGTGCTGGGCACCATCCATGTCTCCACCACGTTCCCCTTCCGCGCGGAGGGCGGGCGGGTGCTGCTCACGTGCCTGATGGGCGGCACGCGCAAGCCGGAGGTCGTCGCGCGGGACGAGGACGCGCTGGTGGCGCTGGCGCGCGAGGAGTTGAAGGCGATGACGGGCCTCACCGCGACGCCGGAGCTGACGCAGGTCGTCCGCTGGCCGCGCGGCATCCCGCAGTACACGGTGGGGCACCTGGGGCGGGTGGCGTCCCTGGACGAGCGCCTGAAGCGCTGGCCGGGCCTGCACGTCACCGGCAACGCGTACCGGGGGGTGGGCATCAACGACTGCATCCGCGAGGCGACCCGGCTGGCGGACGCGCTGGCGTAGCGGCGGAGGGAGCGGCCAGGGGCTCGGGAGCGACCGCTCAACCTCGTTCCCCGACGGCCTGGCGCAACCCTCCCTGGAGGGCCCCTGGGGCACTGCCAGAGTCCGTGGGCATGTTCCACGAACACTGGAGAAACCCCCCATGTTCTCAATGCGCTCGCCGCTCCTGTTCGTGCTCGCCGTCCTCTTCTTCCCGGCCGTCCTCGCCGGGACGATCGTCCTGGACCTGGTCCCGGCGCCCGTCCCCCGGCACTAGGACGCCGGACGGTGTAGCCTCCCGCCGGAGCATGTCGGAGACGTCGGAAGGTTCCATCGTTCGCGCCACGCTGCGCGCCCTCGTCGCGCCGTGGCGGCTGGTTCCCATCATCCTGGTGTCGCTGCCGCTGCTGGTGGCCCAGGTGCGCTGGAGCCTGGATCCGCACGCGTTCTGGCTGGGCCTGCTCCTGTGCCTGCTGTGCGTCGCCGTCGCGCCCGTGTCCTACCGGGTGCTGTTCCCAGAAGGGCTGGACCTGAGCCACGGAGGCATCCGCCTGCTGCTCTACGCGGCGGTGGGCTGCGGCGTGGTGCTGTCGGTGGGCTACGCCCTGCCCCGCGTCACCCTGATGCTGCCCACGTTCCTGTCGGAGCCGTACAACCTGGCCATCTGCGGCGGCCTGTTCCTGGTGGCCGGCTGGGGCCTGGGGCGGGACATCGGCTTTGAAGAGACGCTGCTGCGCGAGCGGGCGCGCGCCACGCGCTTCGCCTGGGAGGCCGAGCAGGCGCAGCTGCTGGCGATCCGCAGCCACCTGGATCCGCACTTCCTCTTCAACACGCTCAACGCCATCGCGGAGTGGTGCCGCGAGGACGGCGCCGTCGCGGAGGCCGCCGTGCTGCGCCTGTCCACGATGCTGCGCTCGGTGCTCGCGGGCGTGCGCAGCGTCACCTGGCCGCTGTCCCAGGAGCTGGAGCTGATGCGCACGCTGTTCGACCTGCACCTGTTGCGCGACCCGGACCTGTTCCAGCTCCACATGACGGTGGCGCAAGGGCTGGGCGACGTGCCCGTGCCGCCGCTGTTGCTCTTGCCGCTCGCGGAGAACGCGGTGAAGCACGGGCCGGCGTCCGGACACCGGGGCCCGCTGCGCGTGGACGCGGCATCCCGCGACGGGGTGGTGGTGGTGTCCATCGACAACCCCGGCGCCTCCAAGGGGCCTCGCGAGGGCAGCGTGGGCCTGCCGACCGTGGAGCGCCGGCTGGCGCTCGCGTATGGCGGTCAGGCGCTGCTGGCGCTGGAGAGCGCGGACGGGCGCACCCGTGTCACCGTCACCCTGCCCCGCAGGGGCCCCCAACCCGGAGTCCTCACGTGAGAGAGCCCCTGCGCGTCCTCATCGCCGATGACGAACTGCTGGCGCGCAAGCGCCTGTCCCGCCTGTTGGCCGCGCTGCCGGACGTGAGCGTGTGCGGCGAAGCGGTGGACGGGGACTCGGTGCTCGCCGCGGTGCGCGCGGGAGGCGTGGACGTGGTGTTGCTGGACATCCACATGCCGGGTCTGAGCGGCCTGGATGCCATGGCCCTGCTGCCCTTAGGCGGCCCCCACGTCATCTTCTGCACCGCCCACGCGGAGCACGCGGTGAACGCCTTCGAGCACGGCGCGGTGGACTACGTGCTCAAGCCCGTGGAGGCGGCGCGTTTGCAGAAGGCGCTGGAGCGCGCCCGGGCCCGGCTACCCGCCTCCCCTCCGACATCCGCGCCGACGTCCGCTCCGGCCGCGCGAGCGAAGAACGTCACGGCCCCTCCCCAGGCCTCCGGAGGAAGCGGGCCCGCCTTCGCGCGGCTGCCCATTCCCACGCGTCAGGGGCTGGTGCTGGTGTCGCCGGACGCCATCTCCCACGCGTCGCTGGAGGACGAGCTGGTCACGGTGTTCACCACGCAGGGTGACTTCCTCACCGACTTCACCCTCAACGAGCTGGCGGACAAGCTGCCCGCCGAGCACTTCCACCGGGTGCACCGGAGGGCCCTGCTCAACCTGTCGCACGTGACACGGCTGGAGCCGCTGGAGACGGGCGGCTACCTGGCGCGCACGGCGCGGGGGCACTCGGTGGAGGTGAGCCGCCAGTCCGCACGCGAGCTGCGCCGCATGCTGGGGCTGCGCAAGGGCGCGGAGGACGAGGGCTGAAGCGCCCCCGTCCCTACTTCCGCCTTCAGTTCCAGACGAACAACTGGTGCACCTGCCCGGCGTCATCGCCCAGCGTGTCCAGCAGGGCCTGACGCGCGGGACCGGGGAGCTCCGCGCCACCGCGGGCGCAGCGGGCCGCCTCCTCGCGGGTCAGCGCGGGCGCGGTGCAGAAGGAGTCCTGCCAGCGCGCCAGGAGCGTCCGGAAGAAGGTCTGCTCGTAGCCCTGGAGCTCGCCGTCCAGCCACCCGTCCTTGCTGGGCTGCGCGAACTTCTGCGGCGTCACCCCGCCGGGGGTGAAGGTGATGTTGTGCTCGTAGCCGGACGCGGTCAGCGACTTCTCCGCCTTCACCGCCAGGGGCGCGTGCTGGTCCTGGAGGACGGCCTGGGCCACCACCGCGAAGTGGTACTCCACCTCCCGGCGCAGCGCTCGGTACTCGAAGGCGCGCGGCACGTCGCGGTACTTCGTCACCTCCACCGTCGTCTTGTACTCCACCGTCTTCTTCTGGGTGACGAGCCGCTTCTTCATCACCCCCTTGTCCTCGTATGCCTCCTCCACCGAGTACGGGACCTCCGCCGTCGCGGTGCGATCCTCGTGGTCGGTGTACGGCACCTGCTCCGTCCACGTCGCCGTCAGCGACACCGGCTGACTGCTGTTGTCCTCGCGCAGGCTGCCTTCCAGCGTGAGCGGCACGCGGCGCGAGGAGGCGTCCGAATACCAGGGCGAGGCTTCGAACGCGCCCGCCATCCGCGCCATCAGGTATTTGACGACGTCGTTGCTGATGCCATCCATGGACACCTGGAACATGGGAACGCCCAGCGCCTCCGGGAACATCGGCGCCCGGGGCGCGTCCTGGCGGTAGTGCCGGCAGTAGCGCGACACCAGCTCCGCCCAGTGCGCGGTGCCCACCGAGGGTGACTGCTTCAGCCGGGCGCACGTCGCCTCGCCGCCCTGCTGCACCGCGTTCTCCATGTCGCGGCGGATGGGCGCCATCTCCGCGTGGGCCAGGAGCGCGCGCTTGCGGTTGAGGTGCGACTCCGCCGTCAACGCGTGGCCCCGCTTCGCCTGCTCTCCGATGAGCTGGCGCAGGTGCTGGTGCGTGCCCGCCATCTCCTCCAGGAGCGAGCTCTCCATGCCGCCGTCCAGCTTGGAGTTCCACTTCACCTTGTAGGCGAGGAACTGCTCCAGGTTCCGCTCCGCGTCCTCGTCCCTGCCTTCCAGCCGGGCCTGCCGCGACCCGGTGAGAAGCTGCGACAGGCCGCGCCAGCGCAGGTCGTCCAGCGAGGCGCGCAGCGACGTGTCATTGGGTGAATCCTCGACGACCTTCACGTACAGCTCGGCGGCTTCGATGAAGCGGCCCTTCTCCGCCAGGTCGTTGGCCTGGCCCCGGATGGTGGAGCACGCGGTCACCGTGCTCGCCAACAGGAGCAGCGGCATGAGGAAGAACTTCCGGCGCGGGCCGGAGCGGAGGGACGGGGAGGCGGAGGAAATCACGAACGGCACCCTTCAGCGCGTGGCGCGTGGCACGCGGGCTGACGACCAGGATGACCGGCATATTCACCGCGACGCCCCCGTCCCCACAAGGGGCCCCCCAGGTTGGCCCCTGTCAGCCCCGGCGCCCGCTCACTCCACGGGCCACGTGTGCACCGGCAGCCCCTCCTCCGCGTGCTGGAGGTAGCGCTCCAGCATGGCGGCCATCGCGTCCGGCCGGGGCATGTGGGCCTCCAGCTTCGCCAGCACCTCCCGCTGCCAGCGCGACCCGGTGCGCCGCAGGGCCACCCGCTGCGCGATGATGTCCAGCATCGCGTCCGCCTCTTCCGGGTCCACCCCGTGCTCCGTCAGGCCCCGCCGCGCCACCGGCAAGAGCTGCTTCACCAGGTCCACCACCGGCACGGGCCGGGGGCTGGGCGCGACCTCCGCCGGCCACAGCATCACCGCGTCCAGGCCGTGTCGCGCCGCCTGCTTGAAGTTGCGCCGCGCCTGCCAGAAGGGCAGCGCCGGCAGGAGCGCGTCCACCCGCTCCGCCAGCCCCAGCGTCAGGCCCAAGAGGAACGCCCCGTTGGCCACCATGTCCGCCACCGTCGGGCCCGCGGGCAGCGCTCTCAGCTCGATGCGCACGTGGCCGTCCCCTTGCGGATCATAGATGGCCCGGTTCCAGGACCAGACCGTGCTCTGGTGCAGCCGCAGCTCCCCCAGCCCCGGCA
>NZ_RAWI01000006.1 GCF_003612125.1 Corallococcus praedator
CACCACGCCCACCCGCTTTCCAGGCCCCACCTGCTGGCGGCGCAGGGGGGAGTACGTGGTGATGCCCGCGCACAAGAGCGGCGCGACGGCCGCCGGATCCAGGTTCGCGGGAATCCTCAGGGCGAAGTCCTCGTCCACCACGATGGCTTCCGAGTAGCCGCCCAGGGTGCGCGTCTTCCCGTCCTTCTCCAGCGCGTTGTAGGTCTGGACGTTGCCCGTGGTGCAGTACTGCTCCAGCCCCTCCTGGCAGCTGTCGCAGGTGCGGCAGGAATCCACCAGGCAGCCGACTCCGGCCAGATCCCCTGTCTTGAACTTCTTCACGTCGCGGCCCACGCGAACCACGCGGCCGACAATCTCGTGTCCCGGCACCAGCGGGAAGCGGGAGAAGCCGAGCTCGTCGTGGGCCATGGTCAGGTCGCCATGGCAGACGCCGCAGTAGAGGATGTCGAGCTGCACGTCGCGCGGACCGGGCTCCCGACGCTCGAAGTGGAAGGGGGCCAGGGGAGAGCGGGCGTCCTGCGCTGCGTAACCTCGAACGGGAATCATGGGCATGGGCTCCTGGGGACTGCGTGACGCCAGGAATGATGGAGAAGGCCCATGCTTCGCGAAACGGATGGAATCGACACGCGGAATGTAGGAAAGCTTCCGAATGGCCTTCACGCCCCTCAATGCCTTGAACGCCTTCCTGGTGGTGGGCCGCCGTCGCAGCTTCGCCGCCGCCGCCAACGAGCTGGGCATCTCCCCATCCGCGCTCAGCCAGTCGGTGCGTCAGTTGGAGGCGCGGCTGGGCGTGCCGCTGCTCACCCGGACGACGCGGAGCGTGTCGCTGACGGACGCGGGCCAGCGCCTGCTGGAGCGCGCGGGCCCTTCCGTGGAGCACGCCCTGGAGGCGCTGCGGACGGCCACGGCCAGCGCGGGCGAGGTGACAGGGCGCGTGCGCTTGTCCGTGCCCACCATCGCGCTGTCCACCGTCGTCACGCCCATCCTGCTGCGCTTCGCCGCGCGCTACCCGCGCGTGGAGGTGGAGCTGCGCGTGGAGGACCGCTTCGTGGACATCGTGGCGGAGGGGCTGGACGCCGGCATCCGCCCGGTCGAGGCCCTGGAGCGGGACATGGTGCAGGTGCGCCTGTCCAAGCGCTACCGCTTCATCGTGGTGGGCTCGCCCGCGTACCTCAAGCGCAAGGGCATCCCCCAGCGCCCGGAGGACCTGCTGGACCACGACTGCGTGAACATCCTCATGCCCTCCTCGGGCGTGAGGTACGCGTGGGAACTGGAGCGCGGCAAGAAGACCTGGCGCATCCCCGTCCGGGGGCCGCTGCTCTGCATCAACGAAGCGACGTTGATTGTCATGGCGGAGGCGGGGCTCGCCTTGATGTATGCCTTTGAACCCACGGTGATGCCGAGCCTGAAGCGCGGCACCCTGCGGTGTGTCCTGGAGCCCTACGCGGCGACGGTGGACGGACTCTTCCTCTACTTCCCCAGCCGCGCGCAGGTGTCCCCCGCGTTCCGCGCCTTCCTGGACGTGGCCCGCGAGGTGACAGCCGAACGGCCCTGACGTCAGTCGCGCGGCGCCCTGCGGCGGCGGTCCACGACGCCCGTGCTGATGTCCTCCGTGCCCGACTCGCCCCTCAGGCCCAGCTGGGGAAGGGTGGCGGGGACGCCCGCCCACGCGCTCAGCCGCTCCAGGGCCACGGCCCGGTCCGCTGCGGGCAGGAACCGGATGCTGGAGCCGTGGTTGCCGCCCGGCACGTAGAACCGGTACGAGTCATTGCGCGAGCGCACGTCGAACGCGCCCGTCGACCAGGGGTCGTTCTCCCCGTACACGAAGAGGATGCGCTGCCCGAACGCCTTCACCCAGCCTTCGATGAGCGGCATCGCGAAGGGGTTGAACTTGTAGGGCTTCATGTCGAAGGGCACGAGCGCCCTCGGTTCATACTGACCGGGGTAGCGCTGGACGCCGCGCAGGTGGCGCTCGTCGGACGCGTAGCTGCCCAACTGCGTGGCCGCCTGGAAGTCATAGGGCGCGTAGTAGTCCATGTCGGAGTCGCTCATGTACGAGAGCCCGACGACCTCATCCATCAGGTCCACCAGCCCCTGCGCGGGCCCACCTGCGGGAGGAAAGGCGTCGCACAGCGAGGCATTGCCGTACTGCCAGAAGGCGAAGGCGAACTCGAGGAGGGTGAACTCCACCGCCTTGTCCACGCCGAGCAGGTTGTACGTCAGCCCCTGGGATTGGCCGGCCTCCACGAAGAGGGGCTCCACCTCCGCGCGCCGCTCCAGCACCTCGCGCTGGAAGCCGCGGATCCGCTCACGACACTCGGGCGTGCCCAGCTTGCTCAGGAACCGCACATAGCGCGGGTCCTGCGTGCCGTAGCTGTTCGGCGTGACGTAGGCCACCGTGGCGTCCACGTCGTTCGGGTAGAACGCCCGGTGGTAGATGGACGTCATGCCGCCCTTGCTGCCGCCGGTGCTGATCCACTTGCCGGCGAAGAGCGGCTTGAACGCCTGGATGATGCGGTGGTGGTCCGCCGCGGCCTGCTCGATGGTGAGCAGCTTCCAGTTCGCGGGGTTGGGCCGGGAGGGTTCGAAGAAGCGGTGCTCCACCAGCAGCTGGTTGGCCTGGAGCAGCGACGTGGGCTCCAGCCGGTAGGACTGCGTGCTGATGGCGTAGCCGGTGCTGCCCAGCACCATGGGCGCCTCCGCGCTGACGAAGCGCAGGGTCAGCCGCTGCTGGAACCGGGTGCCCTCCGGGTGCCAGTGGTCCGCGGGCTGGTCATAGGTCATCACGAAGTGCCGCACGCCCGGGGCCGGCGGCGGGGCTTCACGCACCACCGTGAGGCCTGGGATGGCCTGCAGGGCCGTGAGGATGTCGCCCGGCACCGCGTCCTGGAGGAGTTCCTGCGCGCGGGCCACGGTTTCGGACGGGACGGGAAGCACCTCGTCGGCGGCGACCTCAGTGCCGCCGCAGGCCTGGAGCCCCAGGGCGAGCGCGGCCGCGAGAATCGAGGGACGTCGGAAGAATCGAGTCATGTGTGAAAGCCCTCCTGGGTGGAATACCCGGCGGAAGATGCCGGGTTCGCATTCCAGGCAGAAGGACCTTCCAGGTGCGGACGGCCAATGCTTGCTCACGGAAAGCGTCAACCTTCGCGCAACAGTTCCTTGCCTTGACACAGGCGCTTCGCGAGGTCTGGGTAGGAACAGGCTCCGCCCTGCTCCGCGTCCCAGGCCTGCGCGTGCAGCACCTTGCCCAGCGCCTCGGAGATTTGACGGGAGTGCCCGACGAGGTGCGTGTCCGCGCGAACCACGTCCACGGCCTCCGCCCGGTCATCGGCCACCACCACCCGGGCCGTCAGGAGGTCCGCATGGGTGGAGTAGTCGTTGTAGTAGGTCCACGCCACGCCCTTCACAGCGATGCGCTCCAATGACACCAGTTCGCCGTGGAAGAGCAGGTTGTTCGCCGTGAGCGCGCCGCCGACGAAGAGCAGGGCGTAGTCGAAGCCTTCGTTGACGATGTTGCCCTCCACCACCAGGTCGCCCGCGACGAGCAGGCGGGACTGCTCATCGAGGATGAGGTGGCCCTTCACGTGGACGCGGCCCTCTTCGAAAAGCAGGTCCTGGGCCTCGGAGAGCTTCAGGTCTCCGTCCACCTGCCGGGTGGTGGGGGTGGGCGTCAGCGTGGCCTTGAGTCGCGCCCGCTTCACGGCCGTCCCACACACGTCGTGGAGCGAGGCCTGTGCGAGCAGTTCCTGGAGGGGTGACATGGCGGATAGCTAGCATTTTCAACGCCCGTCCCGAAGGGAGTCGAACCGCCGCGAGCGCGGCCCCCGGGGCTGGATTAGAAATCCCCCACCATGAACGTCTATGAGATTCGCGGTGCCTTCGGACTGGACCATCTGGTGCGCGCGGAGCGGCCGGACCCCACGCCCGGCCCCTTCCAGGTGCGCGTGCGGGTGAAGGCCACGAGCCTCAACTCGCGCGACCTGATGATGGTGGAGGGACGCTACAACCCGCGCCAGAAGCTGCCGCTGGTGCCCAACTCCGACGGCGCGGGCGTGGTGGACGCGGTGGGCCCGGGCGTCACGCGCGTGAAGCCCGGTGACCGGGTGATGACGCTGTTCGCGCAGGCGTGGCAGTCCGGCGGGCCCACGAAGGCCATCACGGCCACGACGCTGGGCGGGCCGCTGGACGGCGCGCTTTCGGACACGATGCTCCTGCACGAGGACGGCGTGGTGCTCACGCCCGCGTACCTGTCGGACGTGGAGGCCGCCACGCTGCCGTGCGCGGCGGTGACGGCGTGGAGCGCGCTCGTCACGCAGGGCAACCTCCAGGCCGGTGACACCGTGCTGCTCCAGGGCACCGGGGGCGTGTCCATCTTCGCGCTTCAAATCGCCCTGATGCATGGCGCGCACGTCATCCTCACCTCCAGCCGCGACGACAAGCTGGAGCGGGCGCTGAAGATGGGCGCGCACGAAGGCATCAACTACACGACCACGCCGGACTGGGAGAAGGCGGCGCGCACGCTCACTGGCGGCGTGGGTGTGGACCACGTGGTGGAGGTGGGCGGCGCGGGCACCTTCGAGCGTTCCCTCAAGGCGGTGCGCGTGGGCGGCACCGTGTCCCTCATCGGCGTGCTGGCCGGGGGCGCGGGCTCGGTGTCGCTCATCCCCATCCTGATGCAGAACCTGCGCGTGCAGGGTGTGCTCGTGGGCCACCGTCAGTCCTTCGAGGCCCTCACGCGCGCGTTCGCGCTGCACGACGTCCACCCGGTGGTGGATCGCGTGTTCCCCTTCGCGGAAGCCCGCGCCGCCTTCGAACACCTCAAGAGCGGCGCGCACTTCGGCAAGGTCGTCATCCAGGTAGGCTGACCCACGCGAAGTGGAAATGCGCCTCCAGCGTGGCGGACGCGGTCGTCTTCGGCAGCGGAGGGAAGGGCGCTGCCTTCTTCACCGCGGCGAGCGCGGCGGCGTCCCACGCCTTGGAGCCGGACTCCGTGAGGACGGCGGTGGAGAGCAGCTTGCCGTCCTTGTCGAGGATGGCCTGGACGATGGTCTTCTTCCCCAGCGCCGGCGTCCCCTTGGGGCCCGGCTGCTTCCAGTGCTTCGCGACGCGCTGGAAGGTCTGCTGTTGGTAGGTGGGGCTGTCCACCGTGCCCTGGAAGTAGGTCTGCAACTGGGGGCTGCCGCTCGCGGCCAGCGCCCCGGACGCCAGGGCCAGCGCGAGCACCGCCACGGCGGGTGTCGGGATGCGGAGCATGGGGCGAATATAGGCCCCGCTCAGCTCCGGGGCTCGGGGCGCTTGTCGGCGGTCTTGTCGCCCTGCCAGGTCAGGTCGTACACGGCCGCGTCGCCCGCGCTGCGCATCAGCACGACGGACGGGCTCTTCGCGCCGCTCATCTCCAGGCCCGCCGCGAACAGGCCCCGGTAGAAGCCCGCCACCACCACCGGCCGGCAGGTGAGCACGTAGCGCGTGGGGCCCGTCTGCTCCAGCCGCGCCTCCAGGTAGTTGGTGCCCGTGCGCAGGTTGCGCGTCATCCGCTCCAGCATCCGGTGCGGGCCCAGAAGGCGCACGCCCGCGAGCAGCGCGCTGCCGATGAGCGTGGCCCCGTAACCCTCCAGGAAGCGCCGGCCCACCACCTCCGCGCCGTCATCCAGCGGGGCCGCCGGCGCCAGCACCGACGCGGCCAGCTTCAGTGACTCCACCCACACCTCCAGTGGGTAGGCCACCGACAGCTTCCCGCGAGGGTCGATGCCCGCCTCGCGCAGCTGCTGGGCGCACGGCTCGTCCAACTGGTCACCCAGGGCGCGAATCAGCCCTTCGAAGCTCTGCTGGAAGACAAGGCGTTCGGTCCCTGGCATGTCTTGCCACGCTACCCGTGAGCCCGGGGCTGTCTCAACCCGTGAGGTTCCCTGGATTCAAGAACTTTCCGGGGATTGTTCGAAAACGCGGTGCGGCAGTCGGGTCGACGGGTCGCAGGGGCCCGTGGGCGGGTGCGCTAGGCTGCGGGGTCATGCCGCACGCCCCCCTCGCTGATGTCTCCACGGCCGCGATGCAGGAGCGCGGCGGCGCGGGGCGCGCGCCCCGTGTCATCCCCGCGCTGACGGTGGTGTCCCATCCGATGCCCCGGCGGGTGGGCGCCCGGTTGCTGCTGGACGCGGTGGCGGCGGGGCGCACGGTGGCGCTGTCGCGCAACGCGCCGGACTTCGTGGCGCCTGGGGACTCGCTGGGGTTGCCGCTGTCGGATCCATTCATCAGCCGCAAGCCCCTGGAGTGGAAGCCCGCACCGGACGGAGGCGTGCGGCTGCTGGTGCCGGAGGACGGCACGCACGTGGCGCTGGCGGGTGTGCCACTCCAGGGGGAGCACGACTTCGGGGCTCGGGCACTGGCGGACGGCGTGGCGCTGGAGCTGGCGGGCCGCGTGGTGGTGCTGCTGCACACGGTGGAGCTGGACGGGGAGGGCGCGGCGGACACGCTGGGCATGGTGGGGGAGAGCACGGGCCTGCGGAAGCTGCGCCGGCACATCGAGCGCGTGGCGGACCTGGACGTGTCGGTGCTCATCCGGGGCGAGACGGGCACGGGCAAGGAACTGGTGGCGCAGGCCATCCACCAGCGCGGGCCGCGCCGGGCCGGGCGCTTTCTCAGCGTCAACCTGGGGGCGATTCCCAAGGAGCTGGCGGCGGCGGAGCTGTTCGGTTCGCACAAGGGGGCGTACTCGGGGGCGACGCGCGACCGCGAAGGCTTCTTCCGCGCCGCGCACGGCGGCACCCTGTTCCTGGACGAGGTGGGCGAGGCCCCGCCCGAGGTGCAGGTGATGCTCCTGCGCGTGCTGGAGACGGGGGAGCTGTACCCGGTGGGCGCGAGCAGCCCGGTGACGGTGGACGTGCGCCTCATCGCCGCGACGGACGCGCACCTGGAGGAACAGATTCGCGACGGGCGCTTCAAGGCGCCGCTGCTGCACCGGCTGGCGGGCTACGACCTGCGCGTGCCGCCCCTGCGCGAGCGGCGGGAGGACATTGGACGGCTGTTCTTCCACTTCGCGCGCGAGGAGCTGGCGGCCCTGGGGGACGCGGGCAGGCTGGACACGGAGGACCCGCACGCGGAGCCGTGGTTGCCCGCGTCGCTGGCGTCGCGGCTGGTGCGGGCGGCGTGGCCAGGGAACATCCGGCAGCTTCGCAACCTGACGCGGCAGTTGGTCATCGGCAGCCGGGGACAGGCGCGGCTGCAAGCGGACTCACAACTTGATGAGGCATTGGGGGTGCCGGATGCGGTGGCCCCCGTCGTCGCGGCGGTGAAGGCACCGGAAGCCCGCGAGCCGGCCGTGCCCCGGCGCAAGCCCTCGCAGGTGACGGAAGCGGAGCTGCTGGCCGCGCTGCGGGAGCGCGCCTGGGACCTGAAGGCGGCGGCGGATGCGCTCGGGATTCCCCGGCCGTCCGTCTATGACCTCATCGACAAGAGCCCGAACCTGCGCACCGCGGGCGACCTGGGCGCGGACGAAATCACCCGCTGCTTCGAGGCGTGCGGCGGCGACCTGGACGCGATGGTGCGCACGCTGGAGGTGTCGAAGCGCGCGCTGGGGCGGCGTCTGAAGGAGCTGGGCCTGGCGGCGAAGGGGACATGAGCGGCGCGCGCCGCCTGACGTGGTGAGCGTCTGCCCATGGAGGGTGCGCCGGGCCCTCATCGCGTGTCCCATGCGCGCCATTCATCCTCTGGGGTATGCTGGGTGGATTGATGACAATGTGGGTTCGCGGTGCTCAGGACCCACGCGTCTTTTGATGGAGGCAGGCCCTTGATCAGCTCGCTCATCCGGCAGGTCGTCACCGCGGTCCAGACGGCGGTCACGAAGACCCCGGCGGCTCCGCCTCCAACGCCAACGCCGCCCCCCGCGCCCTACTTCCAGGATGCCCTGGAGAAGACGCGGCAGAGCCCCGTGAACCTCAGCGGTTACGGGAACGCGCCCTCGCCCACGGCGGCTTCGCGCGTCACCTCCGAGCCGACCCAGGCGGCCCGCGGTGAGACCGACGGCCCGCCGATGCTGCATCTGGATGCAGGGTGGACGCCGCAGGGGCAGGGCTACGACGCCACGCGTGGCGAAGTGCTCACGACCTATTACAACGACGACCACGACGTGCTGCTCTCCGTGCAGGACAAGGACTCGGGCGGCGAGACGCTCCAGGTCCAGCTCGGAGGGGCCAGCGGCACGGGCCCCGCGCCCACGCACGGTGGCGGGGTCTCGACTGACGGCGAGTTCGTCTACGTCTCCGACACGGACCACATCTTCGTCTATACGCGCGAGGAGCTGGAGCGGGCAGCGAAGAGCGGAACCGAGGCCAGCGCCTGCCAGGTGATGGATGTCCCGGAGCGCGACGGGGTGAAGGATCCGGCCACCGGCCTCGACCTCGTGTCCGCTGGCAGCTACATGACCGTGAAGGACGGCTACGCGTACATCGGCGGCTACAGCGCGGACGGCGATGGCAAGGCGGGCGCCGTCTGGCGGTACAAGCTCGACGAGAAGACCGGTGCCCTCATCGAGGACTCGCGCGAGGGGCCCATCCGCGCGCCGGACCGCGCCCAGGGCATGACGGTGGTGGACGGCGGCATCCTGTTCACCACCGGCGACCACAAGCTCGTCTACCAGCCGTTCGAATCCACAGAGGACTCCTTCAAGGCGGACATCGATGACCGGGTGGACATCAGCAACGGGCTCATCGACCCCTACGCCCAGGGCGTGAACGTCATCGATGGCGAACTCTGGGTGACGTACGAGAGCGGCTCGCACAAGTACCGCGACAAGGTCGATGAGCCCCGGGAGCACATCCAGCGCATCCCGCTGGAGGACCTGGACCTCGCGGCGGCATGCCTCACGCCGGAACAACTCGAGGACTGAGCACCGACCGGGGCCCCTGAGCCGTCCAGCCGGGGGCGTCAGGAGCGGGGCGCAGGTCCCTGGGGCGCGCGCTTCGACAGGAGCAGCGCCTCCAGCGTTCGCGCCTGATGCGCCAGCACCTTGCGGCGCCGGGCGGTGTCGTCGTGGAGCAGATTCGCGAGCGCCAGGCCCCGGAGCAGGTCGAGCGTCGCGCGCACGGCCTCGCGGACCTCGCGGTCCCGCTCATCCACGCCGAGCAACTGGAGGGTGAGCCGGTGCATCTCCCGGCCCACCTGCTGCTGCAGCGGCAGCAGCAGCGCCTTCAGCTCCGCGTCGGCCACGGCCGCCACCCACAGGTGGGTCGCGGCCATGAAGAGCGGGCCGGCATGCACCTCCGACAGCAGGTTCAACAGGGGCTCTACCCGCCGCCGGCTCTCCGGCAGGCCCTTCGCCCGCCGCATGATCTCCTCCACCTGCTGGTGGAACACGTGCTCGACGGCGGCCGCGACCAGGGCCGCGCGCGTGGGGAAGTGGTGCTGGCAGGCGCCACGGGACACCCCGGCCCGCTCGGCGATGGCGCCCGTCGTCGCCCCGGCCCAGCCCTGCTCCACGAGCACGTCGATGGCCGCCGCCATCAGCTTCTGCCGCGTCACCCGGCTGCGCTCCTGCTCCTGCCGCGTCGTTGAACCCGCCGGACCGCCCATGCCCACACCGTGTTGCGCCGCTCGGAAAAAAGCAATCATGATTGCTTTTTTAAGGGGTGGGGAGATACGACCTGACTTCCCCCGGCACGAGAGGTGAGCATGGACGCTCGAACGCTGCGCATCGGCAATGCTTCCGGTTTCTACGGCGACCGCTTCTCCGCGTTCCGGGAGATGCTGGAGGGCGGTCCGCTCGACTTCCTCACCGGCGACTACCTGGCGGAGCTGACGATGCTCATCCTGGGACGCGACCGGCTGAAGAACCCGGCGGGCGGGTACGCCCGGACGTTCCTGCGTCAGTTGGAAGCGACGCTGGGCCTCGCGATGGAGAAGAAGGTCCGCATCGTCGCGAACGCGGGCGGCCTCAACCCGGAGGGGCTCGCGAACGACCTGCGCGCGCTCGCGACGAAGCTGGGCCTGTCCGTCCGCATCGCGCACGTCGAAGGCGATGACCTGGTCGGACGCGCGGACGAGCTCGGCTTCGGCGAACCCATCACGGCGAACGCGTACCTGGGCGCCTGGGGGATCGCGGCGTGCCTCGACGCGGGCGCGGACATCGTCGTCACGGGGCGGGTGACGGACGCGTCGCTCGTCGTCGGGCCCGCCGCGTCCCACTTCGGCTGGAAGCGCGATGACTGGGACCGGCTCGCGGGCGCCATGGTCGCGGGGCACGTGCTCGAATGCGGGGCCCAGGCCACCGGGGGCAACTTCGCGTTCTTCGGTGAGGTGGACGCGCGCCGGCCCGGCTTCCCGCTCGCGGAGGTGTTCGCGGACGGCTCGAGCATCATCACGAAGCATCCGGGCACGGGCGGCGCCGTCACCGTCGACACCGTGAAGGCCCAGCTCGTCTATGAAATCACCGGGGCGCGCTATGCAGGCCCCGACGCCACGGCGCGCTTCGACACCATCGCCATCGAGTCCGCGGGGACCGACCGCGTGCGCCTGTCCGGCGTGCGCGGTGAGCCGCCTCCGCCGGACGTGAAGGTGTGCCTGAACCGGCTCGGCGGCTTCCGCAGCGAGGCCAGCTTCATCCTCGTCGGCCTGGACATCGAGGAGAAGGCCGCGCTCGTCCGGGCGCAGCTCGACGCGACGCTCAAGCCCCGGCCGGCGGAGGTCGTCTACACGCTGGCGCGCACCGACCACGCCGACGCGCCGAGCGAGGAGCAGGCCTCCGCGACGCTGCGGGTCGCGGTGAAGGACGCCGACGCGAAGGTCGTCGGCCGGTCCTTCAGCGGTGCCGTGGTGGAGCTCGCCCTGGCCAGCTACCCCGGCTTCTGCCTTCCGGCGCTGCCCGGTGACGGCTCGCCCTTTGGCGTCTACACGCCGGCCTTCGTCGATGCGCGCAAGGTGCCGCACGTCGCGGTGCTCCCGGATGGCAAGCGCCTGGACGTGGCGCCCACGGAGGACTCCCGCGGGCTGGAAGCGGTGGCCATGCCGCCGCTGCCGGAGCCTCTGCCGGCGGGGCCTGTCCGGCGCATGCCGCTGGGCCGGGTGGCCCTGGCCCGCAGCGGGGACAAGGGCGGGGACGCGAACATCGGCGTGTGGGTCCGCACCGACGAGGCCTGGCGCTGGCTGGTGCATGCCCTCACGGAGGAGCACCTGCGCACGCTGCTTCCGGAGACGCACGGGCTGGTCATCCACCGGCACGTGCTGCCGAACCTGCGCGCCCTGAACTTCGTCATCGAGCGCCTCCTGGGGGAGGGCGTCTCGTCGTCCACCCGCTTCGATGCCCAGGGCAAGGCGCTCGGCGAGTGGCTGCGCGCGCGCCACGTCGACGTGCCGGAATCGCTGCTCTGACCCTGGGGCGGAGTAGGCTTTCCGCGCGGTCACTCCGGCCGCGCCCGGTGCGGGGATGCACGGGCGGCGTGCCTTGCGAGGCAGGGTGTGATGATCGAGGAAAAAATCCTCAACGTGGTGTTGGTGGGAGGCTGGGGCCTCTTCTTTCTTGGGGTCCTCGGGTTCTGCGGGTACCTGATTCATCGGCAGTGGAAGCACGGCCAGATTCGCCAGCATGGTTTGCCGGCGGAGGCCACGGTGCTGCGACTCCAGGGCACCCCGATCCGCATCAACCGCAGCCAGGTCTTCGACTTCCTGCTCGAAGTGAGGCTGCCCGGTCACGCGCCGTATCAAGTCCGGTTGAGGAGCCGGTGGAACGACTGGAACGTGCGGGTGATGGACGTGGGCCTGCGGCTGAAGGTCAAGGTCGACCCGAATGACCTGCAGAAGCTCGTCGTCCTGGGGCCCGTCGTCCCGCAGGACCTGAGCAGGCTCTTCAGCGGCCTGGACGCATTGGGGCCGGCCGCTCCAGCGCCGGGGGATCCGGTGAAGAGCCTGTCGGACCTCCAGCGCATGGCGGACGAGGGGCTCGTCACCCCGGAGGAATACGCGCGCAAGAAGGCGGAGATCCTCGACCGGCTCTGAGCCGCCTCCTGCGTTTCGCGCCCATGGGCTGCGGTAGGGACGAAGGCGGAAGCAAAGAAGGATCGCACGCACTGGCAGGATGGGGCCCGGCTGCTGCGCAGGACGTTCGGGCTGAACGTGTTCGCCTGCGAGAGGTGTGAAGGCAGGCGCCCGGTGCTTGTGTACTTGACGGCACCCAACAGGAGCGCGCTATTGAGGAAGCGATGACTGTTTCCGGCGGTGGCGATAGTCTCAGGGTATGTCGCCTCCTTCCGCTCTCGTCGTTTCCCGCTACCGCGCCTTTGCCGGTGAGGAGACGCTGCCCCTACGACCGCTTACACTGCTCTACGGGCGCAACAATTCCGGCAAGAGCGCTCTTGCTCGCGCACTTGCCTTCATTGGGGCCTCCCTGTCAGAGGATGCGCCTAGTGCGTTGGTCACCCCACGTGAGGTTATCCGCGAGGGGGCCTTTACGGACCTCGCTTGGCAAGGGGACGCAGGCGACTATTCCTTCGACTTGGGACTTCGCTGGAACGATGGGAAGGTACGGGAAGTCCGCTACACCTTAGACGGTGGCTCAGGTCGTTCGACCTACGTCAAGGAGCTATTTCTCCGAGGCGAGGGTGGTGAACTGCTATGGGCAGGTGTCGCGCCGCCCAACCGCCCGATGCTCCCACAGGGAGAGTACGGCGGTGGTGAACTGCGCCTTGTTGGACTGGTGCCTCGGCATTCGGAAGTGCCTGTCCTCCAAGAGTTGGCGACGCGCATGGATGCCCTCCGTGGGCGCGTGCAATGGATTGATGGTGTGCGAGTACGCCCCAAACGCGACATTCCACGTACTGGAACCACCCTCGTGAATCTGGCTACAGATGGTAGCAATGCTGCCGATATTCTCGTCGAGCGACCTGAACTTGTTGAGGAGGCTCGGCGATTCTATGCAGATCTCACCCCCCCCCGTGATCTTGAGGTTAAAGAGGTACTTGAGTCGAGCCATCGAATCACGCTCAACCCCAAGAGCCAGGGAAGTTGGAGAATCGACCTTGTAGACACTGGCGAGGGTATGGCTCAGGTGCTTCCAGTGTTGGTGGCCGCGACACTTGCGGCGCGCGAAGCGCCTAGTGGCATTCTTGCTGTGGAGGAGCCGGAAAGCCATCTTCATCCTGACGCGCAGGCTGCTCTAGCTCGCTATCTTTGCGACATAGCGGCGCGCCCAGCGCCTCCGACGTTGGTAATTGAAACACATAGTCGGGTATTCCTATTGGGGGTGCAGCTTGCTGTTGCTGCAGGGCGTTTGCCTCCTGAGCGCGTCGGATTGGCATGGATTGATCAGGACGCGGTTGGGCGCAGTAGTATAACTGCTGTTCAGTTAGAGTCTAGTGGTCATCCGCGTGCTGGTTGGCCGGTCGCAGCCCTCGCAGAAGACCTACGTCTTGCCAGGGAACTGGCTATGCTTGATCTAAAGCGTCGGGACTGAATATGCGCATTTTAATCGACCGCGCACTGTTTGCTGCGAAATCCGAGATTGAGGCGCTCGCCCTTGTGGACCTCCTTACCACGGTTGCTCGCGATACTCATTCCCTCCACTCAGTCATTACCGACCCTCCCTATATGCAAGGCGAGGATAATGGTCCAATTGATGCTTGGTTGAATTATCGTGACCCAATCGAGGCACGCGCTTTTAGATCGCTGCTGGCTAATGGATTGCTTGTCAATGCTGGACGCTCAGTTGGTGTGGGAGTGTCGGATTCACTGAAGCCGCGACGCTGGCACTTGGAGGGATGGTTGTCGGTCCGCGTAGAGCGCCGGGAAGCAAGCGACTGGAGAAGTCGTAGCTTAACTATTGGCGATGCAGTTGATCTGCTTAGAGAGCCAATTCATCTGGTTCTTGAGAACGAGCGGACGGAACTCGCTTTTGTCGGCCTGCTGGCTGCCCCGACTGACGCGAAAACGCTGCGCGAATTAGTCGAAGGGCCTGGGAAGACCAAGGTCCACAGTGGTGGCGGTGGCGAAGCCAAGAAATGGATTGAGGCATTAATAGACGGTCCGCCAACTGCTGCTGTCTGGCGTAAGTTATTGCGGGCTTGGGTGCTTTTTGACAAGGATGCTGGGAATGCGGATGCCTGTCATCTGTCCAAGAGTGCCAGCGACCTTGTCGATCTATGCGAGAAGGTGGTGGAAATCTACGGCAATGGGTTGTCGTGGATTTGTCTTCTCAGGCGTGAACTTGAGTCATATGTTCCTGATACCGGGCTTGCAGCAGAGGCCCTCAAAGGGCAACAGGATTTTGTTGGCCATGTTGCTTCATGGCGCAAAGATCCGGAGAGAGAGCACTGGGCTTGGTCGCTGGATCTTAAGAAGGGACTTCGAGGCGACCTCCATGTGGATGTAAGCGACGCAGTCCGCACGCTTCTCAAGGATTCTAGAAACAAGCATCCTCTAGAGGCGCATATGCTCAAACTCCCCTTTGCAGGGATCTCTTCTCCGGCGGAACTTAGTGCCTTGAAGTATGGGTTGGGTGATCGCTTGGGCGAGGCTCTTCGTGCAACGCCTCCGCGGCAGTGGGCTGCCGATCTTTCCACGGAGTACGACCGTGGCCCTCATGATCAAGTCCCTCGACTCGCCTTCGTTCAGTCTTTTTTAGATCGGATGTAGTGATGGAACGGAAGATGTTTGATACCCCTGTGTTGCCTCGGTTGGAGACAATCCTTGCAGAAGTGAAGTCCGGCGATTTGATTGTCCCAGAGTTTCAGCGTCCCTTTGTCTGGGATGATGACCGACGCCTGACTTTACTGGATAGCATAGTTAAGGGCATGCCCATCGGCAGCTTACTCGTCTGGCGCACGAATAGGCGTGACCTTCATACCTATAAGAAGGTTGGTGGGGTTCGACTTGGGGGCGCGCGCAAGGGTGATGAGAAGGTGAACTACCTTATTGATGGCCATCAGCGGATATCGACCCTCTTCGGCGCACTGTACTCGGGTGATCGTGAGCCGACTAGTGACGATAATGTACGCTGGCCGCTGTATTACGAGCTAGGAGCGGATAATCGCCCTGCTTTTCGTGTGCCTCCGCGGCGAAGGAGTGTGCCAAGCAACTGGCTGCCGCTCAATATACTGCTCGACGGTGATAAACTTTTCGATTTTACTCAGCAATTGCGCCAAGGTGGCAAGCGGGAGTTGGCTAAGGAGGCGGAGCGTTTGGCTAATGTTTTTAGAGATTATATCATCCCTATTGTTCCTCTGATAACTGAAGAGTTGGATGTGGTTACGGATGCGTTTGTGCGCATCAACAGCCAAGGCAAAGGCATGAGTGAGGCTCATATGCTGCGAGCACTCACCCACGCAGGGGGAGTTGATACGGATCGTTATTTCGCGGACGTTCGTGCCCGCTTGGAGCCTCTCGGTTGGGGGGGGCTGGACGCACAGATTCTAGTCAACGTTCTTAAGGCGCAACTTGATTTGGATGTCTATGCGGCTGGCGTACGCGGTCTGCACGCGAAGCTGTTGGAGGACCCGGCGCCACTGAAGAAGCTCGCGAGTGTGCTAGTCGAGACGGTGGAGTTTTTGGCCGCTATTGGGGTTCGCGGACCCGGCGCACTCCCATATACATATCAACTGGTCACGCTGGCAACGCTGGTAGCGCGGTTTCCAGGCAAGCTGTTGAAACCTAAAATCCATAAGCGCCTGCGAAATTGGTTCTGGGTTACGACGTATACAGAATATTTTTCAGGTAGCACTGGTAGTCGTATTCGAGATGAGATTGATGGGCTGGCTGGGGAGTTGGATGGAGGTTCTCCTTTGAAACGCGAGCCTGTTCCAGTCAAGCCACTTACGGAAATTCGGATGTCTACTGTTCGTGCTCGTGCGTTCCTTCTGTTCATGGCGGGGCTTCCTGAGCATGAGAGCGCATGTCAGAGCCGGCAAGAGTGGTTGGGCACAGGTGATACAAGGGCGGTACCCAGCCTTCTTTCTAGTACAACGGGAGTGGATCCCGGCAATCGTGTTATCGCAAATCCAGCGGAGTTGAGAACCCTGCGAAAAGCTATTCAAGAGAATGAGGTTTCGCCCACGATGGCTGACGAATTCGCCATTCCTTTGGGGGCCCTTCGCAATCTGCAGGATGAAGACAAATTCTTGCTTGAGCGTAGGAAGTGGTTGAGGGAGAAGGAAAGGCTGTTTATTGAGGGATTTGGTCTTTCGGTGAGTGACAGCGAGTAGTTCTCTAGCCTTCAAATTGAAAGTATTTCGGGAGAGTGGCGAAGTGATTCGCCTCCGTCCCAGGCGGTCCCCGGCGCCGTCATGGCACCGGGGGACCCGGTTGCTGCCTACTGCCCGAGCACGACGCGGAAGAGCTTCTCGTTGCTGTTGTCGGGGATGCTGTCCTTGTCGCCCTGGTTGGTGGTGGTCATCCACAGGTTGCCGTCGGGGGTCGGCTCGACGGTGCGCAGCCGGCCGTAGGTGCCGACGAAGAACTGCTGCACGTTGGTCAGGCTGGAGCCGCTGATGACCTCGCGGTAGAGGCGCGAGCCTCGGGCGCAGGCCACGTAGAGGACGTCGCGGACCACCGCGATGCCGGAGCAGGAGCCTTCCGCCGTGGAGTAGGTCTGCTTCGGGGCGATGTACCCGGCCGTCGCGCAGCCTGAACCGCCCTGGGACACCGTGCCCTCACAGTTCGGCCAGCCGTAGTTGCCGCCCTTCTGGATGAGGTTGGTCTCGTCCATCACGGAGTTGCCGAACTCCTGTTCCCACAGGCGGCCCTGGGAGTCGAAGGCCAGCCCCTGCGGGTTGCGGTGGCCGTAGCTCCAGACGTAGTTGCCGAAGGGGTTGTCGGACGGGAGGGTGCCGTCGGCGTTGAGGCGCAGCACCTTGCCGGCCAGGTTGTTGATGTCCTGCGCGTAGGCGCCGTTCTGGGCATCCCCGGTCGACGCATAGAGCTTCCCGTCCGGTCCGAAGCGCAGGCGCCCGCCGTTGTGGAACTTGTTGCGGCCGATGCCCTGGAGCAGCACCTGGAGCGAGGCGGTGTTGAGCGCGCCGTTCTCATACCGCAGGCGCACGATGCGGTTGTCGGTGGGGGAGGTGTGCATCACGTACAGCCAGCGGTCGGTGGCGAAGTTGGGGGAGAGGGCCAGCCCCATCAGCCCGCCCTCGCCGTCGGTGCTCTGCACGTTGGGGACGGTCCCCACGGACGTCTTCACCCCCGTCGCCGGGTCCAGGCGCACGATGTTCTGCGCGTCCCTGCGGCCGTAGAGCACGGTGCCGTCCGGCAGGTTCACCAGACCCCACGGGATGTCCGTGTCGGTGGCGACCTGGGTGACGGAGCAGACGGCGTTCGTGCAGGCCTGGCCGGTGGTGACCGTCGCGGCCGCGCTCTGGGCGGACGCGTTGCCCTGGGCGTCGCGGGCGAGCACGGCGTAGGTGTAGGTCGTGTTCGCGGCGAGGCCGCTGTCGACGAAGGACGTCCCGGGCGGCGAGCCGGGCACCGTCGCGATCTGCACGCCTCCTCGGAACACGGCATAGGCGCTCACGCCCAGGTTGTCGGTGGACGCGGTCCAGCTCACGGTCACGCTGGTGCCCAGGGCGGTGGCGGTGACGCCGGTCGGGACGGTGGGAGCCTGGGTGTCCACCTGGCACGGCGGCGGGGTGATGGAGAGCGTGGCGCTGCCTTGAGAGACATTGCCCGCGGCGTCCCGCGCATTCACATACAGGCCCCAGGTCGCGCCGGGGACCACGGTCAGCCCGGTGGACACCGTGGCGCCGGAGACGGACTTCATGAGCTGGCCGTCGTGGTAGACGTCATAGAAGGCGACGCCCTGGTTGTCCGTGGAAGGCGACCACGTGAGCGTGGCCGAATTGCACGTCACGTTGGACAGGGCAAGCCCCGTGGGCACGGTGGGGGCCTGGGTGTCGGCCGGGAACGACCACTGCTGGTTCGTCTGGCCATTGCAATTCCAGACGACCACCGGCGAGCTGTTGGCAGTGGCCTGACCGGACACGTCGAGGCACAGCGAGGACGGCGTGTGGACCACCGCGCCGCTGGCGTTGCGGACCCACCGCTGGTTCGCTGCCCCGGTGCAGGCGGCGATGACCGCGCTGGCTCCGGCGCTGGCGGTCGCGGGCTGGACGCACCAGGCGCCGTCGAACACGCGCAGCTCGCCCTCGGGCGTGAACAGGAACCGCTGGTTTCCCTGCCCGTGGCAGTCGTAGATGTGGAGCACCTGCCCCGCGGTCTGGCTGTTCTGGGCCACGTCGAGGCAGCGGCCGGACTGCGCGCCGATGAGCCGGGTGCCCGCGGTCACCGCGGCGGTCTGCGTTTGGGGTTCGGGGCCGTTCTCCGGTTGCACTCCACAGGCAACGACGGCGGCGAAGAGTAAGGCGGGCAGGTGACGAACGTTCATTGAAAGGCTCCTTTGCCTTCCCCCTCCTTCCCGGTATTCCGGGTTGAGCTCAAGCAAACTTTGTGGGCCCGCCTGAGCAGGTGTTGAACCCCAAGCATCTGGCACCCCGCTCACTGCTGGATGAGGGAGTACTGACCGGGCAGCACCACGCTGCCCGTGCCGAAGTCGGACTGCCACGCGCCGAGCTGCGCCATCCGCGCCGTGACATCCGTGGACTGGTTGTTCCCCGTGGGCGTCATCAGCACGAGGAAGGCCTCCTCGGGCGTCCTCGCCATGGCCACCGTCTGCACCCACGGGGCCGGCGCGTCCTTGAAGCCCGGGCGCTGCTCCCGGTAGAGCTGCATCCGGTCCTTCGCGATCTGCTGGAGCTGCTTCGCCTCCTCGGGCGTGAAGGTGAAGATCGCCGTGTCTCCGGTTCCCGTGGCGCCCGGGAAGCTCTGCTTCATGGTCTCCGCTTCCCCGGAGGGCACCCAGACCAGCGTGGCCTCGTAGGTCTGTGAGGAAGGGACGGTCGGGTCACCGCTGATGACGACGGAGGCGGGCCCCTTCTGGCCCGTGTACTGGAACGACTCCCGCCCGTCGTCGTAGTGGGTGTGGATGTACTCGTCGTGCTCCAGGGTGGACTCCCCGAAGTTGAGGCCGAAGGTGACCTCACGGGTCATCTCTCCGGTGACGATCTCCACGGTCGCCGCGTTCGATGTGCCGCTCGCCGGGTCGTTCTTCGGCAGCTCCCCCGTGGCAAGGAAGCGGTTGTAGGCGGCCTGGCCCTCGGGCGTGGAGATGTCGAAGTCCACCTGCTTCGAGCTCAACTGGCCTTCCACGCGCGCCGTGTCGGACACCCCCACATTGAACTTGCGCACGCCGATGTTGGCTTCGAGCGTGTGCGCCACCGCGGCGGTGGGGCCGACCGTCACGCGGACCGTCTTGTCGTCCAGCTTGGTGACCGCGAGGGCCATGCCCTGCGACCGCTCATCGCTGAAGCCCGCGGAGATGTCGAAGTGGCCGAAGAGCTTCTTGATGTTCACCTCCATGCCCGCCGACAGGAAGCCCTCACCCGTCATCGTCACGGTGGCGCCCACCGGCAGGTTCTGGGGGAGGCTGGGGTTGAGCTGCTCGGCGGAGGTGACGCCCCCGGCGGCCGTGGTCGGCAGCGTCACCTCGTAGCTGCCGCGCACGCCGGCGGTCCCGTTGACGGTGACATCGGCGGCCTCCACGTCGATGCCAATCCCCCCCTCCACGCCGGCTTCCGCCTCCACGGTGAAGGTCGTCATGCCCGCGGCCCGGGCGTAGGCGGCATCCACCTGGAGATACCCGGTCACGGACACCGTGAAGATGCCCAGCTTGCCCTTCGCTTCGATTTCAGGGGTCACGCCGCCAGCGATGCCCAGGGGCGGCAGGGCGGGGGCCTGGGCGTTCGCGTTGGAGGCGGCGGCGGACGGCTGGCGCGGCGCCGTGAAGGTGAAGGGCGCCGGGAAGTCCGGCGGGAACAGGGGGTTGCGCCGGGGAGCGGTCGGCGTGCTCCCCGCGAAGCTGTCGGTGGGCGCTTTCCCACCGGAGCCCGTACCGGCCGTCTGCGACGGAGGGGCCGCCGGCCCCTGCTGGGGGGCACTGACGGGGGCGCTGCCCTGCGTCTTCGCGTTCCGGATGAATTGCTGAAAGGCCCCAATCACGGTCGTCATGTGCACTTCCCCCTCTGCGACAGCAGTCATGGGGGTTGTCGCGCGGAACGCCGCCGGGGATGCATTAAGCCGAGTTAAATCCGCGGGCGCGGACGCGGTGACGAGGGGCATGGCCCCTCCCCACCGCGTCCGCCCGGAGCCTCAGGGGCAGAGCCGCTCGACCGACTTGATCCGCACCGCTCCGTCGACGTTCGGGTCGTTGGTCTGGTCCCCGATGGCGATGGTGCCGGTCGCCGTGAAGTTGTTCCGCGTGAGCTTCGCGACGCCGTCGATGCTCACCGTCGCGACCTTCGCTGCATCCAACGCGAGCTCGTAGACATGGTACGCGCCGTCGGTCACCGGGAACGCCGCGGACTGGGTGTCGTCCGCCCAGCCGATCGCCGCGTTGTCCAGGTAGATCATCTGCGAACGATCCGTGCTGTTGCCAAACGGTGGCGTGAAGCTCCCCAGGATGGCCGCGCCGCTGTCGAGCGAGTTGTGGGTGTTCGCCAATTCGACCTGCATCGTCACCCGGAGCTTGACCGGCTTCGTGGCGTCGAACGCGTTTGCCCGCGTGATGAGCAACTGCCCGCTCGTCCGCGCCCCGGTGTTCGTCGACGTCTCAAGGCGAACGTGGTCCGTGCCGTACGTGAGCGTGTTAGGCGCCTGCGTGACCGTCGTCCAGCCCTGCGCCGTGATGTCGGTGCCGCCGACCAGCAGCGGAACGCTCGCGCGCGGCGACCACGTCGACGTTGACGTCGCCGGTGCGCACGTCTCGCAGGCGTTCGCCGGGTTCGGTGCACCCGCGGCGTAGAACGTCCCGTCAATGAAGCACTGCGGGCTGCACGCGCCGGCCGAGCAGACCTGCCCCGCGTTGCACGACGTCCCGTCCGCGCGTTGCGTCCAAGTGGTCGAGGACAGCGCCGGCACGCACTGTTCGCACGCATTCGCGGTGTTCACCACCCCGTCAGAGACCACCTGGCCGCCGATCCGACAGACCGCGACGCAGACGGCGCCCTCACAGATATCGCCGGTCGCGCAGGCCGTGTCGCAACCCCCACAGTGCTGCGGGTCGGTCGCGGTGCTTACGCAGGTGTCACCGCACAGCGTTTCGCCGACGGTGTCGCACTTCAGTGGCACGGACGCGTCAGGCTTATCGATGGGGGGGGTGGAATTGTCGCCGCAAGCAGCGACGAAGCCGAGGACGAGGATGCAGCGGAGAGCGCTAGATCGAAGGGAGATCATGGAACCCGCCACCTTACGCGACCCCTTGCCCGCGCGGCGTGTGCGGATGAAGACGTGATGGATGAAGCACATCTTGTCGGGGGCAAGGCGCGCCCCCTTCCGCAACCGCTCCACACGGAAATGACAGGACGGCCGGCATGGGACTCGATGCGCGCTACCAGGCCCTGCCTGGCACCTCCGCGCTCCTGGAACTGGCCCGCAAAGGGACCCCGGCGTTGGCGGATGGCTGTCGTCCCTGAGCCGCCTGCCGCGGAGCCGCCCCGACCTGGCGACACAGCAGGTCTTCCTCCACCACGGGTGGAATCACCTCCCCCCGGGAGCTGCTGCTCCCGGAGGGCCATGACCGTTGTGTCCGCTGGATGCCGGCGTGGCGACTACGGGCTGAGGGTGAAGCTGCCCGCCCAGGCGCCGTAGGAGGACGTGGTGATGCCGTTGCGGGTGGTGCCCGTGTAGCTGGCCTGTCCCGGCTGGATGGTGACGAGCACCGCTCCGCCGGAGGCGGGAATCACACCGGCGTGCACCGCGGCCACGCAGGCATTCGAGTCATCGGTGTAGATGTCCGTCCCCCACACCGCGCCGCCGCCCACCGCCGGGCAGCCGCACCGGATCTGCGTCCCGTTCTGCCCCCGGTAGGACGTGAAGCTGTAGGTCGAGCAGCTGGCCGGAGGGGGCGTCTGACCGTTGATGGAGAAGCTGCCCCCCCAGGCGCCGTAGGAGTTCGTGGTGATGCCGTTGCGGGTGGTGCCCGTGTAGCTGCTCTGGCCCGGCTGGATGGTGACGACCACCGTTCCGCCGGAAGCGGGAATCGCGCCGGCATGCGCCGCGGCCGCGCAGACACTGGAGTCGTCGGTGTAGAGGTCCGTCCCCCACACCGTCCCCCCGCTCCCCGTCGCGCAGCTGCACCGGATCTGCGTCCCGTTCTGCCCCCGGTAGGACATGAAGTTGTAGCTGGAGCAGCTCGCGACCGCACTGCCGGGGTAGAGGTCATCCAGCGCGGTGGTGTCGGAGCTGGTCCACTCGCCCGTCTCCGTCGAACGGAAGCAGGAGTTCATGATCGACCCGCCCACGGTCGCCGTGGTCGGCGTCCCGGGGATGTGGATGGCGCCCACGCCAGCATCGCCCTCGTCGCCGCCGGCACCGCAGCTGATGCTGCGGTTGTAGTAGTCCGAGTGGCGGAAGCCGATCGTGTGGCCCAGCTCGTGGGTGATGACGTGCTCGTTCACGTCCACGCTGTAGCTGTTCAGGCCGGTACCGATGAAGAAGTTCCCGTAGGGCAGGCCGCCGGACGGAAAGCCCGCCTGGCCGCCGGTGCCGCCCGTGGTCTGCGCGGTGATGGTCGCCGTACAGTCAGCGGCCGGGCCGCGCGCGAAGGTGATCCGCAAGCCCCGCTCATTGTAGTTGGCGATGGCCAGGTCGAGCCCCTGGCTCAGGTTGGTGTAGCTGTCGAACGTGGAGGTGGGGTTGACGCAGATCTTCGTCACGCTCGAACCGACGAGGTTGGTCGTGCGGTACTGCTCGGCGCTCCCTTCGGGGGCCTGGAGCATCTCGCGGGACGCCTCGAGGGTCACGTGAGCGTCACGGCCCACGTACACGGCACCGTCCGCGACCAGGATGTCATTGGCCGGGAACCCGGCTTCGATCAGGTTGGAGACGATCTCCTGGCTCTCTGCCTCCGGATCGACACCACCACAGCCGACGAGGATGGCACCGACCAGCAATGACATTGAAAGCTTATGCATGGGGCTTCCTTTTCGAAGGACGACGGGGCGTGGACGCTGCTGTCTGGGATTCCAGCCGCGACCGCACGCACGTATAGATGAGCAGTCCTTGAAGCCATATCCGGATAAGCCTGGAAAATTTGATTAGCTGACATTCCGGGTGGTCGCCGGTACGAGAGGTCAGCGTCGGCGCAGGGGCTCCCGAGCGGCCAGCCATGGCGCGGGAATGGATGCGTGGCCCGCGCTCAGGGCGACGATTCCCCCCACCATGGCGCAGGTGGTGTCCCGGTCTCCGAAGCCGGCCACCGTGCACCAGAGGGCTTCCTCGAAGGAGCCGGGGTGCCTTGCCGCGCACCACACGGCGAAGGGCACGGTGTCCTCGGAGAGGACCTTCTGCCCGCTGCCCAGCGTGCGCGCCGCCGAGGAAGGGCTGGCCTCCAGCGACCAGGCCCGGGCCTTCTCCAAACCCTGACGTGTGGCGCCGGCGGGCGTGCAGTCCAGCACCGTGTCGAAGAGCTCCAGGGCGGAGCCCCGGGCTTCCGGCCACTGGCAGGCCCACGCGGCGGCGACCGCGATGGCGATGGCTCCCGCCTGTCCCTCCGGGTGCAGGTGCGTCACCTCCGCTGACGCGCGCGCCTCGGACACCACCCGGTTGAGGTCTCCCGCGAAGTACGCGCCCAGGGGCGCCACGCGCATGGCCGCTCCGTTGCCCATGGAGCCCTGGCCCTCGAAGACCTCCGCGGACACCTCACGCCAGGGCAGCCCGAGCCCCAGCTTCCACAGGATGTCGTGCGCGGTACCGCCATAGCCTCGGTTCTTGTCGCGGCGGTAGCGCTTCGCGAAGAGGCGTGCGAGCTCTTCCTGGTCGACGTGGCCGTGCTCTTCCAGCACCTGGACGACGGACAGCGCCATCTCCGTGTCGTCGGTGTACGCCCACGGTGAGTGGGGCACGACACGCTCCGCCACCCAGGGCTGCACGAGTTCGTGCGGGCCGAAGAAGCGCTCGCCAAAGGCATCACCGACGGAAACGCCGTCCAGCGAGGCGAGGGCGCGAGCCATCCGCGCCGAGGCATCCATCGGTTTCCGTGGGATATCGCTCACACCATGCCTCCAAGCATGCCGGCGACCCGGAAGCATCGCCCGGTCCGGACAGGTCCATCAGCGTACCCCGGGGCTGCCCCCGTCTTCGACATGGGCCAGGGCTCATCCTCTCTGCGTCGCCACCGCCAGGGCCGTGGGGATCTTCTCCCGCATCAACTCCACGAACTTGCGCAGCCTCGCCGGATGGAACCGCGCATGGGGATAGAGCAGGTACAGGGGCAGGGGCGCGGCCCGCCAGCCTGGCACCAGGTGCACGAGTCGGCCCTTCGCCAGGTCCTCCTGGAGCACCCAGGACGATGCCACGCAGACGCCGAGCCCCTTCACCGCCGCGCTGCGGATGGCGTAGAGGCTGTCGGTGCTCACGCGCGGCTGGAAGACGATGGGCTGGACCTCGCCGGTGGCCACGTGGGTCAGTGAGATTTCATTGCGGTAGAACGAGCGCAATGACAGCCACGGCAGCCGTGCGAGTTCGTCGGGATGGGTCGGCACGGGGATGCCCGCCAGCACCGACGGCGCGGCCACGACGATGCGCGGCACCTCCGCCACGCGGAGCGCCACCACGCTGGGGTCATGCACCTCTCCAAGGTGGATGGCGCAGTCGATGCCGTCCGCGACGAAATCCGCTGCCCGGTCGTGCAACAGCCATTCGACCGAGACCCGCGCGTGGCGCCCCAGGTACTCCGTCAGCGGCTCCACCAGCATCTGCTGCCCGAACGCATGGGGCACCACGACGCGCAGCGTGCCCTCCGGTTCGTCGCTCGCGCCCCGCAGGTCGGACTCGAGCAGGTCCCAGTTGGCCAGCAACTCCTTCGCCCGTCCGTAGCAGCGCGCTCCGTCCTCGGTGAGCTTCATCGCATGGGTGGAGCGCTGAAGCAGCCGCAGCCCCAGTGAACGCTCCAGCGCCTGGAGCCGGCGACTCACCGTCGGCTGCGTGGTGCCCAGCTGCGCGGCGGCGGAGGACAGGCTCCCCGCGTCGACGATGCGGATGAAGGTCTGCATCAGCTCCAGCCGGTCGGCGGTGGCTGGCGCGCCAGGTGGGGGAAGCCGCTTCCGGGAAACACGCGGCCGGGACGGCTTTGACGGGTTGGGCATGGGAGCGACTTCAGATTGATGGATACGTGGGACGTATAACCGCTGTGCGGAGCACGCTACTACCGACTCCTCCTCCTCTGGCGCACTCTTGCTTCGACTCGCAGCGCCAGGGAGAACCACATGTCCTTCATTCGTTCCGTACATGGAGCCGCCGGGAGCGGAACATCGCCTGCGGGGGGCACCGTCGCCATGGCCCGCGCGTCCCAGCCCGCGCCCGCCAGCCACGGCGGCAGTGAGCCCTTGTCGAGCGGCCTGCGCCTGTTGCTGGCCTCCGGAGCTGGACTGTCGGTGGCGTCGATCTATTACAGCCAGCCGATGCTCGGGGTGATGGGGGCCAGCATCGGCGCCTCCGACACCACGGTGGGCCTGGTCCCCACCCTCACGCAGTTGGGATACGCGCTGGGCATCCTGCTGCTGGCGCCCCTGGGTGACCGCTTCGACCGGCGCCGCATCATCCTGGTCAAGGCCGCGCTGCTGAGCGTGGCGCTGCTCCTGGGTGGCATCGCCCCGAACATCGGGCTGCTGCTGGCGATGAGCTTCGCCGTGGGCCTGACGGCGACCCTGGCGCAGGACATCGTGCCGGCCGCCGCGACCCTGGCCCCCGAACACGAGCGCGGCAAGGTGGTCGGCACGGTGATGACCGGCCTGCTGCTCGGCATCCTGTTGTCCCGTGTCATCAGCGGTGTGGTCGCCGAGCACTTCGGGTGGCGCGCCATGTACCTGGTCGCCGCCGCCAGCGTGGCCCTGGTTGGCGTGGCGGCCTGGCGCGGCCTGCCTCGCTTCCGTCCGACCAGCACGCTCTCGTACGGTGCCCTGCTGGGTTCGCTCGCCAGCCTCTGGAACAAGCACGGCGCCCTGCGCCGGGCGGCGCTGGCGCAGGGGTTGGTGTCGGTTGGCTTCAGCGCGTTCTGGTCCACGCTCGCCGTGATGCTGCACGGCGCGCCGTTCCACCTGGGGAGCGCGGCCGCCGGTGCCTTCGGTCTGGCGGGCGCGGCGGGGGCGCTGGGCGCGCCGATCGCGGGCCGCGTCGCGGATCGCTTCGGCCCCGAGGTGGTCACCCGCCTGGGCGCGGCGCTGGCCGCCCTCTCCTTCGCCGCGATGCTCGCGGTGCCGTGGCTCGAACCGAACCACCGGCTGTGGCTGATTGCCGCCAGCGCGATTGGCTTCGACCTGGGCGCACAGATCATGCTCGTGGCCCATCAGACGATTGTCTTCGGCATCGACCCCGCCGCGCGCAGCCGGCTCAACGCGGTGCTGTTCGTCTGCATGTTCATCGGCATGTCCGTCGGCGCGGTGAGTGGCAGCCTCGTGCTGGCGCGGTGGGGATGGATGGCGGTGACGCTGCTGGCCACCGCCTCCGCGCTGGCGGCCTTGGCCGTCCGCCTCTTTCCGGGAGCACGCACGGCCCGCTGATTCACTCCAGCGCGGGCCGCGCCTCGCCGCCGTGTTCGGCTGGCGTCAGGCTACTCCAGGCTCGGGACCTGGCTCATGCCGGCCATCATTCCCTGCAGCGGGTTGGCTTCCTTCGACATCGAGGTGGCGTCGAGCGACACCGGCGCCTTCTCCTCCGCACCCTGGAAGCTGTCGGAGAAGGGCGAGCCGCCCGAAGCGCCCTGGGCCCCCGTGGCGCCCTGCACGCCCGCGGCGACGGTCTGCAGCAGCTGGGTGATGCCGCTCAGCACCGAGAGCGCGCTCTCCAGCAGCTTGCCCAGCGACTCCGCCTTGCCCGCGCCACCGGCGTCGAAGCCATCCATCTTCAGGGCGTCCATCAAGGGAGAACCCTTGGCGCTCGCCTTCGTCCCGGAGGCGGAGGCATCCACGGCGCCCGGGAGGCTGGGAGCGCGGAGCGCGGGAGACTCCATGGCGGGCGAACGGCTGACCGAGGCGGGGCTGCTGCGAACGGAGGAGATGCTCATGGCGGAGCTCTTTCAGAAGGGGAGTGCTGCGTTCAGCGACGAGGACTCCCATAGCAGCGGGCGTGCCAGGGCCCCGGTCCCGGCAGGGCGCTCACAAGTCGTTGATCTTGTTTGGATGCGCGTGACTTCGCCTTCGCGCACGGGAGCCCGCCCTGGTGACTTCGGTCACATGCTGGTGTTTGCAGTCACCAGGACCGTGACACGATGCCAGGGCCTGCCTGGAAAGGTCGTGAGACATGTCGGCGCAGTATGACCAGATTGGAGAGAAGGTCGCGGACTGGGATGTCCTGCCGGTGCGCTCGGAGTACATCGAGGGCCATACCTTCTTCAAAGCGCTCGGCTCCGTGGAGGAGCGGAACGTCCTGGACCTGGCGTGTGGCGACGGGCTGTACACGCGGCAGCTCAAGGCGCGAGGCGCCAACCGGGTGGTTGGCGTGGACATCTCGGAGGAGATGATTGGCGGCGCCCGGCGATACGAAGAGGCCCAGAGGCTGGGCATCGAGTACCACGTGTCGGACGTGGCCGACATGGCCCCGCTGGGTGTCTTTGATTGCGTGACGGCCGTCTATCTCCTGCACTACGCAAACTCGCCCGAACACCTGCTGCGAATGTGCCGGAACATCCATGCGCACGTGAAGCCAGGGGGCCGCTTCGTCACCTATTCCTTCAACCCCGGGTTCAGCGCGAAGGGGCCCAACAGCACCCGCTATGGCATCACGATGTTGGACTTTCCGGAGTCCCCTCGGGAAGGGCAGGCGATCTCCGCGGAGCTGCACACGAAGACTCCCTTCACCATCCACTTCTCCTACTGGAGCCGGGCCACCTACGAGCAGGCGCTGCGCGAAGCGGGATTCCGCCAGCTCACGTGGATGTCTCCCGAGTGCTCTCCCGAGGGCATCGCCCGGTACGGCCGGGCGTTCTGGCAGGACTACCTGGACAACCCTCACGCGGTCGCGCTGCGCTGCGAGCGGTGATCAAGCCCCCTCCGTCTCAAGGCGAGGTGTGGCCCTGGAGGCCAGGGGCGCTTGTGAGCGGTGTGAGGTAGCGCGGTTCGACGGGGGGCACGTCCCCCGCGCCCTGCATCTTCTTGCCCGCGAACCACATCACCGCGCCCAGGAGGGTGAACATCATGTGCAGCACGCCGAGCGGCTTGAGCACCATCTGTCCCGCGCGCGTCTGCCCTGCCTGGACCCGGTCGATCTCCGGCTGGCGCTCGTCCTGGATCCGCTGGAAGACCGCCGCATCCAGCGGGCGCTCCGCCTGGAGGGCCTCCAGCAGGTGGTTGGCGGCCACGAACGTGTCGCGGAGGGCCAGGTTCAATCCCTGTCCGCCCGACGGTGACATGGTGTGCGCCGCATCCCCGAGGAAGAGGACGCCCGGTGCGTGCCATTGGCGCACGCGGTCGACGAGGATCTTCAACACCTGCCACTCGGTGTTTTCGTCGAGCTTGCGCTCCACGTGGGGCCGGAGCGCCTCCGGCAGCGTGGGCAGCAGCCGCCGTCGCAGCTCCGGGAGGTCCTTGCGCAGCCGGTTGAGGTCGCCCGGCTCGCTGTAGGCGAGGTGCAGCCGGTGGCCCGTGGAGCGCTGGAAGACGACGACGAGCCCCTTGCCGAACATGTGAACCTGGAGCGACTCGGGCAGCGCGTCCGGTGCGTCGGAGAGGTCGAAGCGCAGCCAGAGCGCGTCGGCGGTCGTCGCGAACTGTTCGGTCTCCAGGCCGCAGGACTTGCGCAGGTGGCTGTTGCGCCCGTTGCAGACGATGAAGAGGTCCCCGTCCACGCGGTCCTCCACGCCGTCATGGCGGGTCTTCATCGCGACGACGCGCCCGTCTTCCTGGAGGGCGTCGAGCACGGTGGTGCCGAAGTCGAGGCGGTAGTGGGGATGGCGCATGCACAGCCCGTGCAGCAGCGCGAGCATCCCCGGCTGCGACACCACGGCCCCGCGCTCCTGGGGGCCTGGCACGCGGACCGTGCGGCGCTTGCCCACGTACATGCGGCGCTCGATGTCTGGCAATGCCAGCCCCCGTTCGAGCAGCGCGGAGAAGAGCCCCGCGCGTTCGAGCGCTTCGACGACCGGCGCCTGCAGGAGTTCGCCTCGGAACTCGCGATTGAAGTCCGGGTGGCGCTCCAGGACGCGGACCGGAACGCCGTTCGTCACGAGCTGGTAGGCGAGGAGCATTCCGGCGGGTCCACCACCGACGATGACGATGCGAGGAGGCTTCATGGCGGACCTTCTACCGGACTCCCGCCGGTTCCGGTGCCACCCTGTTCAAGGCCTTCGCCTGCCTCCTGTTCGACCACCGTGTTTCACGCGCGTCAGCGTGACCAGGGCGGAAGGACGTCCTGCGCCGGACGGCCTTCCTGGCGCGCCAGGTGGTACTCCAGCTCCCGGTGGATGCCCGGCGAGCAGAAGCCTTGCAGTGCCGCGTCGAGCAAGGCGGAGCGGTCCTCGGCCGTTCCCAGCCGGGAGAGGGCCCAGGCTGCTTCGTCCGCGCCGGAGGCGTGATTCCTGGGCGAAGACGTTGCCGCCCCGGCGAGCACCTGCTCCAGCACGGGCCGGCTGGCCTCCGCGTCCACCTGGCCGAGCCAGCGCACCGCCTCCGCGCGCAGCCCCCGCTCTGGTGGTTCCAGGGCCGCCTGTCTCAACATCGGGAGCCATTCACGCTGGCCCTCCCGGATAAGGCATGCGGCCGCGCGGAGGCGCATGCGCTCGTCGCTCGAATGCACCAGCGAAGTGAGCCGGTCGCGCCAGCCAGCGCCCGACTCGCCCAGCGCGAACAACCCCTCCAGCGCGAAGACCTGGGTCTCGGCGTCCTCGCCTTGCAGCGCGGCCAGGAACAAGGGCCGGTCTCCGGGCGCGGGCTGCCGGGCCGCACCCTGGAGAACGAAACGGACGAGGGCCGCGTTGTCGGGATACCGCATCGCTGCGAGCGCCCATCGGACCGCCATGGCGCGGTCGTGGTCGAGGAGGTGGTTGAGCAGCGAGTGCCGCACTCCGTCCGCGATGTCGAAGTCGCAGAGGAGCGAACGGAGGAGCGGGCGAGCCTCGCGCCACTCCACCAGCAGCTCCAGGGCCCGGAAGCTCCCAGGCGGACTCGGCTGGATGCCATGGGCCACCTTCTGGGCCACGCTCTCAGCGCGCACGATGCGATGGATGAGGCGCAGCAGCGCTTCCTGTCCGAAGGATGCAAGCAGGTCCGGCAGTGGCAGCAGCAACAGCGCGTCGACCGACTGTTGGAGCCGGGGCTCCGCACGGGAGAGCTGGCCCAGCACCTCCGCGGCCATGTCGCGCCCCCATGCATCAAGGAGCATCCTGGCTTCCGGGCGCTCACGGTGCGCCACCGCCACCTGGAGATTCGCCCGTGGGTCCCAGTCATCTCCCTCCGCGAGCGGATGGCGGTCGTGCAGGAACCAGCGCGAATAGAGCCACTCGACGAGCCGTGGGGACAAGCGGGTGTGTTCCGTGGACGCGAGCACGTGCGCGCGCATCTGGGGCGAGTGCTTCAGCAGTGCGGCCTCGGCGGCCTCCCACGCGTCCTCCGTTCGCGCCAACGTGAGAACCTCTTCGGTGGACGGGGAACAGCAGGGGCACATGAGCGGAGAGACGTCGATGATCCGGGTGATGTCCGGACCGGAGAGCGGTGCGCCTTGCTTCACCAACGCATGGAGCGCCCTCTCACGAGTGGAGAACCCCTCCCGTTCATCGAAGAACCGTTCGAGCAGGAGGGTCGTCAGCTCCGGCCCTCCGAAAACACCGAGCAGGCGGACGACGCGATCTCGAAGGGCGACGCTCTCCAGCGGAACCGTTTCGAGGAGGGACAGCAGTTGCGCGCGGATGTTCTCGCGCGACGACCACACCAGACTGGGGACTGAGGACAATCCAGACGCCGAGTTGGGACCGGCTGGCGAGACCGGCTGCGTGGATGCAGGGACTTCCACGAAGGTAGCTGCCCCGTGGCCCTGCCGCAAGCCGGCCGCGCCAGCTTGCGCGGCGCGGGGTGCCTCAGCTCATGCGACGACGACCTCGACGCTCGCCGCTACGGAGTCGTGAGGACATCGATGAAGTAGTAGTCCGCTGCGTAGGGCACCCGCTGGCGGCTGCCCACGTCCGGGGCGCCGGCGCAGCCCGTCGTTGGCGCGATTCCTCCTACGGTGTTGAGCCGGAGCACGTAGCCCTTCTGGATTCCGTCGGACGTGGTCCGCGAGAACACCTCGGACGGGAGTCCCCGGTCGATGCGCGCGACGTTGGCGAGCCGCAGCAAGGGGACGTTGGCAGGCCCGTTCGCGACCGTGGCCTCGACACTGCCGATGAAGAGGGTCTGGCCGGAGGTGGTCGAGCCCTGGTCAAGCACTGGCGCCGACACGCGCCAGGCCGGGCCCACAGGCGGCGCGCCGGTGGGCGGCCCGTAATCAATGCCAGCCGGGTAGCGGAAATGGTCGAGGACCAGCAGCTCCAGCGCCGGGATGGGCTGGGGGGTGATGGGTTGGAGACCTGCTTCAGGTTGGAGGAAGGTCCAGGCGAAGCTGGTCCCGTTCTGGCGGCACTCGTAGACCTGGGCCGCTGGCGCCGCCCGCGTGGAGTCCGGGAGAACGGCCACGTCACTGGTTCCAAAGGGCGGTGGGTCCGCGGGCGTGGAGCCCGTCTGGTAGGCGGCCACGATGTGGGCGGAGGGCCGCGATTCGGAGGGGCGGCTGATCAGCTCGCGGAGGTTGTACTCCACGCCTCCCAGGGTCACCCGCAGGACGTCGTCCGGCACATTGGCCGGCAGGCTGGTGGGGGCGTTCTGGGCAATCTGCTTCACGGCTTCAGTGGCGGCCTCGAACTCATCGTCACCGTCATCATCGTCATCGTCGCACCCTGCGAAGGCCACGGCGGCGAGCGCGAGTGTGGCGATGACACGGACGGGGCTCGTTCGAGCAGGCTTCAAGGTGGGCCTCCCTCGGAAACGAGCAACGGTGAAGGAAGCCTTTCGTGCCGGCAACCCGTCCAGGTGGAGGAACGCGTGTCTTCCTCACGACGCTCTGGGGACGGACCGACCGCCAGTCATCGAGCGTTCGCGCGTCGCCAGCGGAGCGAGAGCCCGGCATGGCCGGTCACCTGACGGCGGCCTTCTCTCAGGTCGAGTGGAAGCTCAAGGCCGGCCTCGGCTCGAATCTCAAGGGACTTCCCCAGACGGTACGCAACGCCCAGCGAACCGCCCGGTAAGGCAAGCAGGTGCGAGCCGTTGAACCTGCCTTGAAAGACGGTCAGCGGTCCCGCGAAGGCCCCCATCAGCGAAGCGCCCCCGGTGAGCGTCCACGCGGGACTGAGCCGATAGTCAACCAGCGCCTGCCCCCCGAGGCGAAGGTTGACGGGCTCCGTGGAGTTGTTCGTGACGGGCACGTACCAGACACCCGCGCTCGGGGCGAGCGACAGCGTCCAGGGTGACCGTTCGACAAGCCGATGCCGGGTCCCAAGCTCCAGGCCCAGCAAGGTGAGGCGACCGCCCCAATCCCAGTTCTCACCAGCGCCCTTGCGGAAGGTGAGCTCGGGATTGGGCAGATACGCCCGCTCCCGGCCGTGCTCGAAGGCGAGCGCGTTCAGGGAAACGCCGACCTCGGTCGTCCCGACGGGGGTCGTCGCCGCGCCGAGGTTCCTCGCTCCGCTCAGACAGCCAGGAGCCAAGAGGAGAAGTCCACCCAACCACAATGACCGCATGGCCTTCCGCAGCGTCATGGCGGCCACGCGAAGCGCACCCAGACCGGATGGTGATCACTTCCAGCGGGACGCCTGTCCACGCCGCGCTCCACCGCAGAGAGCCCCTGGGTGAAGACGGAGTCGAGCGGCAATCCGCCAATCACGGAGTCCACGGTGTCACCCACGCCTTCCGACGCCCATTGGAATCCCCGCCCCGAGAACAGCTTCACGGTCTGGTTGAGGCTCCCCGGGTCGGAGGTGTTGAAGTCGCCAGCGATGATCTGCAACGGCCCCGCTCCGTCGAGCGCGTTGATGATCGTCTCCGCCTGGTCAAGCCGCCCGCCGAGCCCGACGATGGGGGTCGCGTTGTGCACGGAGACCACCTGGATGGGCGTCCCCCGGATGTCCACCGTCGCGGCGACGGCGATGCGGTGCTGCTTGCGGTACGGGTCGTCGTGAGGAAGAGGGATCTTCCAATCCGCGGTGATAGGCCACCGGCTCAAAACCGCGTTCCCGAAGTCACCGCCATCCACCTGCACGGAGGCAGGATAGTAGACGTAGGTCAGTCCCAGCTCCGTGGCGATCCGTTCCACGGCGGGCGCGTCCATCTCCTGCATCACGATGATGTCCGCATCCGCGAGCGGAGGTCTCGTGAGGGCTGTTATCGCCTCGGTGACCTGCTCAGCGAAGGCGAGGTTGAACGTCACCACGGTGACCGAGGAGGGATCCTCCGAGGAGACGGCCCCCGGAGTCCGATGGTCTCCGCTGTACCTCGGTCCGCTCGCGTCGGTGTAGTTCTCCGCGAGCGGGCAACCGGTCAGGAGCGCGAGCAGGAGGGCTGCCCACGGCAGCGCGACGAGCGGGCCCTTGCGTCGGGAGCGACGTTTCCACGCATGCGAGCTGTCAGCCGCCTTCTGTGGCTCAGGGCTTCTGCACGGATTGGTCTGCGAAGACTGACTCATCGCTCACAGAACGGTGAGAAAGCCCCAAGATTCCTGGAGGAGGGGCCGCCTGGAGCGTGTGCCTCCAGGCGGCTGAACGGTGCGGGTCAGCGCCAGAGGCAGCGCGTGTCCAGGTGGTAGAAGTCCGAAGGCGTGAACGGATCCCACGTCTGCCGCACGAAGTAGAGGTGGCGCAGGTCGCGGCTCAGTGTGGGGTGGAACTCATCCTTCTCCGTGTTCACCGAGGGCCCGAGGTTCACGGCCCGCGTCCACGTCCCCGCGATGTTGAAGCTCACGTAGAGGTCTCCCAATCCATACCCGCCGGGCCGGTTCAGCGAGGCGAAGACGAGGACCTGACCATCCGGCGACACCCACGGGTTGTATTCCCACGAGTCAGCGCTGTTCACCGCAGGCCCCAGGTTCTCGGGCGCGGCGTAGCGGTTGCCCTGGCGCCGGGCGCGATACATGTCGAAGTCCGTGTCGAACGTGCCGCTCGCGAAGTAGAGCGTCCCGTCGCGGGTCACGCTCACGTAGAGCTCCTGCTTCGGCGTGTTCACGAGCGGGCCCAGGTGCTCGGGCGCCCCCCAGCCATCCCTCACGCGGTGCACGACCCAGAGGTCGGTGTCCTCGCGCTCGGCGCCGCCATTCACGGGGCGGGTGGAGGAGAAGAACAGGGACTGCCCATCCGGTGAGATGAACGGATCCGAGTCCTTGTACGTGCCGGAGAACGACACCACCTCACCGGGACCGAAGCGGCCGTTGCGCAGGTGCGTGACGTAGATGGCCTGGAACGGCGGCGTGTCCGAGTCGACGTGGTAGTACGCCGTCCTCCCATCCGCGGAGAGCGCGAGCCGGTACTCGGAGCGCTCTTCCAGGGAGATCTCATCGGGCGCGAAGAGGCTGCCCCCCGGCTCGCACTCCTGGGCCCCGGCGGAGCCCGACACCGTCACCAGGGAGACGGCGAGGAGGAGGTTCATCGACCACTGCTTGGCGAAACGATGCATGTGCATCTCCTTTGTTGAAAGCACCGTCGCCCGGCGGCGGCGATGGGGTCCAAGGAGATGTGACGAACCGTGGAGGGTCTGGGACGAACGGTGGAAGCGCCTACGTGGGCAGCCCGAGCGCACGTTGCACCTGCGCGCGATAGCTGCGGCCCGAGGTCAGCCGGGTGCCGCCCCGCAGGATGAATGCGTACTCACCGGGCGGAAGCGGCTCCACTTCCTCGATGCGGTCCAGCCGCACGATGAAGGAGCGGTGCGCGCGCAGGAACTGCTTCGGGTCGAGCTTCTCCTCCAGCGCGGACATCGTCTCGCGCGTGAGGTGTGACTGCTTGCCCACGTGCACGGAGACGTAGTTCCCCTCCGCCGTCAGGTAGTCGATGTCCTCCACCTGGAGGAAGCGCATGCGCCAGCCCACCTTGGCCACGAGCCGCGTCACATACGGCGTGGGGGACTGGCGCAGCGACAGGGACTCCAGCCGCGCGAGCAGCTCCGCGTCCAGGGTGGACGGCACGGCCCGATGACGGTCGCGCGCACGCGCGAGGCTCGTGCGGAAGCGTTCTCGGTCGAACGGCTTGAGCAGGTAGTCGAGCGCGTTGGCCTCGAACGCCTGCACCGCGAAGTCGCGGTGGGCCGTCACGAAGATGACCGCGGGCGTGTGCTCGGCGGGGAGCGCCCGGAGGACGCCGAAGCCGTCCGGCCCGGGCATCTGCACGTCCAGCAGCACGAGGTCCGGACGCTCGGCGCCAATGGCCGTGATGGCTTCGTGGCCATTGCGGCACTCCCCGATGAGGGCCATGTCTGGGGCTTCGGCCAGCAGGTCCTTCAGGCGCTGACGGGCGAGCGGCTCGTCGTCGACGATGAGCACGCGCATGGGGGCGCTCACAGGGAGGGCTCCGTGCGGAAGGGGATGGCCAGCGCCACCGTGGTGCCGCCGCCCACGGCGTCCCGGAGCTCCAGCCGGTGGGCACCGCCATGGAGTTGCAGGAGCCGCTCCCGGGTGATGCGCAGCCCCCGGCCGCCTCCCGTGCCCCGGGAGACATCCGCCGGATGCTCCTTGAGGCCGATGCCGTCGTCGCGGACCTCCAGGTGCAGCTCGGTGCCCTCACGCCGCGCGACCAGCGTCACCGTCCCGGGCTCGGTGCCCGGTGCGATGCCATGCTGGATGGCGTTCTCCACCAGGGGCTGGAGCACCAGGTGGGGGACGCGGGCCGTGAGGGCCTCCTGCGCGATGTCCTGCTTCACCGTGAGCCGGTCGGCGAAGCGCACCCCCTGGATGTCCAGGTAGGGCTGCAGCGAGCGCAGCTCCTCCTGAAGAGACACCTCCTCCGTGCCCGCGGCGTCGAGCGTGCTCCGGAGCAGGTCGCTCAGTTGCGCGATCATCCGCTCGCTCCCGTGGGGGTCGCGATGCACGAGGGCGGCGATGGAGTTCAGCGTGTTGAAGAGGAAGTGGGGGTGGAGCTGCGCCTTGAGCGCGTGCAGTTGTGCCCGGGCAAGCTGGGTGTCCCGGAGCTGAAGCTGATCCGCGTAGTAGACGGCGTGCGCCACGCCGAGCACGGTCAGGTAGATGAACGGGTTGGTGAACAGCGCGTGCGTGAGCACTTCCGGGAAGGGGGGACGCTGCGCGTACCAGCCGACCCAGGGGTCCAGGGAGAAGATGATCGCCGCGCGGATGGACGCGACGACAAGCACGCCGGCCACGTGGAGCGCGACCCGCGAGGGCCAGCGCCGCCGCTCGATGGGGAAGCGCAGTCCGAGCTGGAGGATGGCGATGGTGAGCGGGACCCAGAGCAGGTGGGCCGTCATCGACGTGAGCAGCGCGTGCCCCCAGCCCACGCCACCCACGGAGTGTGCTTCGCTCGCGGAGACCAGGCCCGCGAAGGTCCAGTAGGCGAGCGCGGCCGCCCACCCCTGCCAGAATCTGCGACGTCCCATGGGCTGGCACTATGCAGGACGCCGCGCCGGACGACGAGGGGCGGGGGCCACAGCCCCTCGCCGCCGTGTTGAAGGGGCTCAGTCCGGCCAGTTGCCTTCGATGGGATGCGGGCCGTCGGTGAAGGCACGCACCAGGTGGGTGCCGCCGACGAAGGCGCCCGCCCACGAGCCGCCCTTGCCGCCGAAGGACTCCTCGCGGTCGCCTCGCGAGCGCAGCGCGTTGATGCCGACCTTGAAGGCGTGGAGTCTCGCGGCGATGCGCTGGGCGAGCTCCGGGTCGTCCGTCGCCACCGAGGCCACGAGCGCGCCGTTGGAGACATTGGCCTCCCGCACCAGCTCCTCCTCGGAGTCCACCGACACCAGGACGTCGACGGGGCCGAAGGGCTCGCGCAGGTACAGCTCACTGTCCTGCGGGACGCCGAAGAGCAGGGTGGGCGGCAGATACGCGCCCCGCTCCTGCCGCGCGGTGAAGGCGTCCTCCGCGAGCGCCCCCTGATACAGCACCGCCGTGCCCTGTTCCCGCGCTTCGGCGATGAGTGCGCGCAGCTCCTCGGCCTTGCTGGAGGCGATGAGCGGCCCGTAGTCCACGTGCGCGCCCAGGACCGGATTGCCGACGCGCAACGTCGAGACGGTGTCCACATACATCCGGACGAACCTGGGAACGAGCGACTTCTCGACGACCCAGCGGGTGTAGGCGGTGCAGCGCTGCTTGCCGAAGTCGAAACCCGCCCGAAGCTGCTGGCTGAGCGTGTCCCAGTCCGTGAAGTGTGTGATTGCGTAGGCGTTCACACCCTCCATCTCCAGCGCGTAGCGCTTGTCCGTTTCGCGCAGGCGGCGGTGGACCTCGGCCCCATTGGCGCGACCGCCGATGAAGGCGACACCCGCGATGCGAGGGTGGCCGACGAGCGCCTCGGAGAGGTCCCTGCCGCGCCCGCCGACGAGCGAGACGGGAAGGCCCGCGCGGCGCAGCAGGGCGAAGGCGAGGGTGAGTGAGACACCGCCGCCCTGGGTCGGAATCTTCGCGATGACCGAGTTGCCCGCGAGCGACTGCACGAGCACGTTGAGCAGCAGCACGGAGAAGGGGTAGTTCCAGGAGGCGATGTTCGACACCAGGCCGAGCGGCTTCCGGCCGTCGAGCATCGGGCCCACCTGCTCCAGGTACCATGCGATGCCCGCGATACACCGGTCCACGTCGTTGGAGGCCGTGGGCAGCGTCTTTCCGATGTCCCACGCCAGGATGCGGATGAGCAGGTCGCGGTGCATTTGAAGCTGCACCACCGCCTCCGCGACAGCCAATGCGCGGTCCTCGAGCGGACGGGCGGCCCAGGGCGTGGACTCCGCCGCTGCCTGCTCGACGCCGGTGGCGACCTGGGCGGCGCCAAGCAGCGGCAGCTCGGCGATGACGCTGCCGTCGATGGGTGAGACGGCATTGAACCAGGCGGGCGGACGGGCCCACCTTCCAGCGATGGGTGACAGCAGCCGCCCCTGGTCGTCGAAGGCTTCCGGGACAGCCCTCCGGGCTTCGGCCAGCAGGCGGCGGCTTTCAAGGTGATGAAGGGGCTCGCCAATGATTTCAGTGTCCAGCACGGGTGCTCCTCCTCGCGTGTCGGATTCGCTCCGAATCCGTTGGAAACCCAGCTCATGACAAGCTGCGGCATGAACTGAATATCGTCACGCGCGTTCCACCTGTGTGGGCAGGCAGGCAAGGCCCCGGCAGCCGAACGCCCCCGCCGGCCCGAGCTCAACAGTCGAGCGGATAGAGCTTGATGTCCTTGTTGGGTGCGATGACCCGAAGGGTGTTGGTGCACTTCGGAGGGGCCCTCCGCGAGTGCGGTTCCCAGGGTGAGCTGCGTCACTCCCCCCAGGGAGACCTTGTCTCCTGTTCGACGGCTCTCCAGTTCGGCGAGGAGGTCCGCCTCCCACGCCCGCTGTTGAGACTCCGGCAGCTCGCCCACGAGCTTCACCACGGGCCCGCCCAACCGCCGGATCCAGGTCACGAGGTCGCTCGCATCGCGGGACTCCACGACGGGGACCTCCATCTCCTCGGAAGCCTCGCGAGGGCTGTCTCCAAACCCGTGGGGTCCGCGTGGCGGAACACCCCAGGCTCATCCCTCTAGCTGCCGTAGAGGCTGAGCTGCTGGCGGATCCATGGGATGTAATTGGAGACCCGGGCGTAGACACCTGGCAGGCCCGGCCTCGCACAGCCAACGCCAAAGCTCGTGACTCCCTGGAGCGTGTAGCCGCGAGCCCCCTTGATGACCAGCGGCCCTCCACTGTCGCCCTGGCACGAGTCCTTGCCCCCTTGGGCGTACCCGGCCCCAAGCATGGCCTGTGAGTCGATATGGATACCTTGTGACGAGTACATCCTCGCCAGTTGCTGAGCGTTCACCGTGGGGACTCCCACCTGCATCAAGAGGTCGGACGTATCGTAGCCTCCCTCACGGGTCAGGCCCCACCCCGCGCTCGTTGCCATCGTGTTGTCCGCGACCTGCTCTCCCGCGGCCGGGAGACATACAGGTCCTATCGCGAGTCCAGATGCGAGTTCAGAGGTCAGATTGGGGCGCATCTGGGGGGATTGGCCGCATCCGCCCGCCAGGGATGAATTGAACTTGATGGGGCTTGCGAGCTGGAGGACGGCGATGTCGTTCATCGTCGTGTCCGAGTTGTAGTTCGGATGAGAGACCACGCGCTTGACGCGGACGCTGACCTGCCCGGCCACGGGCCGCGTCAGTTGATGCGCCCCCGCGACCACCGTGTCGGGAGGGCCATCCGCGACACAATGGGCCGCCGTGAGAACGATATTGCTCTCCTCCCTGGCGCCAATCCTGACGAGGGAGCCACCACAGAAATGGCTTCCATTGTTTTGCAGGCTGACAATCCACGGGTGGCTGCCTGGACGCGCCTCGACGCCTCCCACGATCTCCTGGCCGACGCTGCCCATCGCATCGACGCTGTCCAGCTCCGCACCACCACAGCCCAGCAGACCCACCGCGACGACAACTCCACGCCCCAAGCGCATCGACGTCTCCTGTCTCAAGTGGATCCGCCTATGGCAAACCGCATGCCACGTGGGTGCGAGGCACCTTCGAGGGAAGCCGTGCGACGTTCCGTGGAGGAGCGGGCGGGTTGACACGTCAAGACACGTCAACCGGCTCTCGGAACACGTCAGGAAGCGGTAGAGGCTGAGCGCTCCCTGACCCCGCGCTCACTTCCCGGTGGGCACGCCGAGCTTCTCGAGGACCTTCACGGCATTGGCATTTCCCGCATCCAGTGCGAGCGACTTCTTGTAGCTCGCGATGGCCTCTTCCTTCCGGCCCTGCTGGAGCTGTGCCTCGCCCAGGCTGTCGTAGGCATTCGCATCCGTCGGGAAGAGCTTCACGTTCGTTTCGAACACCCGCACCGCGTCCGAGCCCTTGCCGTCCCCCAGCAACCGGTAGCCGAGCTGGTTCAGGTGCCCCGACTCCAGGCCCTTCATGCCCGCAGCGTGCTTCGCGGTGTACCAGGCGAGCGCGGCGTCGACGCCCTTGAGCCGCATGAGCACATCCACCTGGGTGGACGGCGACTCCGGCTCGGGCTTGAACGCGGTCCAGCCATACTCGGACGCCACGCTGGCGATGAGGCGGTCGAAGAGCAGGAAGCCGTTGTCGGAGTTGGCCATGACGACCACGCCGCTGCCCGTGTCGCTGAAGGACGTCAGCGCCGCCTGGAACCCTTCGTCCGAGCCTCCGTGACGGAACTCGTTGGTGCCGGGGCCGACCTGGAAGCCCAGCCCGAACGTCTCCGACTGCTTCGTCAGCATCTGCTGCGTCATCGCCTGGGACAGCACGCGCGTGGACTTCCCCGCCTTCGCCTTGGACACCTCCAGGGCGACCCGCGCCAGGTCGGACGGCGTGGTCCACAGTCCGGCCGCGGCCATCTCCGGGTACACGTGCCAGCGGCCCGCGACGCTCTTGCCGCCGGAGTACGTCCCGGTGGCCGTCCTGGCGGCACGGTCCGGAGGCAGGGGCTGCTCGTAGGAGCTCTGGGTCATGCCGAGCGGCTTCAGCACCGCCTCGCTCATGATTTGTGGGAACGGCTTCTGGAGCTGATCCACCATCATCAACTGGACGATGGACGTGCCGCCGCCGCTGTAGCGCGTCTTCGTGCCGGGAACGAGGTCGACGCGCACCGGGGAGGTGTTCGCGGGCTTCACGCCCTCCAGCACCTGCACCAGCGTGGGCACGGGGGCGCCGACGGCGTACCCGGGGAAGCCATGCACCGTCGTCCCCGCGCTGTGGCTGAGCAGCCGGCGCAGGGTGACCTTCTGCTCCTTCGTGAAGTCGTTCTCGGGGAGCTTCCACGAGCGCAGCCGGTCGTTGATGTTCTCGTCGAGCGACCACTTGCCCGCCTCGACGAAGTGCAGCGCCGCCATGGCCGTCACCGGCTTGCTGATGGAGCCCGCCTGGAACAGCGTCTCCAGGGTGACGGGCTCCGAGCCGCCGGCTTCCTTCACGCCATAGCTCCTGGCCCAGACGATGGCGTGCTTGTCGAAGACGGCGATGCTCAACCCGGGGATCCGGTACAGCGCCATCCACTGCGGGAGCGTCAGGCTCTGGGGTTTCTCACCTTCGATGACGATGGGTGCCAACCCCGCTTCCACCCGCGCCGCGCGGGCCGTCTGGGCAGCGCTGGCCATCCATTGCGTGGCGGGCTTCTTCGTCCCCTCCGCCGCGAGGGCAGCACCCCCCGAGCCGAACAGGACGGCCACGAGGGCGAGGCGGGACAGGGGACGACGCATGGTTTCACCGGAGGAAGGGAGGGGGACTGACGGTATACGGCCTCCACGCCCTGCCGATTGCCGGTCTGGACCCTTTTTCCGCGGCCCGGTCCCGGGCCGCGCCCGCGCTACTTCTTGCCCCGACCCTTCAGCACCTTCTGGCCCAGGGTGAAGAGCAGCACCAGCACGGCGCCGGCTCCCAGTCCCACCGCGGCATTGAGCAGCATGGGGGCGAGCCCGCCCAGGATGCTGCCCACGCCCGGCACGCCCTTGGCCCAGGCGGTGAGGGACTCCTCCGCGTGGTGCAGGCCGGAGATGCCGTGCACGAGGATGCCGCCGCCCACCAGGAACATGGCCGCCGTCCCCGCCACGGAGAGGAACTTCATCAGCAGGGGCGCCGCGCGGAGGATGCCCGCGCCCAGGCCACGCTGGAAGCCGCCGGACTGGCGGCTGAGATACAACCCCGCGTCGTCCAGCTTCACGATGCCCGCCACGAGCCCGTACACGCCCACGGTCATGATGAGGGCGATGCCCACCATCACCGAGACGCGGGTGGCGAAGTCCACCGTCGCCACGGTGCCCAGCGTGATGGCGATGATCTCCGCGGAGAGGATGAAGTCGGTGCGCACCGCGCCCTTGATCTTGTCCTTCTCCAGCGCCACCAGGTCCACGCTCGGATTCGCCAGCGCCTCGCGCAGCTCGGTGCGGTGCGCGCTGTCCTCTTCCTCGCTGTGCAGGAACTTGTGCGCGATCTTCTCGAAGCCCTCGAAGCAGAGGAAGGCGCCGCCCACCATCAGCAGCGGGGTCACCAGCCAGGGCGCCAGCGCGCTGATGGCCAGCGCCGCCGGCACCAGGATGGCCTTGTTGACCAGCGAACCCTTCGCCACCGCCCACACCACCGGCAGCTCGCGGTCCGCCTTCACGCCCGTCACCTGCTGCGCGTTGAGCGCCAGGTCGTCACCGAGCACGCCCGCCGTCTTCTTCGCCGCCACCTTCGTCAGGATGGAGACGTCGTCCAGGATGGTGGCGATGTCGTCGAGGAGCGCAATCAGGCTGCTGCCTGCCATGGAAGTCGTCCGGGCTGGAGGTGAGGGTCATCGCCTTGCGGCCAGAGCGGATTACCACAGCGGGGAACCCATGGGCACGGCTTCGCCTGCTCCCCCAGGCTCCCCGTCCGTCCCCAACAGGCCCCCTTCGTCCCTGGTGGTTACGGCTTCGGAGCGATGGAGACCTTCACGCCCTCACTCCACGTCTTGTGCTCGTCCGCGTAGTACAGGTACGCGCGGCTGGCCGGGCCCGTGTACGTGCCGGGCACCGCGGCCACCAGGGACAGCGGCACGTCGATGCGCTTGTTCGGCTCCATGCCGCGCCAGTAGAGGACGACGTCGCGCCCGAGCACCTCGTAAGCATCCACCACCTGCCGCTTCACCAGCTCCTTGAGCTGGTCGTGCCGCACCTCCAGCCCGCCCGGCACGCCGAAGATGGCGACCGCCGTGGGCAGCCGCTGGCCCGTGCGGTTGGCGATCCGCACCCGCGCTTCGGTGGGTTCGCCCTCGGTGAGGTCCGTCTTCGCCAGCGCGACCTCCAGCGCCACCTGCGTCTCCTTGGAGCTGTCCGGCATGAGCGCGCTGTAGGTGACCTCCACCGAGTATGGCAGCTCCGCGCCGCCCTCCATCCGCAGCTCCACGCGGCGCTCGCCCGCTCCGAGCAGCGCGCTCACGTCGGGCAGCTTGAGGGCCTCCTGGGTGGAGCCGTCGAAGCGCACCGGCTCGCCCACCGGGCGGCCCTCCACGTAGACGCGCACCAGGCCCGGGGTGAGCTTCGACGCTCTCGCCTTGTCGTAGGCGATGATGGCGCGCAGCGCGAGCACCGTGCTCTGCGTCGCCCCGTAGCGGCCACCGTCGCTGGACTCCGCGAGGAACTTCATCGCCCGCTCCACGTTCCCCACGTGGGAGGGCTCGCGCATCCACGCCAGCGCCGCCAGCGCGGTGGTTTCGATGTTCAGCGTCTCCCCCGAGCTGCCCACGATGGACTGCGTCGAGCCGCCCACCACGCCGTCCTTGGCCTGCAGGGACGCGAGCCGGCCCATCAGCGCCCGGGCCTCGGAGGTGTCACCGGCGAGCGCCATCACATTGGCCGCCAGCGCCACCACGTAGCTGTTGGTGCTCTTCGCCGCCGCGGCCTTCACCGAGGCGACCTCGCTGGACAACTGCTTCGCCTGCGAGGCCGGCTGTCCCGCGCTCTCCAGCAGCGTCCAGAGGATGTATGCGTTCGACGTGTCCGCGTCCTCCACCCACACGTGCAGCGCGCGGCGCTTGCGATTGAAGCCGCCCTGTCCGTCCCGCTGCTGGAGGAGCCACTCGCGCGTGCGCTCCAGCATCGCGGTGTCCACCTCGCGCACCTGGCGCATGTCCGTGAAGTGCAGCAGGCCGAACGCGGTCAGCGCCTCATGGCCCGGGTTCTGCCCGAACCACTCGTAGCCCTTCTCGGACGTCTCGTAGCCCACCAGCCGCTGGTAGCCCCGCTCCAGCTTCTCCTTCGCGCTCGCCACCAGCTCGGGGTTCACGCCGGTGTGCGTCTGGAAGTACTGCTGCGCCATCGTCATCGGGTACGTCGTGGAGCTGGTCTGCTCGAAGCAGCCGGAGGGCTCCTGGATGAGGCGGGCCAGCGACTCGGTCATGTTGGCCAACGGGCCCGGGTACACGGCGATGGACGTCCGCACGCTGCCGGGCACCACGCTTTCGGGGAGCACCACCCGGTGCGACGCCGGCCCCTTCGCCGACAGCAGCCCGCCGAAGGACACGCGGCCCGGGAAGCCCCGGGGCTTGATGGACAGCGTGCGGGTGACGACGTCCGTGTATTCACCAGCGCTCGCCGTGAGCTTCACGTCCACCGGCTTCGCCTCCTGGCCAATCTCCAGCGAGAACAACTGCCGGGCCCGCGCCTGTGAGGCCAGGTCCTGCGTGCCGCTGCCCGTCACCTTCACGTCCCCCTTCAGCTCCACCTTCACCCCCGCGCCCGAAAGCCGCGCCTCCGTCCCGTTCACCATCGCCACCGGCAGCCGCACCACGTCTCCCGACGTCACCTCCAGGGGCAGCTTGGGCTCCGCGTAGAACGGCTGCACCGACTCCAGCTCCGCCACCGCCGAGCCGAGCGCGCCGTCCGCGCCCACCGCTCCCGCGAACGCCTTGAACGTCGTGACCGAGTCGCTCATCGCGAAGGACACCCGCACCTCGCCGGTGCGGGCATCCGTGCGCACCCCGGCGTTCCAGTAGAGCGTCTCCGCGAAGTCGACCCGGTCTCCCGCCTTGCGGTTCGGGCGCACCGTGTGCGCGAACTCGCGGAAGTAGACCGCCTGTCCCCTGAGGACACGCCGCTCAACGAAGTTCATGTCCCGCTTCGCGCGCCGGGCCTTGTCCATCATCGGCGCCTCCTCCTCCACCTCGACCAAGCGGTCCTGGGCCGCGACCACCTGGGCCGCGACCACCGGGGCCATGGGCTCCTGAGGAGGTGGCGCCGGAGCCGGGAGCACCGGGGCCGGGGCGGCCTGTGCCACGCTGGGGATCGCACCTCCCAGGGCCGCCCCCTCGCCAGCGAGCTCGTCGTCCGCGAGCAGCTCTTCCCGCGCCATCCCGGGCTGCGCGAGCCCGTTCTTCATGGCAGGGATGTTGGCGCCTCGACCGCCCCCGCGGGTGGACGGCCGGGGCCTCTGGACGGGCTCCTGCGGCCAGCGCACCGCGAGCACGCGCATCGCCGCGTCACCATGCCGGGCGAGGAAGCCCTGCGTGTCGGTCAGCGCGAAGCGCCGCCAGCCCTGCGTCCCCAGCAGCAGGTCCACCGCCAGCTTCGACTTCGGATTCTTCGCGTCGAGGTAGAGCTGCGCATCGGCCAGCTCCTTCACCTCGGGCTCCAGCAGCACCATGACCGGGAGCTGCGGCGCCTGGTCGCGCTTCTCCTGGAGCTCCAGCACCGCGTCATCCGTGACGGTGAGCATCACCAGCGCGGAGACAGGCTTGCCGTCGCGCGTCGTCCGGGCCGTGAGCTGCACCGGGCCGCCGGGCACGTAGCGCGTGCGGTCCGCCTTCAGCTCCACATTTACCTCTTTGGAGGGCTGGCGGAACACCAGCCGTTCCGCGACGGGCCGCCCGTCGTGGTCCCACACGGTGGCGACGAGCACGCCATCCGCCTCGCCTGGATCCAGCGTCACCGGCCCGCCCTTCGAGTCCCCAAGCACCACCGAGGCGACGCGCACCTCGCGCTGGCTCAGCGTCACCGTCGCGCGGCCCACGCCGGTCAGTCCCACGGCGAGCTGCACCAGCTTGCCGGCGGGCACCACGTCCTCGCGCACGCGGATGACGGCGCCCCTCGGCTTCACCTCCGGCAGCGGGAAGGTCTTCTGGATGCCCGACGGCGCGTCGATGCGCAGCGCATACCGCACCCCCTCCTGCGGGGTCAGCTCGAAGCGGCCACGGCCCTCGTGCTCCGAGCGCACGCGGGCGACCACCTTGCCGGAGCCCAGCTCCACCACCCGGCCCATCAGGTCCGCCGGCTTGCGCGCGGGCGTGCGCGCCTCGAAGTAGACGCGCGAGGTGAGCCCCGCCACCAGCTCGCCTCCCTCCGGGTACAGCGACAGGTCCAGCGTCTGGAGGAGGATGGGAATGGTCTTCGCCGCCGACTCCACCACGCCGCCGTCCTCGATGGTGAAGGCCAGCGTGCCCTCGCCGCGCTCCATCGCCGCGGGCAGCGGGAAGCGCACCGTGCAGCGCCCCTTGCCGTCCACCGTGCACGGCACCTGCGCCGCGGTGGCGCCGTCAACGAGCGCGGTGGCCATCACCTTCGCGCCCTCGGGCACGCCGCCCTCCGCGCGCTTCACGTCCAGCGTGGCGGTGACGGTGTCACCCGGCCCGTAGCCGTCCCGGAGGAACTCAATCTGTGACTTGAGCCGGGGCGCCCGGTAGGCGCGCACGTCGAACTTCCGTTCCGCGGGGGCGGCGCCCGTCCACGGGTAGGTGACGCGCAGGGTGTACTCGCCGCCGGCCTGTCCGGCGGGAATGGGCCAGGCGTAGCCCCAGACGGCGTCCGCCGTGGACAGGGTGGTGGTGGTGACGACATCCCCCCGGGGGCCCCGCACCTCCAACTGCGCCTGGAGCGAGCCCGCGTACGGCTTGCGGCTCAGGGCCTCCAGCATCAGGCCCCGCGCCAGCACCTGCTCCCCGGGGCGGTAGAGCGGCTTGTCGGTGGTGACGTGGGTCACGTACCGGTCCGCGCCGCCCAGGGAGCGCGTGGTGGCCCGGGCCGCGAGGACGCGGGGCGACAGCAGCACGAGGGGGGTGGCGAACCCCAGGGTCAGGAGCACGTGCAGGGCACGCGGGACGTGGAAGGTCATGGCCCCATTCAACGCGCGGGCGGGCCAGAAGTTCTAGGCTCCCTGCCGGGGCGCCCTGGCGACTGGACGCGCTGTCAGCGGAGCTCCTCTTCCAGGGCATCCCAATGGGCATCCACCCAGTCGTGGATGTATTTCACCTCGTCCTCGAAGCTGTTGATGTCCGTGCGCTGGTTCCAGACCGGGAAGTGGCGATAGGCCTCGCCCCAGTGGGCTTCATCCTTCCGGGCCGCGCGGCCGACCTCGGCGGCATAGGTGTCGATGAGCCCTTGGACGACGTCCCGGTGAAGCGAGGTGTGGAGCAGCGTGTGGAATCGCTCGCGGAGGGGCTGGCGGATGGCTGGATCCTCCATCATCCGGGTCCAGATGAGGTTCTGCTCCGGGAAGGTGGCCATCGGCCACGGGGCCCGTCTCGTGGTGTCCCAGTTCTGTCCGAAGCTGGCATCCAGGTCCCAGGGGATGTACCGCCATCGCTCCGCCGCTCCTTGCGCACGGAAGTGGTAGGCGTTCTTCGTCACGGAGTCGGACAGGTCCGCCAGGTGGGCCAGCATCCACCAGTCCTCGTAGTCCTCCACTCGCATCCAGGCGCCTCGCTCCGCGCGGAAGCGCTCCGGAGGGGTATCCGCCACGAAGGCGGTGAACTGCTCGATGCTGGCGTAGGCCCCGTCTCCCATCTCGGGCTCGCCCTCCTTTTTCTCATGGCCCTGATGCAGCGGACTCTTGGGTCTGTTGAACGCATCCTGCCGGGAAAAGTTGGCGCCTGGGCCCACGGCCTTGAAGAGCTCTCCCCTGGCATCCATCCCCTGCGCCGCGAGCGAGTGACGGTCGACGTGGTCCGCCACCGTGAAGAGTCCGTGATAGCGCCCGTCCAGATAGACGACCGCGCTGAAGGTCTTCACCTGGAGGTGTTCGGAAGACATGCGGCTCCACAGGGTGAAGCCGAGCCGGGTGCGGATGTATGAATTGTCATTGAAGGGGCTGATCAACACCAGCTTGCGCCGGCCCGAGAAGCCGCCCGCGAGCAAGGGTTCGTCAAAGGTCTCTCCATCGCGGAAGTCGAGCGTGAAGCTGCGCTTGGGGAAGGCCTTGGACGTCGCCCCGCGATATCTGGCCCGGGCGACGTAGCAGCGCCCGCGATAGAAGACGCGCGCCGCCTGGTAGCCGTCATCGTCTGGCAGCGAGTCCGCCACGTAGAGGTGGAGCACCGGCAGCCCATCCTCTTCGACGTAGCTCCGCGGATCCTCACCCTGGACGGGGGGGGCTCCTTCGATTGAGGCGCCCGCGGTCCCCGTGCACTCGGGAACGGAGGTCGTCCACGAACTCTGGGGCAGGCAGGCTGGCGCGGTCGCTCCCAGCGCGAGCACCAGGCCCATGGCCACGCGCAAGGCCCCATGCCTCGCTTGTCCCATCGACCCTCCTCCGCGCCTCGAAGCCAGCCACTGCCGGGGGAAGGTGAGACAGCCCCCCTGCCGCTGCCAAGGGCGTCCTTGGGGGCATGTCGAGCGACGGCGCTGGTGGATGACCTGAAAGCGAACCCCTGGGGGGCGACCGACCGGGTCCCCGCGAAGGCCTTGCTCCCAACATATCTAAGATATATCTAAGACCTATCCAAGATGGCTCTTGAGGAGCAGAGAGGACGCACCATGCGAGGCAGACCCGGAAGAGGGCGGGAAGAGGGGGGAGGGCACTGGCACTCAGAGCGGGAGGACCACCGGGGGCCTCATGGCCATGGCGGTCGGCACCGGATGTTCGAGGGCGGCGAGCTGCGGCTCGTCCTGCTCCACCTCATCTCCCAGGAGCCCCGCCACGGTTACGACCTGATTCGCGCCATCGAGGGGTTGAGTCGCGGCGCGTACGTCCCCAGTCCCGGGGTCATCTACCCGACCCTCACCCTGCTCAAGGACATGGGCCTGGTCGGTGAGCCGGACACCGACAGCCAGCGCAAGCTCTTCTCCATCACCGCGCAAGGTCAGGCGCTGCTCCAGGAGAACGCGAGCGCCGTTGCCGGCTTGCTTCAGCGGCTCGGCGCCGCCGCGGAGGTTCGCGAGCGGACCGACGCGGCCCCGGTCCGGCGCGCCATGCACAACCTGAAGGCCGTGCTGTTCGACACCTTGTCGGCCAGCACGGACACGAAGACCCTCCACGACGTGGCCGCGCTCATCGACGAGGCCGCGCAGAAGATTGAAAGGCTGCGCTCATGAACCACCCGACCCTTCAGGACGCGGAGGCGCGAGGCGCGCCGCATCAGATGGTTCGCGTGCGCCACGAGCTGCGGCGGCGCGAGCTCACCGTCAGCGGCGTGGAGGCCCTGACCCCCCGGATGCGGCGGATCCGTTTCACGTCGCCCGAACTCGCGGGCTTCCAAAGCCCGTCGCCAGACGACCACATCAAGGTGTTCTTTCCTCGGCAGGGTGATGAAGCGGGGCCGCCGGTGATGCGTGACTTCACGCCGCGCGCCTTCGACCCCGTGGCAGGGACCCTGACCCTCGACTTCGCCCTGCACGGTGCCGGGCCCGCGACGGAATGGGCCGCGTCGGCGCAGGTCGGTCAGACGCTGGAGATAGGGGGGCCGAAGGGCTCATCCCTCATGCCCGACGACTTCGACTGGTACCTGCTGGTCGGCGATGAGAGCGCGCTGCCAGCCATCGGTCGGCGGGTGGAGACGCTGCGCCCTGGCGTGCCCGTGTCGACCCTGGTGGCCGTGGCGCGTGCGGATGAAGTGCAGCACTTCGAGACCCGGGCCGCGTGGCGGCGGGAATGGGTCGTGCGTGGGGAGCCGAGCGCTCAGGATGGACAGCACCTGCTTCGCGCACTCGCCGGATTCTCGCCTCCACCGGGGGACGGCTTCGTGTGGATCGCCGGTGAGGCTTCGCTCGTCCGCGAGGTGCGGACCCACTTCGTCGAGGAGCGCCGCCATCCGGGTGACTGGCTCAAGGCGGCGGCCTACTGGCACCGCGGCGCGGATGAGGGGCACTGATCCAGATCAGCGGTCGCTGACGGCGTAGAGAAAGCGTGCGTAGCCAAGTTCGGCGGCGCTCTTGGTGAGCTCGACATTGGCCCAGGCGACGACGTCACCGAACGGACGGTCCTGGAAGGGCCAGCGTGTTCGTCGCGGCGAGCGCAGGTCTTCGTCCGTGGTCCGTTCGAGGACGTCCTGCCATTGGCCCTTGAGCTGGCCAATCCACTCGCGGACGGCGTCGGCATTGCCGGGCCACATCACGCTCTCTCGGGAGAGGGGCCCGCCGCCGAAGGAGTGGTCGAGCACCATGGACCACCAGAAGCCGAGGTGCCACGTCAGCCACGCGAGGCTGGACGGCCCGAGGTCATAGCCCTCGTGCTCGGGCCAATCCGCGCGCCACGTTCCGTCCGGTAGCGGCTGCACGTGCAAGCCCTTGCGGGCAGGGCGCCACAGGCACTCCTCGGTCGTCAGTCCATCCAGATGGTACTGGGTGAGTGCCCACGCTGTTTCGAACTGGCGGAGCAGGTAGTCACGGGCTTCGTCGGCCATGGGAGGAACTCTGGCACAGGGGCGGTACCAGCCCCACACCGCGCGGACGACTGCCGCTCGTTCGATTCGTAGCGCATCATGCCGACCTGCCTCCCCGCGGAGGACCACTGCCGGCGCAAGCCCTGGAGAACCACGCCATGCGAATCCGAGTCCTCTTTCCCCTGTGCGTCACCGGGCTGCTGGCCTGTGCCACAGCCCCCCGTTCCACCGACGCTGCTTCGGCCGCGGTGGGTGACAGCACGCCGGTGCAGCCCTGCCCGACGCCCCCTCCGGGAAACCCCGGGGACGTGTTCATCACGGCCAACGCGGAGGGCAAGGTCCACTTCAGCACCACGACGGTGCAGGTGCAGGCCGGGCAGACCGTGACCTTCGTGTCCCAGGTGCAGCAGGACCGGTGCATCGGCGTGGCGGGCGAGTCGCTCTTCAAGGAGGGCTCGCAGAACCCGTTGCTGGTGCCTGCCTGCCAGAGCGCCTCGTGGACGCTGCGCGGCAAGGATCCACAGGGGAACCACAAGCTGTGGTCGTGCCCGATGAGCGACTGCTCGAAGTGCACGGAGCCCCAGGGCATCACCGAGACCATCAACGGCACCCTGGAAGTGACGGGGCGCGGCGAGGACTAATCGGGCGGAAGGCGCGCGAGGACGCGGCGCAGGTCCTCGCGCAGGGTGTTCGCGTCCTTCCAATGGGGGCGCGCGGTGAGCACTGCTTCGGTGAGCGACAGGCCCCGCTGGAGTTGCTCCTTCGCGTCCTGTCCATGCGCCTCCCGCGCCGTGGCCCATTCACCGAGGAAGGCACCGAAGGCCAGGCGCTGCTCCAGGTTCTCGGGCTCCAGTTCCAGGGCCTTCCGGAAGGAGTCCGCCGCGAGCTTGAAGTCCGCGTCGGATGCAGGGCCCTTCAAGGCCTTCCAGCGCGCGTCCACGGCCTGGACTTCTCCCTGCCAGCGCCACGCCTGCGCGAGCTTCGCGTTGAGCCCCAGCGCTTTCGTCAGAGCCTCCGTGGCACGTGCGGTGTCGGGCCGTGGGTCCCTGCCGCGCCTCAGCGCGAACGCGGCCAGCGTCTGGTGCACCTGCCCCAGGTTGGCCCACGGCTGCGCGATGTCTGGCAGCAGGGCGGTCGCCTGCTGGAGCGCGGCCTGTGCTTCCTTCGCGCTCGCGGTGGGGTCTTCTCCTCGCGCCAACTGCCAGGTGGCACGCCAGGCGCGGACCTCGCCCAGGTTGTTGTGCGCGAAGCCCACGGTGGGGGCCGTGGTGATGGCTTGCGTGAAGGCCCGCTCCGCTTCGTCCAACAGGGGCTCCGGCGCGTCGCCCCGGTCCCACGCCTCGCGCGCCTGGTCGAGCAGCACGGTACCCACGCCGTTGAGGAGCGGAGGCAGGCGCGGGTTGATGGCGACGCCCTTCCGGTAGCACTCCAGCGCCCTTGCGAGTCCGGGGCCCGCGTCGCCTCCGTGGTCGCGCACGCGCAGCGCGAGCGTGCGGTGGACGTCCGCCAGATAGAACCACGTCACGACGTGGCCGGGGTCCAGTTGGCTCGCGTGCTCCAGCGACCCCCGGGCTTCCTCCAGGTCTTTGTCCGGCTCCAGGGCCCGGGGATGGTTCGCGCGGTTCACGTACGCGGTGCCCAGGTTGATCCACGCCTCCGGCCGCTTCGCATCCAGACGCAATGCCTGCCGGTACGCGTCGATGGCCTTCCCCCGGAAGGGCAGTGAGTCCCCGCCGCGTCCGTCCTCGGAGTCCGCCCACACCTTGAAGACGAGGCCCAGGTCCAGGTGGAAGTCGTAGTCGCGCGCGGACTCGGGGATGGCGTCGAACGCGGCCACCGCGGCCTGGAGCTGTTCGCGCGGATCCCCGCCCCGTCCCTGCCGGTAGCGGGCCCACTGCCACCAGCCCATCGCCAGCGCATGGCGCGCTTCCACCTTGTCGGGCGCGAGCTTCAGCGCCTGCTTCGCCGCGTCGAGCGTGCGGATGAGCAGCGGTTCCACCTCGCCCCCGCTGCTGACGCGCACCTGCGCAAGCCGGCGGTGGAGGTGCGCTTCGAGCACCCATGTGTCCGCTTCATCCGGCGCCGCCACCAAGGCACGCGATACGGCCTCCATCCCTTGCGTGTACGCGGGCTGCACGTCGCCCTTCCCGGAGATTTCGAGGAGCAGGGCCTCCTGTTCCAGCTCCGCTCGCGCGCGGTGCACGGCGGACACGCTGCGTCCGATGTCGGCCGCGCTCGCGTAGGCCTGGCGCCCGGTCTCCAGGTCGCTCCGGGCCGCGTCGCGTTCGCTCGCCAGGGCGTGGCGCACGGCGCGGGCGAGCAGGATGTCGCCCCGGAGCAGCGCGGCTTCGTGGAACCACGGCAGGCGCGTACCCAGTGCGTCCAGTGACCTCAGGGCTTCATCGAAGCGGTCCTCGTAGAAGGCCCGGAGCGCGTCGGCGTATTCGGGCGCGGTCACCTCCGCGCCCTGGCCCTGCTTCAGGAACGCGAGCGCCGGGTCGCGTGAGCGGGACTGTGCTTCCTTCTGCTTCGCCTCGCGTTGAGGCGCGTCCGGGATCCGATCCGCCTCCAGCCGCTCGCGCTGATACCGATGCCCCAGCACCCGCGCGAGCGCATACGCCACGCGGGGCTCGTGGTTCCCCGCCGCCCAGGCCGCCTCCAGGTGCTGGAGCGCGGCGGCTTCGTCACCCAACGCGAGGAACCCTCGTCCCAGCGCGTAGTGGCCCGGCCCCTCCGCCACGGTGCCGGCTTCGCGCATGGACGCTTCGATGTCGCGCATGCGTGAGCGCATGGCCTCGCGGTCCGGCCGCGTGTCGTGCAGCGGCGCCTGTCCGGAGTAGCGGGCCTGGGCCTCGATGCGCTCCACGCCCTCGGTGAAACGGCGGGTCAGGGCTTCGCGACGCGAGACTTCCCGACGGGCCATCACGCCCTGGCCCACCGCGCCCGCCGCCGCGAGTCCGACGAGGCTGGCCACCGCGACCGCTCGACGGTGCCGGGCCACCCACTTGCGCACGCGGTACGCGGGGCCGGTGCGCGCGAGGACCCGCTCGCCGGCGAGGAACCGCTCCAGGTCGTCCGCCAGCGCTCGCGCGGAGTCGTAGCGGCGGGCGCGGTCCTTCTCCAGGCACTTGAGGACGATGGCCTCCAGGTCTGCGGGAACCTCGGGGGCCAGCTCGCGCGGCGGGCGGGGTTCATGGGTGGCGATGCGGCTGAACACCTCCAATCCATTGGCACCGGGGACAGGCGGTTGGCCGGTGAGCAGGTGGTACAGCGTGGCGCCCAGGCTGTAGAGGTCCGCGCGCCGGTCCAGGCGGGTGACTTCGCCCCGGGCCTGCTCGGGCGCCATGTACTGCGGCGTGCCCAGCACCGTGCCGGTGGCGGTGAAGCCTTCGCTCCCGCTCCAATCGCGCGCCAGGCCGAAGTCCATGACGTAGGGGCGCAGGGCGCCGTCCTCCGCGCGCTCCACCAGGATGTTGGAGGGCTTGAGGTCGCGGTGGACGAGCCCCGCCTGATGGGCCGCGTGCACGCCCAGCGCGGCGTCGCGCAGCACCAGGGCCTTCTGTTCCACGGACAGCAGACCGGACAGGGCATGCAGCGGCTCGCCCGCGACGTACTGCATGGCGATGTACGCGCGGCCCTGGACCTCACCGACCTCGTACACGCGGCAGACGCGCTCGTGGTCCACGCGGGCCTGTGCGCGTGCCTCGGCGACGAAGCGGCGCGACAGCTCCGGGTCCTCGTCGCGCACGAACTTCAGCGCCACGTCACGGTGCAGCCGCACGTCGTGCGCCAGGAACACGCGCCCCATGCCGCCCTGCCCGAGGAAGCGCACGGGACGGTAGCGCTCCCAGAACGGCACCGGGAAGGCGGGGCCGTCCACGCTCCTGGACGGAGCCCCTCCCGGAGGAAGCGTGTCGTCGGACATCACGGGGCGGGGGCCCGCGTCGCCGGGAGACCCCGCGACCCGGTGGGGCTGTTCCCGGTCGCTGTCGGCCCTGTCCCCACGCGGCTCGGCTGAGGCAGGGTGCTTCGTCGCCGTGGCACCGGAGGGCGATGCGTCCTCTTCCGAGGCCGCATCCGTGACGAGTTCCCGGCGCAGTGACACGAGCGAATCGACGGAGAGCCGTCCGCGCTCCACGAGGACCTGGAGCGGTGCGACACCGCGCCGCGCCGCCTCCTCGCGCAGGGCGTCCACTTCCTCGCGTGAGAGCAGGCCCTCGGCCAGGGCGAGCTTCAGCTCCGCTTCGTTCGGCTCATGCACGCGAAGATGCCCCCGTGGAACGCACAGCGTACCGGAGGGGCCGGTCGCGGCGCATCCTTCGCGGGGACGTACTCCTGGCGCGCCACGGCTTGCGGCGGCGGGCCGCCCGTTCCCAAGATGGGCGCATGAGTTCCATGTGGGTCCTCGAAACGCCGCAGCCGCCGCCCGACGCACGCATCGCGTACGGCGAGGCACCCCAGCAGTTCACCGAGCTGCGCAAACCCAAGGGCAAGGGCCCCCACCCGGTGGTGCTCTTCGTCCACGGTGGCTTCTGGCGCGCGGAGTACGGCCTGGAGCACGCGGGCCACCTTTGCGCGGACCTGGCGAAGCGTGGCTTCGCGACGTGGAGCGTGGAGTACCGGCGTGTGGGCCACGACGGCGGAGGCTTCCCCGGCACGCTGGAGGACGTCGCCTCCGCGGCGGATCATCTGGTGGACGCCGCGCCGTCGCTGGGCCTGGACCTGACGCGCGTGGTGGCCATGGGCCACTCGGCCGGCGGTCATCTGGCGATGTGGCTGGCCGCCCGTCACCGGCTCACCGCGCGTCAGCCGCTCTACCGCGACGCCCCCCTCAAGCTGAAGGGCGTGGTGTCCCTGGCGGGCGTGCTGGACCTGGCGAAGGGGGCCGCGCTGAATCTGGGCAACGGCATCGTGAAGACCTTCATGGGCGGCGCGCCGGAGCAGGTCCCCGAGCGCTACGCCGTCGCGTCCCCCGCTGCCCTCCAGCCCCTGAAGCTGCCGCAGGTGCTGCTGCACGGCACGGAGGACGACACCGTGCCCCTGGAGATCAGCGAGGGCTTCCACGCCCGGGGCGTCCAGCAGAAGGACCCGGTGCACCTCGTGCCGCTGAAGGGCGCGGGCCACTTCGAGCTCATCGACCCGCGCTCCAAGGAGTGGCCGCGCGTGGTGCAGGCCGTGCGAACCCTGCGTTGAGCGGTGGCGCGGCCTTCGGTGCCCGCCTTCGCCCGCCCCCCATGACAGCAGGCAGCCAGCCGTGCCCCCCGTGGCCCGGTTGAGGCCCGGACGGGACGCACGGGCCTTCCGCCCGGACGGGCCTTCGGATGCGCACCCTCTCCTCGGTCCCGACGCAGGGACGGGAGGAGCGTTCGCATGGCGACGATGGACGTGATGCGCGGGCCGGGGATGGAGCGGCTGTCGCGTGGGGCGAAGGAGGCCGCGAGCCACCCCTGGGCGAAGAAGCTGGGGCGGATGGGCTACGCGGCGAAGGGCGCCGTCTACGCCATCATCGGGGTGCTCGCGCTGAAGCTCGCGGCGGGCGAGGGCGGCCGCACCACGGACAGCCACGGCGCGGTGAGCACCGTGGCACATGGGCCCTTCGGCATCGTGCTGCTGTCCGTGCTGGTGGTGGGCCTGCTGGGCTTCGTCGTCTGGCGCTTCGCCCAGGCGTTCGCGGACACCGAGGACAAGGGCTCCGACGCCAAGGGCATCGCCACGCGCGCCATGTACTTCCTCAGCGGCGCCATCTACGCGTCGCTGGCCGTCTTCGCGCTGAAGACCGTGGTGGGCGCTTCACAGGGCCGGAGCAGGGGGACGCAGGGCTGGACGGCGACGCTGATGGAGCAGCCCTTCGGCCGCGTCCTGGTGGCGCTCGTGGGCCTGGGCATCATCGGCTTCGCGGTGAAGCAGTTCCACAAGGCGTGGAAGGGGAAGTTCCTGGAGAAGCTCACGCTCACCGGGCTCGCGGCCCAGCAGCGTCACTGGGTGGAGCGGGTGTCGCGCTTCGGCATCGCCGCGCGCGGCGTGGTGTTCTCCGTCATCGGCATCTTCCTGGTCCGCTCCGCCGTGGACGCGAACCCGGGAGAGGCCAAGGGCCTGGGAGAGGCCCTGGCCGTCGTCGCCCGCCAACCCGCGGGCGACGTGCTCCTGGGGGTGGTGGCGGCGGGCCTGGTGGCCTACGCCGCCTACCTGTTCCTCCAGGCGCGCTACCGGGAACTCTAGAAGCCTCTAGAAGAGGTTCCAGAGGTACTGGTTCGTCACCTCGTGATGGAACTGGATCTCCGCTTCCTTCACGCGGGTGCCCAGCTGCTTGGGGCAGCGGTCCGCGGAGCCGACCTTCAGCTCCGCGTACTTGCCCTGCACCTGCTCACCCAGCGTCTGGGCGATGAACTGGCTGCCCTTGAAGAAGCGGATCGCGTCGTAGATGTTGTCCGGCAGGAAGCGCGTGCGGCTGCGCTTGGTCTCCGCGTCCTCCTGCGGCTGCGGGCCCTCCAGGCCGGTCTTCATCAGCGTGTAGAGCACCATGTACGGGTTGGCGTCCGGCGCCACCGAACGGCACTCGACGCGCGCGCTGCGCTCATTGCCGAACGGGATGCGCACCATGGCGCCGCGGTTGTTCGCGGAGGCCTTGATCTGGTTGGGCGCCTCGTAGTGCGGATCCAACCGGCGGTACGAATTCACGCTGGAGTTGAGGACGAGGCAGATGTCGTTCGCGTTGGTGAGGATGCGGTCGATGAACTCCCACCCCATCTGCGACAGCCCGTCCTGGCCCGCCTTGTCGTGGAACAGGTTCTTGTTGTTCTTCGACAGCGACATGTTGATGTGCATGCCGTTGCCGTTCACGCCGGTGACGGGCTTGGGCAGGAAGCTGGCGGTGAGGCCCAACTGCGCGGCCACCTGACGGCAGAGCAGCTTGTAGAGCTGGATCTGATCCGCGGCGATGATGGCCTCGCTGTACGAGAAGTTCATCTCGAACTGGCTGGGCGCGACCTCCGGGTGGTCCTTCTCGTTCTGGAAGCCCATGGCGCGCTGCGCTTCGGCGGCCTTGTCGATGAAGGTGCGCAGCGCGTCGCCCGGCAGTGCGTGGTAGTAGCCGCCGATGGAGATGAACTCGAACTTGCCTTCCTCGTGGTAGTGGCGCTCGGCGTCACGGCTCTTGAAGAGGAAGCCTTCGATCTCCGGCGCCGCGTGGAACACGGTGCCGTCCTTCTGGAACAGCGCGTCGGTGGCGCGCTTGAGCTGGCCGCGCATGTCCGAGTGGTACGGCGTGCCGTCGCGCTCCAGCACTTCGCTGAACGCCAGCACCTTGCCGGGCCCGAAGATGTCCGAGGGCAGCCAGTAGAACGCGCCCCAGTCGATGTTCAGGCGCAGGTCGCTCTCCGCCTGCGCGGAGAAGCCGCGGATGGAGGAGCCGTCGAAGGTGAGGTTGTCCGCGCTCTTGAGCAGGAACTTCTTGTCGTAGTCCAGCATGTGCAGCCGACCTTCCAGGTCGGTGAAGCACACGGTGATGGCCTTGATGCGCTTCTCGTCGGTCAGGTACTTGATGCGCTCGTCGCGCATCTTCTCCGGCGACACGCGCTGGATGCGCTGTTCCTTCACCCGGAGGTTGAGCTCCTCCAGCTCGTCGTAGGGAATCTCAAGGAAGTCCCGCAGCGGCTTCTGCTCCATGTCCGTGCCTCCAGGCTGCGTCCCACTGCCGGCTTCCCGGCGAAGGGACATCAAAATCACGCGCGCAGGTATTTACATTCCGCGCGTTGAAATCAAGCCTAAATTCTGCGGACTGAAGGTTAAAGGTTGTGTCGGGACTGCCACGAACGGCCCTACGTCAAGGGACGGGAGGCTTGTCGCCCCGGCCAGTGGACAGTGCGCGCCGCGATGCGTCGTCCTCCTGTCCGCCTCTGGACGCAGGCTAGGGCAGCGGTTCCATCCCCTGCGGGGGCAGGGCGGTGCCGGCGGGCCAGAGCACGTACGCGGCCCCCCGGGAGTGCTGCCAGGCACGCCACAGTTCGGCGCGCCGGTACGTCGCGCTGGTGGTTTCGTTGGAGGAGAAAGCAGGATCATTGACGACGACGTCACCGTCGGCGGTGAAGCCCTTCACGACGATGAGGTGGCCGTCGGTGCGGCGGGAGGCGCCTCCGGAAAGCTCCCCGGGTTCGTACGCGATGCTGATGCTCACGGGGATGCCGGCGGCGATGAGGCGCTCCACGGGGGCGAACGAGTCGAAGCGGGCGACGAGTCCGTGCAGCGCGCCCTGGGACATGCCGGCGGCGTAGGCGGTGTTGAAGCTCCAGTTGCCGGTGCCCTTGTAGACCCAGTCATAGGTGTGGGCGGCGGCGGTGGGCACGGGGTGCTCCAGGTCCGCGCGGCCCAGCTTCCGGCTCCAGTAGCCCAGCAGCATGGTGGTGGACGTGGGGGAGCACCAGACCTCGCCGCCGTCGGGGTAGATCATCTGCGAGTAGCCCGGCACGTCCAGCACGGTGCCCCACGCGGTGCGGTCCGCGGTGGCATCCTCGGGCTTGCGGCGCGTGTCGGTGACGGCGGCGGCGAGCGAGCGCAGGCGCGGGCTTGCGTCCGGGCGTTCGGAGAAGAGGAACACGGTGACGCGCAGGGCGTCCGCGCGGCGCTTCAGGTTGAGCGTGTCGGTGAGCACGTTGCCGTCCGCGTCCCCCTGACCGTCCACGCTGTGGCGCGCGACGGTGTCCGCGTCGAAGGCCCAGACACCCAGCTCATAGTCCTTGGTCCAGGTGCCCTCGATGCGCGCGGCGACGGTGAGCTTCACCCACGTGCCCGGAGGCGTCTGCGCGTCGAAGGACGGCACCACGCTGTCGAAGCCGCCGGGGACGGACTGGACTTCGGAGGTGGCGGTGCCGAAGCGGAAGGTGCCGCCGTTGTAGAAGCTGCCGCCATCCAGCCAGCCGCCCGCGGGGAACGGGTCGCTGCCTTGCTTCGCGGTGGCGTCCAGCTCCAGCGCGCCGTCCGCGGCGACGCGGGTGCCGTCGCGGGTGAAGCGCGCCAGGTCGCCCGTCGCCGCGCCGCGCTGCCACAGGCGGGCGGGAGAGCCTGCTTCCGGCGTCGGCGCGTCCGGGGACGGGGACGAAGGCGAGGAGGCACAGGCCCAGACGAACGAGGCCAACAGGACGGCGGAGAAGACGCGAGCGCGGGCGTTCACGCCCGCGATTCTCTCAAACGCACGTGTGGGCTCACAAGGTGGAAACCAGGAAAGTCCGGTGGCGTACGAGTGCGCGCCCGACGTGCGGCGTCGGCTTGCGTCATCGCTTGCGCGAAGGCCGCAGGTACTTGCGGAAGAGCGGACGCAGCTTCGCGTATTGGGGCACGTGCTGGACGGCGGGGAAGGGCTTTTGCGCGTCGGCGCCGGCTTCGAGCAGGAGCGGTAGCACGCGCACTCCGGGCTCATCGAGGGCGAGGAAGAGCGGCATGACGCTGTCGGGGTGCTGGAGGTTCACGTCCATCCCGGTGCGGATGAACCGCTCCGTCGCCTCCCGGTGGCCGTGGAACACCGCTTCGTGCAGGGGCGCCCATTCGTAGGGCTTGTGGAACCCGTCCAGGGGGGCGCCCGCGGCGATGAGCACGTCCATCACCTCCACGTGGTTGTTCCGGGCCGCCAGATGGAGCGCCGTCGTCCCGGAGCGGCGGAGCTTCGCCTTCACCCTGGCTCCGTCCTTGAGCAACCGCTTCACGCGCGCGACGTTCCCGGTCGCGGCGGCTTCGTGCAGCGGGGGCAGGACGGGCGGAGGTCCTGGCTTCTTCGGGGCGGGCAGCCCGTGGGGCTGGAGGATGGGACGCAGCAGGGCGTACTTCTCATCGTTGGCGATTTCGCGCAGCAGCGTCCGGGGGATGCGCTTGAGGCGGGCGCCCGCCGCCATGAGCACCGGCACGACGTCCTCCCAGGCCTCCTCGTTCAGCAGGGCGGTGCCGAGCGGGGTGATGCCGTGCTTGCCAGGCGCATCCACCGCCATGCCCGCGCCGAGCAGCTTCTCGACGACCTTGGTGTGTCCATGGGCCACGGCGGCGTGGAGCGCCGTCCAACCGAACCGACCGTGGGGCTGGCCCAGGGGCGCGCCCGCGGCCAGGAGCACCCTGACCACCGCGACACGGCCTTTCGTCGCGGCCATGTCGAGCGGGGTCGTCCTGGAGCGGTGGACTCTTGCCCCCACGTCCGCACCCGCGGCGAGCAGCAGCTTCACGGCTTCAAGCCGACCGTTCAACGCGGCGTAGTGCAGCGCGGAGTACCCGGTGACGGGGTCCCTCGCGTCCGCGTCCACGCCGCGTGCAAGCAGGGCTCGCAGCTTCACGCAGTCGCCGTCGTCCGCCGCCGCTGACAAGCGTTGTTCATCACCAAGGACCGCGAGGGATGTCGCCGGAGGCTTCCTTCGCGGGGTGGCCTTGCGTGACGTCGGAGGCTTCAAGGGCTTCTGCGTCTTCGCGGTCATGGGGCCTGGAGGAACGTGGGGATGCAGCGCGCCCCCCTACGGATTGGACATGTCCAGGGAGCAGTCGGCCTTGTAGTGCCGCATGACGTGGTGTTCCAGCTCGCGGACCTCGCCAGTGGCGGACACCTGGGTCACGTACTGCACGATGGCCGGGCCTTCACCGCAGTCGGAGTACTTGTAGCCGATGACGTTGAACGAGCCGTCCGGATTGGCCTTCACGCCGCCTTGATCCACCTTGTCGCAGAGGAAGGCGTAGTCGGCCGCGTAGGCCAGGAACACGGCCTCCTGTTCGGTGTCGACGGTGCCCAGCAGCTCCCGGAGGGACTCCACCGTCGTGTAGAGCTTCACCTCGTCCCCGCGCGTGGTGAGGGCGAAGTATTCAGAACAGTCACCGTGGTAGCAGGACCGGTGGAACCCCGAGGTGGCTCGTGCCTCCTCCACCGCGGCCTGACAGGTGGCGACGTCGGTGGCGGTCGCGCAGGGTTCGCCCCTGGTGGCGGAGAGAAAGACGGAGGGCGGCTCCGTTGAATTCTTCTTCAGGCCGATGGAGTACAGCAGGAAGGCGTCCGGCACCGGGGAGATCCGCAGGTCATCGATGTGGGGACGGTCCCTCGTGCACGCGATCTCCGTGTAGCCCTCCACGTCCGCGAATTCAGGGCCACAGCCGGCCAGCGCCAGCGGGAGGGACATCAGCAACGGTGAGAAGACGCAGCGCCATCGGAGTGCGTTCATGGGAGGTGCTCCAGGGAAGGAGGGTTTGTTCAGGCCCAGTGCTCCTGCTCCAACGTGTCCAGGAGGCCAAGGGCGACTTCAGGCGTGGGAAGGCCCGCGGCGGTGACGAGCCCAGGTCGAGTGGCACGGCGACCTCCGCGCGCAGCAGGGCCACCGCCTGGCGTTGGGCCTCGCGCAGCGTGTCCCGCTCCTGGGAGGAGAGGCGCGATCGTGCCCATTGGTCGATGTCCCAGGAGAGGCCCGCGTGGCGCGTCTCGTCCTCGGCGATGCGGACCATGGCCTCGCGCACCTCGGTGTCCTGCGCGTGCAGGGCCTGGTAGTGGGCCACCAGCGCGCCGTACGTCTCCCTCACGCAACCCTCCACGGCATTGTCCAGGGCCACGTCGAGGAGCGGGCGCAGGGGCAGCGCGGTGACGACGGGACGCTGGGGCGTGGCACCGAAGCGACGGGCGATGCGGCCCGTCACGTCGGTGTGCATCACTTCATCCACGGCGCTGCGGCGGGCCGCGTCCTGGAGGCTTGCGTCGGCGCCGTGTAGGGCCAGCTCATCGCGCAGTCTCAGGAAGGCGTGGACGGAGGCGGCCTCCAGGTGCGCGGCCTCCGCGAAGTAGTGCCCCAGCGCGTCCGTGCCCTCTCAGGGGGACGCGTCCTGGAGCCCCGCGGGGCGCCGGCCGATGTTGCAGCTGTCGCTGCCCTTCTCCAGGACATGGCGCTCGACCTCGCGGAGCTCCCCGGCGGCGGACACCTCCAGCACGACCTGCTCCAACTGCGAGTCCTTCCCGCAGGAGAAGCCCTCGTAGGTGACGACATTGAAGGTGCCGTTCGCGTTCTTCTTCACCGCGCCCTGCTCGAGCGTCGAGCAGCTCATGGCGTGGCCCGAGGCATGGGCGAGGAGCACGGCTTCCTGTTCGGTGTCCACCGTGCCCAGCAGGGACTTGAGGGCCTCCGGCGTCGGGTGCGTCTTCACCTCATCGCCGCGTGCGGTGACCAGGAAGGTATAGGTCATGACAGTGGGGCAGAAGCCCTGGCAGGTATCGACGAAGCTCTCGGTGGTCGTCGCGTTCGCCAGGGCGCTCTGGCAGGCGGGGACGTCGGTGGCCGTCGCGCAGGGCTGGCCGGAGGTGGTGCGGGTTTGGGCGTTCGTGGGGTCGGAGGTGCTGTAGATGGAGCGAAGCTCGACGTAGTCCGGTGGGGGCGAAATCTTCAGGTCGCTGAGCACGGGGACACCGTTGTCGCAGGTGATCCGTGAGTAGCCCTCCAGGTCCGCGGAGGATCCGCAGCCCGCCAGCACCAGCGGTATGGCGAGCGAGGAGGTGCGCAGGACCCGTGAGAAGAGGTGGCGCAGTCGGAGGGTGTTCATGGGCGGCCTTTCTGGAAAGAGGTGCCGGGCGCTACAGCAACAGCGATGCCAGCACTCCGTCACAGGGAAGGGTTGCTCTGGAGTGCGGTGTCACGTGCTCGGAAACCCGAGGGATGCACAGAAACCTGAGGGGCACTTCACGTCCAGGGCGCTACCGGGTCGTCCTGCTGGCGACGGTCCGCGAGCGCTTCGGGGAAGGGGACCGTTCGATGAGCACGGCCCGTCCATTCAGCACGCGTTCGAGTCCGAAGCAGCCCGCGCGCAGGACTCGACGCGCCCGAGCCGCCCGGTAGGGATTTCCCCAGCGCTTGAGAGGACGCACGAAGGCAGCCAGGACGTTTGCCGGATGTCAGACCGAGTGGATAGCGTGCAGTCCATGCCGGACATCCGCCTGCCTGCCGAAGCGAAGTACAAGAACGAGCTGGACGCCCTCGCGGCGCATGACGACAAGCCCCGCCCACCGGGTTGGGCGCTGTCGCCCCGCGCGGTGGAGACATACATCCTGGGAAGTCCCAAGCCCGTGGGCGGCGTGACCATCACGCCCAAGTACGTGGGCGACCGGGGCATCGTGCAGGTGTGCATCGCGACGCTGGCGTCGGACCGGGCGCTGATGCTGGTGGGTGAGCCGGGCACCGCGAAGAGCTGGCTGTCCGAACACCTCTCCGCGGCCGTCAGCGGCACGTCCGGGCTCGTCGTGCAGGGCACGGCGGGGACCAGCGAGGACCACATCAAGTACTCGTGGAACTACGCGCTGCTGCTCGCGCAGGGGCCGTCGCCGGAAGCGCTGGTGCCGTCGCCCATCCTGCGGGCCATGCGCACGGGCAAGTTCGCCCGCTTCGAGGAGGTGACGCGCACGTCGCCGGAGATCCAGGACTCGCTCATCTCCATCCTGTCGGAGAAGCAGGTGTCGGTGCCGGAGCTGGGGGAGATCACCAGCGCGCAGCGGGGCTTCAACCTCATCGCCACCGCGAACACGCGCGACCGGGGCGTCAACGAGATGAGCGCCGCGCTCAAGCGCCGCTTCAACTTCGTCACCGTGCCGGTGGTGGAGGACCTGGAGCAGGAGATTCAAATCGTCACCAAGCGCGAGGCGGAGCTGCGCACGGACTACCAGGTGGGCGTGCCCCCGCCGGAGGAGCTGTCGCGGGTGCTGCTGACGCTCTTCCAGGAGCTGCGCAAGGGCGTGACGAAGGACGGCAAGACGAAGGTGCGCACCCCGGGGGCGGTGCTGTCCACGGCGGAGGCCATCAGCGTGCTGTTCAACAGCGCCATCCTCGCGCAGCAGTTCGGCTCCGGGACGGTGACGTCGCAGGAGCTGGCGGCCTCGCTGGTGGGCGCGGTGGTGAAGGAGCAGGAAGACGACGTGAAGGCGCTGCGCGAGTACATGGAGACGGTGGCCAAGGGCCGCCCGGGTCCGTGGAAGGACCTGTACACCGCGAGCAAGAAGCTGCTGAGGGGCTGATGGACTTCGCCCTGCTCTCCCGGGTGCAGCACTTCCCGGTCCGTCACCACTCACCGCGCACCACCGCCGTGCTCCAGCGGTGGCTGGAGCGGGTGAAGCCCGACGTCGTCCTCGTGGAAGGCCCCTGCGACGCCACGGGCATGGTGGACGTGCTCTGCGACGGGCAGACCCGGCCGCCGGTGGCCATCCTGGGCTACCGCACGGACGGCACGCCGGCGTCCTCGCTGTGGCCCTTCGCCGCCTATTCGCCGGAGTACCAGGCGCTCAAATGGGCCCGGGCGAACGGCGCGCGCGTGGAGTTCATCGACATCCCGGTGGGCGTCAGCCTCGCGGTGGACCGCGACGCGCCCGGCCTGGGACTCGAAGCCGAAGCGATGGAGGGGGGCACGCCCGCGCCGGACGACACGGTGCCCCTGACGGACGCCTTCGCGCGCTCCCAGGGCTACCGCTCGTTCGAGGAGTTCTGGGAGGCGGCCTTCGAGGCGCCGGACTGGAGCCCGGAGCAGTTCCGGCCGGTGCTGCTGGCCTGGGCGGACGTCATCAACGCGGGGCCCCGGCAGGGCTACCACCGCCAGCGCGACGCCTTCATGGCGCGCAAGGTGCTGGAGGTGGTGGCGGGCGGCGTGGCCCCGGAGAAGGTGGCGGTGGTGGCGGGTGCGGCGCACATCGCGGCCTTCGTGGCCAACGACGTGGAGCCCGCGCTGGAGGCGAAGCTGCCGGCGGGCGTGCCCTGCGCGGTGACGGTGATTCCGTTCAGCTTCCCCCGGCTCGCGGAGCAGATGGGCTACGGCGCGGGCAACCGGGCGCCGCACTTCTACCAGAAGGCCCACGACGCCCACTGCGACTTCCGGCGGGCCACGCTGGAGGTGCTGCTGGACTTCGCCAGCCACCTGCGGGTGCGCGGCTTCTCCGCGTCGCTGTCGGACGTGCTGGAGGCGTACCGGCTGGCGGTGATGCTGTCGGACCTGCGCGAGAAGAGCGCGCCCGGCCTGGACGAATTGCGCGAGGCGACGGTGGCCACGCTGTGCCGGGGCGACGCGACGCACGTGGACGGCTTCCTGTGGAAGAGCGTCATCGGCCATCAGGTGGGGCAGGTGGCCAGCCGCATCGGGCAGAACTCGCTGCAGGCGGAGTTCTGGCGCGAGGTGGGCGAGCGGCGGCTGCCGCGCACGGACAGCCCGGAGACGTTCGCGCTGCGGCTCAACAACGAGGTGGAGGTGGGCTCCTCCGTGTTCCTCCACCGGCTGCGCGTGGCGGGGATTCCGTACGCGACGCTGTCGGGCACGGGCACGGGCTCGCGTTCTCAAGCGACGGAGGCGGGGGGCTACGCGGCGCTGACGCGGGTGCGTGAGTCCTGGCAGGCGCAGTGGACGCCGTCCACGGACGTGGCGCTGGTGGAGAAGATCGTCCTGGGGGACTCGCTGGAGGGCGTGACGACGCGCGTGCTCCAGGAGCGGCTGAACCTGGCGAAGACGACGGCCGAGGCGGCGGACGTGCTGCTGGAGTCCGTCATCACCGGCTGTCCCCAGACGGTGGCGTCCGCGCTCCGGGCCTGTGACGCGCACGCGGCCACGGACGCGGACCTGCCCTCGCTGGCGTCGGCGGCGCGGGCGCTGTCGGGGCTGATGGCCTACGGCACTTCGCGGGCGCACTCGGAGGTGGGGGACGAGGCGGTGGCGTCGCTGGGCGAGAAGACCTTCGGCCGGGCGCTGTTGCGCGTGCGCGAGGCCAGCGCTTGCGACGCGGAGGCGGTGCCCAGGGTGCTGGAGGCGCTGCGCACGCTGCACGAGGTGGCGCTGTCCCAGCCGCGCGCGGACAAGGCGGGCTGGTACGTGGAGGCGCGGGGGCTGATGGAGAGCCACGCGGTGCACCCGGCGACGTCGGGGCTCGCGACGGGCCTGCTGTACCTGGCGCGGGAGCTGCCCGAGTCCGACGTGGCGCTGGAGGTGGGGCGCCGGCTGTCGCTGGCGGTGGAGCCGGCGGACGCGGCGGCGTACCTGGAGGGCTTCCTCCAGGTGAACGCGCTGGTGCTGGTGAAGAGCCGGGAGGTGGTGAAGGCGCTGGACGACTTCCTCTGCGGCGTGGAGCCGGAGCGCTTTGTGCAGACGCTGCCGGTGCTCAGACGGGCGCTGGGCACGCTGGGCGCCACGGAGCGGCGCTACCTGATGGAGAACGTGATGGGCGTGCGGCAGTTGAAGGACAAGGGCCGCGCGGTGAAGGCGGTGCTGGAGCAGAAGGACAAGGAGACGTTGAAGGACATGAGCGCGGAGCTGGGCAAGGCGCTCGATGACCTGGACGACCTGCTATGAGCGTGGACCCCAAGGACCTGGAACCGAAGGACCGCGACGCGCTCTTGCGCTGGCGGCTGGCGCTGGGCCCGGAGGCGGAGAAGACGGGGTCGTGTCCGTCGCTGGGCGGGCTGGGTGGCGGCGCGACCGCGCTGGGCCTGGAAGGCGGGGACCTGGAGGAGCTGGATGACACGCTCTCCTTCGTCTACGGCGAGAAGTCCGCGGGGAGGGGCGGCTCCAAGCCCTACCTGCCCAAGTGGTTGGGCTCGCTGCGCGACTTCTTCAAGGACGACGTCATCGCGCTGGTGCAGAAGGACGCCATCGAGCGCAAGGGGCTCACGCAGCTGCTCTTCGAGCCGGAGACGCTGCCGTTCCTGGACAAGAACGTGGAGCTGGTGACGACGCTGGTCAGCGCGCGCGGGCTCATCCCCGACCAAGCCAAGGACCTGGCGCGCGGCATCATCCGCGAGGTGGTGGAGGACCTGAAGAAGAAGCTGGAGTCCCCCCTGCGCACGGCGGTGCTGGGCGCGCTGCGGCGCGACCGCACGAGCCCCATCCCCATCGCGCGGAACATCGACTGGCGGCGGACCATCCGCTCCAACCTGAAGGGCTGGGACGCGGAGAAGAAGCGGCTCATCCCGGAGCGCTTCTACTTCTGGCCCAACCAGCGCCGTCACCACGAGTGGGACGTGACGCTGGTGGTGGACCAGTCCGGCTCCATGGCGGAGAGCGTGGTGTACAGCTCCGTGATGGCGGCCATCTTCGCGTCGCTGGACGTGCTGCGCACCAGCCTGGTCCTGTTCGACACGGAGATCGCGGACATGACGCCGGTGCTGGCGGACCCCGTGGAGGTGCTCTTCTCCGCGCAGCTGGGTGGCGGCACGGACATCAACCGGGCGGTGGCCTACGCGCAGGAGCACTACGTGCGCCGGCCGGAGAAGACGCTCTTCATCCTCATCACCGACCTGTACGAGGGCGGCAACGCGGAGGAGCTGGTGGCACGGCTGCGGCAGCTGGTGGACTCGCGCGCCCGGGTGCTGTGCCTGCTGGCGCTGTCGGACAGCGGCCGGCCTTCGTATGACCATGCGATGGCGGAGCAGCTCACCGCGCTGGGGATTCCGTGCTTCGGGTGCACGCCCCGGAAGCTGGTGGACGTGGTGGAGCGGGTGATGCGCAACCAGGACCTGACGCCGCTCATCGCGTCCACGAACAAGGAGGACCGTCATGGCTGACGTGCGGCCCGTGATTGGAATGGGAGCGCTGCTGGAGATCATCAGCGACAAGGCGGAGCTGCAGAAGGGCGCGGCGATGCTCGACGGCAAGCTGCTCGCGAACCTGTCCCGCTACGAGAACCGGCTGTTCGCGGACGCGGCGGGCTCCGGGGCGACGCCCTACAAGGTCTCACTGGTGTTTGGCGAGGCGCGCTCGGATGTGAAGGGGCGCTGCTCGTGCATGGCGGCGCGCTCGCGCCCGTTCTGCAAACACGCGGCGGCGCTGCTGGTGGCGTGGTCCCGCGTGCCGGAGGCCTTCGTGACGGCGGAGTCGGCCCCGGTGGCACCGGGCGGCACTGGCACGAAGAAGAGCGTGAAGAAGGGCAAGGCGGAGACCGGCGAGCTGATGAAGGCGGGCGTGGCGCAGGTGAACACGCTGGTGCGGGAGCTGGGCCTGTCGGGCGTGGCGTCGCTGGGGGCCGAGCGGCCCGATCAGGTGCGCGCGCTGGGCGAAGCGCTCCGGGCCAACGGCCTGCGGCGGCTGTCAGCGCGGGCGGTGGAGCTGGCGGGCCTGCTGGACGCGGCCGTGGCGCGCACGGGGACCTTCGAGGCACCGGCGTTCACGGACCTGGTGGCGGACATGCTGCTCACGGCGCGCAAGGTGGAGAAGCACCTGGGCGGCGACGCGCTGGAGCCCCGCCACGTCGAGGAGCTGATTGGCAGGACGTGGACGAAGAAGGACCGCGCGCCGGTGACGGGGCTGACGCTGGTGGAGTACGCGTTCTCCTCGCGCGTCACGCCGGACCGGTTCCTCATCCGCGAGAGCCGCTTCGTGGATCTGGTGTCGGGCGGGCACTACAGCGAGAAGCAGATCCTCCCCGCGACGCTCAAGACGGTGGCGCCCAAGAAGAGCCACGCGGGCTACGTGCTCCAGGGCGCGAAGGGCGGGCAGTACCCGGGCTTCGCGCCGCACCGGCTGGACCTGGAGGAGTGGACGGGCGGCTCGCCGGTGGACCGCGAGCCCCTGAAGCGGCTGCTGGAGGTGGCGCTGCCGGACGTGAGCGCGGCGATGGCGGCCTTCCAGGAGCACCGCAAGGACGTGTTCGCGCCGGACCTGCTGCCGGTGGCGGTGCGGGTGGAGACGCTCCTGGCCAGCGGTTCCCGCTCGCAGTTCGTGGATGGCGCGGGCCGGGCGCTCTTCCTGCCCGCGGATGCGTCGCTGGAGGAGCCGCTGTCCGCGGCGCTGGAGGGCTCCAGGCTGCTGGCGGTGCTGGGCGACGTGGGCCTGGAGGCGGCGCTGCCCACGCTGTTCCCTTCGGCCGTGGTGGTGGAGACGCCGGAGGGCCTGGGGCTGCGCGCGCTGGGGCGGGCGGAGGATGCGCCCGTGCTGTCCCGGCGGCGGGGCCGGGTCCGGCCTCCCGTGACGCCCAGCGCCCTGCCTCGCAGTGGCTGGTCGGAGGCGGCCCGGGCGGCGGGGGCCTCGCGGGCGGCCATCGCGCTGGCGGAGGTGCGGGACGAGCTGGCGGACGCCTTCGCCAGTGGGCTCGCGGCGGTGGGGACGCGGACGGTGGAGCCGCTGGTGGCGCGGCTGCGGGAGCTGGGCCTGGAGAAGCCCGGGGCGCTGCTGGAGGCGCTGGCGCAGCGGCCGGACCCGGGCGAGCGGCTGGACGACTTCATCAAGGTCTACCAGGTGCTGGGCATCGCGCTGGTGCGACTGTCCGGCGCGGTGCAGGTGGAGGTCTCCGCGCTGGAGTCCGTGCCCACGCACCCGAGCATCCACGTGCAGCGCCCGGAGGTGGCGCTGTCACCGGGTGAGGCGATGGTGCGCCGCGCGCGCGGGGAGTTGACGCGCTACGAGGCGGCGGCGCACGCGGCGCGCTACTACGCCAGCCTGGGCGTGGACGCGCTGATGCGGGACTGCTACCCGACGTGGAGCGACGGGGCGGCGAGCGCCTTCGTGGCGCGGGTGGTGGCGACGCGAGGCGAGGCCGCGCTGGAGGCCGTGAAGGGCGCGCTGGCCGAGCACCACAGCCGCATGGTGCGCCGCACGGCCCTGCGCACCCTGGGTGCGATGGGAGGACAGCAGGCGAGGCGCGAGCTGGATGCGATGACGCGGAGTGGCCACGACGCGGGCCTGCGCCTCTTCGCCAGGGAGACCCTGGAGGACGTGCGCGCCCGGGAGGCGGGCGAGGTGGCGGTGGCGGAGCTGATGCGCGTCCGCCGCGAGAAGGTGCAGCCGCTGGCGCAGGCGGCGCTGTCCGAGTCGACGAAGGAGGCGCGCGCGGCGGCGGTGGACAAGCTGGCGGACCACGGCGCGGTCGCGATGCCCGTGCTGCGTCAGGTGCTGTACGGGGACCCCTCGCGCGAGGTGCGGCGGGACGCGGCGCAGGCGCTGGCGCGGATGGGGGACTCGGAGGTCATCGACCGGTTCGTCAACATGGTGCAGGCGCGCAGCGGGAACGACGACGAGGCGAAGACCGCCGTGTACGCGCTGGGCATGTTGGGGGACGTGCGGGGCGCGGAGGCCCTGCTCGCGGCGTTCGCGGACGGGTGGAAGCCCGGCGTCGTCGCGGAGTCCATGCGCACGTTGGGGCTGGCCCTCCTGCAGCCCGCGCTGGCCCTGGCGGAAGCGCGCCCGGAGGTGCTGGAGCGGCAGGCCCTGCGCGGCCTCTTCGAGACCTTCCCCACGGTCCCCCTGGCGAAGGAGCTGCTCGCGCGCGTGGAGGCGTCGCTCGACCACCCGGACCTCGTGGACCGGGCGGGCGTGTACTTGAAGCTGGCCGCGCAGAACCCGGCGGCCGGCAAGCAGGTGGCCGCGCGCCTCCTGGAGCTTCCCGCCGTCTCCGGGGACAAGACCCTGGTCCGGCTGGCGAAGAAGGTGCTGGGGTGAAGTCCGGGCCCGCCGCCGCCTTCCTCGCGGCGGTGGGCCTTCGGAGGCTGGAGCGGTTCGCGGATCAGCTCGACATGCTGGCGGTGAGGTCGATGCTGGTGGGCGTCGCCGGGACGGGGAACGGCTTGCCGGAGGCCCCGCTGAAGTCGAGCGTGTCGAGGTTGACGGAGTACACGCAGGGGTTGCCGTAGAAGCGCACGGAGAAGGTCCGGGCGGTGAGGTCCTTCACGACGGCCCACTGCGTGTAGTCGACGGCGTCCTTGCCCTGCTTGTCCACGGAGCGGCTGGTGCCCAGCGGGATGTCCACGGTGTTCAGGAGGTGGAAGGCCAGGGTGTTGGCATCCGCGGAGGACGCCACGGGCTGCGCGTACTGCTTGAGGTAGGTCGCGCGCACGAACCGCGCGGGGGGCGTCGAATCACCCGGCAGCCCGCGCATGCCGCTGCCGTGGCCGGCGGGGGAGAACGACTGGAGGCCCAGCTCCGTGGGCTTCGCGTCCCAGGGGGACAGGTTCGCGTAGTTGCCCAGGTTCTCCAGCTGCTGGGGGAACGGCGGGTTGTTGGTACAGACGCCGACGGGGTTGTCGTAGATGTTGAGCTGCCCGTTGGTGCACTCCACGACGACGCTGTTGCCCGCGGCGTCGTGGATGGGGAAGTGCAGGGGCAGCAACTTCGCGAGCAGGTCGCCTTCCCACACCTGCACGTTCCCGCGGGTCAGCGCGGCCTTCACGTCCGCGACGGTCGCGCAGGTGCCGAGCGCCCAGTTGACGAAGTCCACCAGCGCCAGGGCCTGCGCCGGCTGGGTGACGGCCGGGTACGTGGAGCCCGGCAGCCAGAGGGCGCCCACGGACAGGCCCTCCGTGTTCATGCCATCCACGATGATGGCGTCGGAGAGGGCGGTGAGGCCGACAAACCCATACGTGGACGTCCACTTCAGGCCGGTCTTGAGGCCCGGGGCCTTCGACTGGAAGGGCGTGCCCTTGGCGTGGACCATGATCTGGGATTTGAGATCGACGCCGAACTCCATGCTGCGGCCGTTGACCGCGAAGTTCGTGGAGATGCGCGAGTCGGTGCCGGTGATCAGGAAGTCAGTGCACATGGGCGTTCCTCAATCCGTGGAGGACCGTTGCTCCCTGGACGCTGGGAGTGTTCCACGGTGTCCGGACCCTTCTGCACGCCGCGCACCAACACCCCGGGGCACCGATTCCCGATGAATTCCAGGGCATTGGCGAAAGGCACACCGGGCGGCGCTCCAGGCTGCGTTCCCGTGGAAGGCCGCCGCGTCCTGCTCCGACGCGGAAGCGGCCTGCCTCTTTGTGACAGGAGGCTTGCGGGCTATGGAGGACGGAGGATGACGGACCCTACGCCCCCAGCGCCCGGCCCGCGACGCGATGATTCGCTGGAGGACTTCGAGCTGCCGTTCTTCCAGTGGATCGCGATCCAGCTCCAGGGGCTGGTCATCGCGGTCATCGTGCGCGCCACCGACCTGCTGCTCCTCTTGTGGCGTCCCAGCCTGTTGCGGCCGTACCTGGGACTCTGGTGGCAGCGGCTGGTGCTCACCCCGTACAGCGCGCGGCGCACCTTCGAGATGGTCCGGGCGCTCCAGTCCACCGGCCAGTCCTTCCGCGAGCTCATCTACGGGGAGACGCCGCTCTTGACGGCGCTGCTCTTCCTGAAGCGCGCGGGCGTGGGTCCCCAGAGCCGGGTGGTGGACCTGGGCGCGGGGCGGGGCCGGGTGCTCATCGCCGCGCGGTGGCTGAAGGCCCGGTCGCATGGCGTGGAGCTCATCGCGGACCACGTGAAGCGCGTGGCGCCCTGGCTTACGCCCGCGGGCATCACCCTCACCGTGGGGGACATGACCCGCGAGCCGCTGACGGACGCCACGCACATCTTCACCAACTGGGTGGCCTTCACGCCGGAGACGAAGGCCCGGCTGGTGGAACACCTGCGCACGTGCCAGCCCGGGACGCGCATCATCACGGTGACGCGGCCCATCGAGGCAAAGGATTTCACGGGCCACACGTCCCGCTGGATGCTCTTCACCTGGGGCCCTGAAAAGGTCTGGGTTCAGGAGTACCGCCCGGAAATTTCAATCCCAAGCGGAAAACAAGCTTGATGTCAGACGGTGCTTCTAGGGTGCCTGCCTTCACCCGGAGTCGTATCTGAAAGGCTGACACCATGCATCGTCTGTCGAAGTGCCGTGGCCTCCTTGCCTCCGCAGTCTTCGCGGTGTTGATGGGGGGCGTGCCGGCCCAGGCGGAGTCGCCCGGGGCGGGCGCCTCGGCGGATCCCACGGACAACGGGGGTTCGCAGGCGTTCGCGGCCCAGGCGGAGATCGCGAGGGTGCTCGCGTACTGGACGCCAGAGCGCATGGCGGCGGCGGTGCCCGCGGATGTGCCGACGACGTCCGGCAAGGCGCCCATCAGCCTGCGGCAGGTGCCGGAGGACAAGCAGGTGGGGCGCGTGGATGGCGCGGAGCCGCGCGGTGGCGTGCCCATGATGGCGGCGGACATCCACTCGATGAGCGGCCGGGTGTTCTACACGGGCGACCAGGGCGGGAACTTCTCCTGTTCGGGCAGCACGGTGAACAGCAATGGCAAGCGGTTGGTCTTCACCGCGGGCCACTGCGTGCACGGCGGTGGGGCGGGGCGCGGCTGGCACACCAACTGGGTGTTCGTGCCCGCGTACCACGCGGGGTCGCCGTACGGCACGTGGACGGCGTACCAGTTGTGGACGAAGAACGGATGGATCAACAGCGCGGACCGCGCCTATGACGTGGCGGCGGCGGTGATGAACCCGCTCAACGGCGTGCGCATCGTGGACGCGGTGGGTGGCCAGGGCATCAAGTGGGGCATCGGCTACGGCCAGACCATCTACCAGTTCGGCTATCCCGCCCACGCGCCCTACAACGGCTCGCAGCTGTACTATTGCTCGGGCGCGACGTGGAACGAGGGCGGCTTCCCCACCATCAGCTGCTCCATGACGGGTGGCGCCAGCGGCGGTCCGTGGCTGGAGAGCTATGGCCAGCAGTTCTGGGCGTACCTGTACTCGGTGAACAGCTGGCAGTTCTGGAACCCGGATCCCAGCCACGTCTACAAGTGGCAGGGCCCGTACTTCAGCTACGACACGGCCGGCAGCCTGTTCGACCTCGTCAAGGACATGTGACGCACGGCGGGCGGCGTCAGGTGCGCCAGTAGCGGCGCACCTGGGCGTCCGTCCGTTCTTCCTGCGCGAAGCGGTGCATCAGGGGCTCCGCCATGGCTTCGGGGACGCGCAGTTGGGCCAGCAGTGCGCGGACCTCGAACTTGCGCGTGAGTCCCAGCAGGGCCTCACGCTCGGCCAGGGTGAGGCCCGGGTGCCAGCAGTCCACGATGAGCACCACGCGGCGCTCCTGGCCCCGGTTCCACGTCTCATGTTCGAACGAGTCATGGAAGGTGAGCACGCGGCCCTGTTCCCAGTGCCGCGACTCGGAGCCCACGCGGATGCCGCAGCCCTCGGGAACCTTGAGCCCCAGGTGCAGCCGCATCCGGAAGCCGTCCCAGCTGCAGTGCGGCGTCAGCGTGGTGCCCGGCGCGTGCGAGGAGAACAGCACGTCCGCCAGCGGGAACGCGGTGCACTCGCCATCCAGGGAGAGCACGGCCTCCGCGGTCTCCTCCATGGCGAGCTTCGGCCAGACGAGGCGGTCCAGGCGTTCGCCCGCGAAGTACACGGGGTGCACCGACCAGCGGCCCGTGCCGACGATGCCGGAGTCGTAGTGCAGCAGGTCCGCGTCCTCCAGCCGGGCGAGGTCGCGCTGCACCGCCGCGAGGCAGCCTTCCAGTGCCTTCGCCACGGGCGGGGGCGGGTCGCGCCAGGGCCGCTCCTC
>NZ_RAWI01000700.1 GCF_003612125.1 Corallococcus praedator
ATAAGAGACAGGCCGCCCGCCGCGTTCGAACCGGAACCTCCGGAGCCTGAACCGCCGCCCGCGATGGCGCCCGTGGCCGCCGGCCGCGACAATCCCAACCGCTCCCTGCCCGAGCGCTGGCGCGCCGCCGTGGACAGCGTGAAGGCGACGTCCGTGCGCCATGGCACCGCGCTCGCCAACGGGCGCCTCCTGTCCATGAAGGCGGGCGAAATCATCCTCGGCTTCCCGCCCACCGCCGCCTTCCACAAGGCCGCCGTGACGGCCGCCGCGGGCAAGTCCACCGTTGACGCGGCCCTGGCCTCGCACTTCGGCCGGCCCGTGAAGCTCACCATCCAGGACGTGGCCCAGGCCCAGGAAGCCCACGGCCTGGGGATGAGCATCTCCGAACAGGACTCCCACAGCCGCGCCACCCACGAGAAGTCCACCGAGGGAAAGGTGCGCTCCCATGCCGCCGTGCGGTCCATCCTCAAGATGCTGGGCGGCGAAATCGAACACATCCAGGTCTACGAGCCCGAGCGCCCACCGGCCGTCCTCACGGACATGCCCACCACTCCTGATGACTGACAACGCCCCCGGGCCCCGCTAGGGTGGGCCCCGACGTCCCTGCTCCGAGCGGCGCCATGGCGGCGCGCGCTCCTACGCCCGGGGACCGAGGAAGCACATGCCCGGCATCGACCTGAACTACTTCATCCGGCAGGCGAACAAGCTCACCGAGAAGATCGAGGAGCGGAAGAAGCAGCTGGCGGAAGAGACCGTCGAGGCGAAGTCCGGCGAGGGCCTCGTGACGGTCGTCGCCAACTGCGTCCAGGAGATCCGCAGCATCAAGATCGACAAGAGCGCCATCGACCCCAATGACCCCGGGATGCTCGAGGACCTCGTCACCGCCGCCGTGAACGCTGCCCTGGCGAACAGCCGTCAGCACATGAACAGCGAGCTGGCGAAGATCTCCGGCGGCGTGAAGATCCCCGGCATTAATTAAAACCGGATGACGCCCGATCCGCTGAACCGCCTGGTCGCCCAGCTCGCGAAGCTGCCGGGCATCGGCGAAAAAACGGCCCAGCGCCTCGCCTTCCACATCCTGCGAGCGCCGGGCGAGTACGCCGTCGACCTCTCCCTGGCCATCCGCGAGGTGAAGGAGAAGGTGCACCTGTGCGTGCGCTGCTTCTGCCTCACCGACTCGGAGCTGTGCGGCTTCTGCCGCGACTCGCGCCGTGATGAGCGCTCGCTGTGCGTCGTGGAGACGTACTCGGACCTGATGGCGCTGGAGCGCACCCGCGAGTTCAAGGGCCGCTACCACGTGCTGCACGGCGTGCTGTCCCCGCTGGAAGGCGTGGGCCCGGAGCAGCTGCGCATCAAGGAGCTGCTGGAGCGCCTCAACGACAGCCGGGTGGAGGAGATCATCCTCGCCACCAACCCGGACATCGAGGGCGAGGCCACCGCGCTCTACCTCACCCGCCTGCTCAAGCCGATTGGCCTGCGCGTCACCCGGCTCGCCCAGGGCCTGCCCATGGGCGGGGACCTGGAGTTCGCTGACCAGGCCACGCTCGCCAAGGCGCTGTCCGCCCGCCGCGACCTGTGACGGCGTCCGTCCCGCGCTGCAACGCGGGACGGGCCCGGCGGCTGGCTACTGCGTCACCTTCCACGAGAACGGCATCAGCACGGTGACTTCCTGGTCGCGGTGCGCCGGGAAGCGCAGGCCCTGCGCCTTCGCCTCCAGGCAGCGGCCCACGTCCGTGGACGCCAGCGGCCCGCGCGTGTCCGCGCGCACCTTGCCCGACGACAGGATGGTGAGCTGCACCTGCACCTCGCCCGCGGTCGACGGCAGGTTGGACTTGTAGCGCTCGAAACAGCCGGTGATCTGCGACCGGCCATTCGACACCACGCGCTGGATGTCCTCGATGCCCAGCGTCACCTTCCCCTTCGGCGCACGCGGGGTGTTCCTGCGCGAGGTCGGCTCCTCCGGCCCATCCTCCGTCAGCGGTGCATCCGTCACCGACGCGACCACCGTCTCACCGCCGGGCAGGGCCCCTGATTGGCCGGGAGTACCGGTCGGCGGGGTGTCCTGGGGCACGACGGGAGGCGGGCTCACCGGCGCCGAGGGAACCACCGGCGCGGCCACCTTCACGGGCTCCGGCTGCGTCTGGACCGGAACCGCGGGCCCCTGCGTGGAGCCCGGCCGCGCGACGACGAAGGCCGCCCCCGCGAGCACCAGCC
>NZ_RAWI01000701.1 GCF_003612125.1 Corallococcus praedator
GAGTTGGGAGAGGTGGAGGCGGGGCTGGGCGCATGCGAAGGCGTGCGCGAGGCGGTGGTGGTGGCGCGGGAGGACGTGCCTGGGGACAAGCGGCTGGTGGGGTACGTGGTGGCGAAGGCTGGCCACACGCTGGACAGCACGACGCTGCGAAGCGAGCTGAAGGGGCGGCTGCCGGAGTACATGGTGCCGTCGGCCCTCGTGGTGCTGGAGGCGCTGCCGCTCAATGCGAACGGTAAGGTGGACCGCAAGGCCCTGCCGGAGCCGGAGCAACTGGAAGGGGATGCGCGAGGCTTCACCGCACCGCGCACGCCCACCGAGCAGCAGCTCGCGAGCATCTGGAGTGAGTTGTTGGGCGCGAAGCAGGTGGGCCTGGGCGACAGCTTCTTCGAGCTGGGCGGTCACTCGCTGCTTGCGACGCAGGCCATCTCGCGCATCCGCCAGACGTTCCAGGTGGAGCTGCCGCTGCGTGCGCTGTTCGAGGATGCGGTGTTGGAGCGGCTGGCCGCGCGCATCGACCTCGCGGTCCACGCGGGCAGCGGGGTGCGGATGCCGCCGCTGGTGCCGGTGGCGCGGACGGACGCGCTGCCCCTGTCGTTCGCGCAGCAGCGCCTGTGGTTCCTGGATCAGCTGGAGCCGGGCGGAACGTCCTACAACATCCCGACGGCCGTGAGGCTGTCGGGCGAACTGGACGTGGGCGCGCTGCGCCGCACGTTCGGCGAACTGGTGCGTCGTCACGAGTCCCTGCGCACGACCTTCCGCGCGCTGTCAGGCAGCCCGGTGCAGGTGGTGGCACCGGCGAGCGAAGTACCCCTGACGTGGGTGGACCTGTCGGGCGAGGCGGACGGCGAGGCCCGTGCACAGGCCCTGGCGGAGGAAGAGGTCCGGCGTCCGTTCGATCTGGAGCGAGGCCCGCTCTTCCGGGTGACGCTGATCCGGCTGTCGGACGTGGAGCATGTGCTCCTGCTGTCGGTGCACCACATCGTCTCCGACGGCTGGTCGCGCGGCGTGCTGGTGCGGGAAGTGGCCTCGCTCTACGGCGCGTACAGCACGGGGCAGCCGTCGCCGTTGCCGGAGCTGGCGGTCCAGTACGCGGACTACGCAGCCTGGCAGCGCGACTGGCTGCGGGGTGAGGTGCTGGAGGCGCAGCTCGCCTACTGGAAGCGACAGTTGGGAGGAGCGCCGCACGCGCTGGAGCTGCCGACGGATCGGCCGCGTCCGGCGGTGCAGACGTTCCGGGGCAGCAGTTGCTCCGTGACGATGCCCCTGTCGCTGCGCGATGCCCTCTGGGCCTTGAGCCGCGAAGAAGGCGCGACGCCCTTCATGACGCTGCTGGCGGCCTGGCAGGTGCTGCTGTCGCGCTACAGCGGACAGGACGACATCAGCGTGGGAACGCCCATCGCGGGCCGCAACCGGACGGAGCTGGAAGGCCTCATCGGCTTCTTCATCAACACGCTCGTGTTGCGCACCCATGTCGCGGGTGACGCCACCTTCCGTCAGGTGCTGCGTCAGGTGAGGGAAGTGGCGCTGGGCGCGTACGCGCACCAGGAGGTGCCGTTCGAGAAGCTGGTGGAGGAGCTGAAGCCCGAGCGCGACATGAGCCGTTCGTCGCTCTTCCAGGTAATGTTCTCGCTGCAGAACGCGCCCCTGCCCGTGGCCCAGCTCCCGACCGGCCTGCGGCTGCAACCGGTGGACGCCGAGGGCGACACCGCCAAGTTCGAGCTGTCGCTGGACATGGGAGACCGGGGCCAGGGCCTCTCTGCGTCTCTTGAGTACAACACCGACCTCTTCGATGCGGCGACGGCACAGCGGATGCTGAAGCACTTCAGTGTGCTGCTGGAGGGCATCGCGGCCCGTCCGGACGCGCGAGTGCTGGACCTGCCAATGCTGGGCGAGGCGGAGCGCCAGCGGGTGCTGGTGGAGTGGAACGACACCGACGTGGCGCTGCCCGCGGAGCAGGGGATTGCCGAGCGCTTCGCGGCCCAGGCGCGCCTGACGCCAGACGCGCTGGCGGTGGTGGCCCCGGGAGAAGAAGCGCTGACGTACGGCGCGCTGGAGGCGCAGGCGAATCAGCTCGCGCACCACCTGAGAAGCCAGGGCGTGGGCCCCGAGGTGCTGGTGGGCGTGTGCCTGGAGCGCACGCCGAGGCTGCTGGTGGCGCTGCTGGGCATCCTGAAGGCGGGAGGCGCGTACGTGCCGTTGGACCCGTCGTACCC
>NZ_RAWI01000702.1 GCF_003612125.1 Corallococcus praedator
GACGCGCCGCCTCCAGCACTTCTCCCCCGCCGCCGCGTACGCCATCACCGGGACCTGGGAGGCCATGGCCTCGATGATGGGCACGCTGAAGCCCTCGTGCTCGCTCATGGACACGAACACGGACGCGGAGCGGTACACGGCCACCAGCTCCGCATGCGACAGGCGCCCCAGGAACTCCACCCCGCCCAGGGCCTTCGCCTCGCGCTGGAGCCCCTTGAAGTAGGGGCTGCCCGCCTCGTAGCCGCCCACGAGCAGCAGGCGCGCCTGGGGACGGATGCGCAGCAGCTCCCGGTGCAGCGCGAGCAGGTCCTCGAAGCGCTTGTGCGGCATCACCCGGCTCACCGACACCAGGGTGGGACCAGGGCCGGAGAGGCCCGCGAGCATCCGTGGATCCGCGCCGGAACCAGCGAAGCGCTCGGGTTCGACGAAGAGCTGCACGGTGTGCACGTTGCGGTGGCCCGCGACGCGCAGCTCCGCGCAGTTGTAGTCCGAGTCCCCGATGGACACGTCCAGGAAGGGCGCCATCGCGGCGACCTGCGCGCGGCCCGCGATGAGCGCGTGCTCCAGCGGCGTGCCCGGGTAGAAGCGTGCGGGGCTGATGTTGTGGAACACCACGCCGCGCTTGCAGTCCAGGTGCATCAGGCGCCCGCTCAGCGGCGACGCGATGCCGTGGTGGTACAGCACCAGGTCATCCGGTTTCGGGCGCAGCGCGGGGGCGGGGCGGGCCATGCCTTCCAGTCCCGCGCCGACCTCCTGCGCGTAGATGTCGCCCGCGTGCCCCATGCGGCGCAGCAGGAGTTGAAGGTGCAGCGCGGCCTGCCCGGAGGCATCGCCGGGGCCGAAGCTCGGGATCAACTGGTGGACCGCCATGCGGGGCCCTGTCTAGCACAGGGGCATGGTATGAGGCGGCCCGTGTCGACCCTCGGACCCATCGCCCTCGACGCCACCCTCTGGGACGAACCCACCACGGGCATCGGCCTGTACACCCACTGCCTCGCGGACGCGCTCAAGGCCCAGGGCGTCGCGCTGAGCCTGATGGGCGCGCGCACGTCGGGCGACCGTCCCCGGGGTGCACAGAAGCGGACGACGTGGACGCTGGGCACGCTGCCCCGCGAGCTGCGGCGGTCGCCGCCGCCCGTCTACCACGCGCTCGGCAACTTCAACCTGCCGCTCACGCGCGTGCCGGGCACCGCCTACGTGCTCACCGTGCTGGACCTGGTGCCGCTGGACTTGCCGAGCACGGTCTCCAAGCTGTTCCACTGGCAGTTCCGGCTGTGGCTGGCGCGCAGCCTGATGCTCGCGGACCGGCTGGTGTGCATCAGCGAGTGCACGCGCAACGACCTGCTGCGCCGCTTCCCGCAGGTGGAGCCGCGCACCGTGGTGGTGCCCATCGGCGTGGACCACGTGAACGTGCCGGAGCTGGACGCTGCGGGGGAGGACTTCCTGCGCGCGCTGACCCTGCCGAAGGACTACGTGCTGTACGCGGGCTCGCTCGATGTCCGCAAGAACGTGGACCTGGTGCTGGACGCGCAGGAGCGGCTCGCCGCGCGAGGGCGGCCCTTCACGCTCGTGCTCGCCGGGCAGAGCTGGTTTGGCTCCGGCAAGGTGGAGACGCGCATCGCGCGGCTGCGCTCGGAGGGGTTGGACATCCGGGCCCTGGGCTACCAGCCGTCCGCCATCTTCTACGCGCTGATGCGCCGCGCGGCGCTGTTCGTCTTCCCCTCGCGCTACGAGGGCTTCGGCCTGCCGCCCCTGGAGGCCATGCGCCTGGGCACGCCCACCGTGGTGTCCACCGCGGGCTCGCTGCCGGAGGTGTGCGGCGACGCGGCCCCGGCGGTGGATCCGGACGACGCGGAAGGCCTGGCGGCGGTCATCGACCGGCTGCTCGGCTCTCCCGCCGAGCGCCGTGCCCTGTCGGAAGCGGGCCCGCGTCAGGCCGCGAAGTTCACCTGGGCCCGCACCGCGGAAGGGACGCGGGCCGTCTACGATGCGGCGCTCCGCCACCGCCGGTAGGTCACCGGGCGGGAGGTGGCGGCGCCAGCCAACCGGCCCGCGAGGGCCCCTCTGGGAGGAACATGCGACTGCTCGTGTGGAGTGGAATCGTCTGCGGAATGCTGCTCGGGTGCGCCAGCTCGAACGCCGCGCGCAAGGCGGATGAGGCGCAGGAGCCCCAGCCCACCGCGCCCGTGGAG
>NZ_RAWI01000703.1 GCF_003612125.1 Corallococcus praedator
CCGCCCTGCCCCTCACCACCCTGGCCTTCCTGCTCTTCGCCATGGTCCTTCCCTCCATGCGACTGCGCCGGCGCACCGGTCGACCCGCGCTGGTGCTGCACCGCTCAGGACCGCCGCTCCAGCGCGTCATCGGCGTGGGCATGGCGCTGTTCATGCTCGCCATCGTGCTCTGGAGTGGAGCGCACCTCGCGCTCGGTGAGCAGGCACTGGGCCTCTGGCAGGTCCCCGCCTCCGTCCGGTGGAGCGGCTGGGCGCTGGTCGTCGTGGGCTTCTTCGTCACGGTGCGCGCCCAACTGGAGATGGGCACCTCGTGGCGCATCGGCATCGACTCCGAACGCACGGAGCTGGTGACGGGAGGCCTGTTCGGCATCGTGCGCAATCCCATCTTCACCGGCATGCTCACCGTGCTGACAGGCGTGATGCTCGCGACGCCGAGCGCCTGGACCGTGATGGGCTGGCTCGACTACGTGCTGCTCGTCTCGCTCCAGGTGCGGCTGGAGGAAGACCACCTGCTTCGCCTGCACGGCGCTGACTACGCACGCTATGCGCAGCGCGTGGGCCGCTTCGTGCCGGGCGTGGGACGCCTGGGATCCCCCACGGCCACGGGCGTCACAGTGTGACGTCCACGGTCACACCTCCACCCCGTGAGGGGGTGGGAGCGTGTGCCTTCAGACCCTGTCGTTCCGTGGGGTTGCGGTCACCAACGTCCTGGCCCATCCCTTGCTCATCCGTGGCCAGCATCCTGGCTTGCCGTACGGGCATGCCCCCTCCGAGGTCTCGTGTGCACTGGAAATACCCCTGCCTCCTCGCGGTCTTCCTCCTGGGCGGCTGCGCCTCCGTGCGCAAGGAGCGCGGACACTCGGAGGTGGCGACGCTCGTGGAGGAGCGCACGGGCCTGAAGACACGCTGGAACCAGGGCACGCCGGAGGACGCGCAGGTGCAACAGCACCTGAACGCCCTGCTCGCGCAGGCCCTCACCTCGGACCGCGCGGTCGAGGTGGCCCTGCTCAACAACCCGGCCCTCCAGGGCACCTACGAGGAGCTGGGCGTCTCCCAGGCGGACATGGTGCAGGCCGGGCTGCTGACCAACCCGTCCTTCAGCGGGAGCATCGGCTTCCCGCTGTCCTCCGACGGCGTCACCGAAACCGAGTTCTCCATCGTCCAGGGCTTCGTGGACCTCTTCACGCTGCCCCTGCGCAAGCGGGTGGCGAAGGAGCAGTTCATGGCGGACACGCTGCGCGTGGCGCATGAAGCCCTGGCCACCACCGCGGAGGTCCGCCAGACATTCACCGAGGTCCAGGCCCGCCAGCAGCTCGTCGCCCTGCGCCGCGAGGTGTTCCAGGCCGCCGACGCGGCGGCGGAGCTCGCGGACCGCCAGCGCACCGCGGGCAACGTCACGGCGCTCGTGCTCGCCACCGAGCAGGCCTCGCTGGAGCAGGCCCGGTTGGACCTCGCCCAGGATGAGCTGGCGCTGTTCGAAGCGCGCGAGCACCTCAACCGGCTGATGGGCCTGTTCGGCGCACGGGTACAATGGACGCTGTCGGAGAAGCTGCCAGAGGTGCCCGTGTCGGAGGCACCGCTGGAGCACCTGGAGACGCTCGCCATCCGACAGCGGCTGGACATCGACGCGGCCCGCAAGCAGGCCTCGCTGTTGTGGAACGCGCTGGAGCTGGCACGCAGCACGCGCTTCTTCGGCCGCGTGGAGGTGGGCGTGCACACGCACCGCGACGCGAACGGCCCGCGCCTCTTCGGCCCCACGCTGTCACTGGAGCTGCCCATCTTCGATCAGCGACAGGCGCTCATCGCACGGCTGGAAGCGCAATACCGCCAGGGCGAGGACCGGCTGACGGAGCTGTCCGTGAACGCCCGCTCGGAGGTGCGCGCCGCCAGGGCCCGGCTGATGACGCTCCGGAACATGGCGGAGCGCTACCAGAAGGCCGTGCTCCCGCTGCGCGCCACCATCGTCGAGGAGTCGCAGCGCCAATACAACGCGATGCAGATCGGCCTGCCCGCGCTCCTCATCGCCCGCCGCGAACAGGTGGAGGCCTGGCGCGCCTACCTGGAGACCGTCCGCGACTACTGGACGACCCGCGCCGACCTGGAACGCCTCGTGGGCGGACGCCTTCCGAAAGGCACCGCGCCCGCGGCCCCTCCTCCCTCTCCCCTTCCCCCTTC
>NZ_RAWI01000704.1 GCF_003612125.1 Corallococcus praedator
CAGGGGCTTCGCGGGGCGCAAGGTTCCGCGCGTGAAGGAGCAGGACCATGGGCAGGCTCGACGGAAAAGTGGCGGTCGTGACGGGTGGGACGACGGGCATCGGCTTCGCGACCGCGAAGCGCTTCGCCAACGAAGGGGCGAAGGTGTTCCTCACCGGCCGCCGGCAGGCGGAGGTGGACCGGGCGGTGAAGGAGATTGGCCACGGCGCGGTGGGCGTCCAGGGGGACGTGGCGGTGATGGCGGACCTGGACCGGCTCTACGCGGTGGTGAAGCAGCAGGCGGGGCACATCGACGTGGTGTTCGCCAACGCGGGCCTGGGGGAGTTCGCGCCGCTGGGCTCCATCACGGAGGCGCACTTCGACAAGACCTTCGACGTCAACGTGAAGGGCACGCTGTTCTCCGTGCAGAAGGCGCTCCCCCTCCTGAAGGATGGCGGGTCCGTCATCCTCACGGGCTCCATCGCGGGCTCGGATGGCTCGCCGGCCTTCAGCGTCTACGGCGCCACCAAGGCCGCCATCCGCTCGTTCGCGCGGACCTGGGCGTCAGACCTGAAGGAGCGCCGCATCCGCGTGAACACCCTCAGCCCGGGCCCCATCGACACGCCGGGACTCAACGGGCTGGCGCCCGACGCGAACGCGGCGGCCCAGCTCAAGCAGCACCTGACGAACACCATCCCGCTGGGCCGCATGGGCGAACCGGACGAGGTCGCCAAGGTGGCGGTGTTCCTCGCCACGGACGACAGCAGCTTCGTCAACGGCACGGAGCTGTTCGTGGACGGCGGCTCCGGGCAGGTCTGAGCGCGCAAGGGCGCGGGCTTCAGCCTTCCTTGCCGCCCTCCGGGTTCGACGCGCCCAGCTTGCGCAGCTTCGCGGCGAAGGGGCTCTCGCCGTTCACCGGCAGGGGGCCTCCCGCCATGCGCTGGCGGCGCTCCATCGCGAGGGGCCCTTCCGCGGGGCCCTCCAGCGCTTCCTTCTCGAAACGGTCCTGGCCGCCCAGCACGCGCCCCACGGGGCGGGACGAGCCGACACGACGGTAGGGATCCACGGACATGGCGGTGACCTCCAGGTGACGTCCCCGTTCTACCGCGCTTCCGCCCCGGGTGCATCCCACCCCCGGGGGTCCTCCAGCGCCCCGCCGATGTGCCGGAGCACCCGCGCCGCCAGGTCCACGTCGATGAGGCGCGCGTCCCAGGTGCAGGTGAGCGTCATCGCCTTGCCGGGCACCAGCGCGCCCGCCTCCACCACCGGCACGTCGCGCACCTTGCCCGGGGCCAGCAGCAGGGGCACGCGGGTGTAGGGCACCATCGCGACGAAGCCCTGCTCCAGGCCCAGCGAGCCCAGGTTCGTCACCGCCACGGAGCCGAACGGGTCGAAGGGCATGCCCACGAAGCGCAGGTCCACGTTCAGCCCGTACCAGACGAACGACAAGAGCCGCAGCGCGGGGCCCATCAACCACCCGGGCAGCAGCGACGAGCGGCGCTTGCCCCGTTCAATCTCCACGTCCTCGCGCGCCCGCACCCGCGACACCTTCGCCTCCAGCGCGTCGGTCAGGGCCTCCAGCGACAGTGCATCCGCGCGGTGCACGGTGGCGGTGGTCAGGTCCACCCGCGAGGAGCCCTGCGCCGGCTGCACCACCAGCACGCAGACGCCCACGTCCCGCCTTTGCCAGGGGCGGTTGCCGCGCAGCACGACGTTCGCTTCGGGGTGGAGGCGCAGCGCGTCCGCGGCGGCCTTCGCCACCAGGTGCGTCACCGTCAGGCGCCGGCCCGTCCGGGTGCGGTGCGAGGCCATGAACGCGAGGGCCGGCTCCATGCGGACCTCCAGCGAGGCATACGCGGTCGGGTCGCGGGGTGCGCGCCACGTGCCCAGCGCGAGCTTGCGGAAGGCGCTGGCGGGGGGCGCGGGTCTCAGGTCCAGGTTCATGAGGAGCCCCTGGCGGCATCGCACGCGGGTGAACGGCGCGCAACCGGAGCGCTGCGCGCGGCGGGGCGCCCCTGTTAGACACAGGGCCGCGAAGTCCTCCCCTTCCCCATGCCCCGAGGCACATCCGCATGAGCACCCTCGCCCTGGTCCTGTCCCTGGCCCTGCAGGCCGCGCCGCCCGCGAAGACGCCCCCCAAGCTGTCTCTTATACATATCTGACGCTGCCTACGAACTCCAGGGTGTA
>NZ_RAWI01000705.1 GCF_003612125.1 Corallococcus praedator
GGCTCTCGCGGTGGGGCCGCGCTGCCCGCGCGCAGGGGCAGGGTGACGGTGAAGGTGCTGCCCTCTCCCGCCGTGCTGTTCACGGTGACGTCGCCGCCCAGCAGGCGCGCCAGGTCGCGGGAGATGGACAGGCCCAGGCCGGTGCCGCCGTACTTGCGGTGGGTGCTGCCGTCGGCCTGACGGAACGCCTCGAAGATGACGCCCTGCAGCTCCAGGGGGATGCCGATGCCGGAGTCGCGCACGGCGAAGCGCACGTGCCCCTCGCCCGCGGTGGAGACGGTGAGGGCCACCTCTCCCTGGGCGGTGAACTTGAAGGCGTTGGAGAGCAGGTTCTTGAGCACCTGCCCCAGCCGCTGCGGATCCGTCTCCAGGGAGGAGGGCACGTCCGGCGCGACGGTGACCAGGAAGCGCACGCCCTTCTGCCGCGCGACGGGCTGGAAGGTGAGGCCCAGCCCTTCCACGAAGCGCTGGAGGGGCACGGGCTCCGGCTGCACCTCCACCTTGCCCGCCTCGATGCGCGACAGGTCCAGGATGTCGTTGATGAGGGCCAGCAGGTCGTTGCCCGCGGCGCCGATGGTCTGCGCGAACTTCACCTGTTCGGCGGTGAGGTTGCCTTCCTTGTTGTCCTCCAGGAGCTTCGCGAGGATGAGCGAGCTGTTGAGCGGCGTGCGCAGCTCGTGGCTCATGTTCGCCAGGAACTCGGACTTGTAGCGGTTGGTGCGCTCCAGCTCCGCGGCCTTGTCGGTGAGCGTCACCTGCGCCAGGGCCAGGTCGTCGCGCTGCGTCTCCAGCAGGCTCGCCTGTTCCTCCAACTGGGCGTTGGTCTGCTCCAGCTCCACCTGCTGGGTCATCAGCCGCGTCTGGGACTCCTTGAGGACGCGGCTCTGCTCCTCAATCTCCTCGTTGGAGACGCGCAGCTCCTCCTGCTGGGCTTGCAGCTCCTCGGCCTGGCGGCGCGTCTCTTCCAGGAGCTGTTCCAGGCGGGTGCGGTCGTGCGACGCGCGCACCGCGACGCCAATGGATTCGGACACGCGCTGGAGCAGCTCCAGGTCCGACGGGTGCACCGGGTGCAGGAAGCCCAGCTCCACCACCGCGTTGACTTGTCCGTCCGCCTTCGCGGGGGCGATGAGGACATGGCGCGACACGCCCTGGCCCAGGCTGGAGGAGACGGGCAGGTAGCCCTCCGGCACGTCGCGCAGGTGGAAGGCCCGGCCGTCCTTGACGGCCTGTCCGACGAGTCCGTCACCGGCGCGCAGCAGGTCCCCCTTGGTATCGAAGTCGGGGGGCAGCGCGTAGCCGGCGACGCGGCGGAAGCGGTTCGTCGCGTCCGCGAGGTAGAGGGCGCCCACCTGGGCGTCCAGCGTGTCGGTGAGGACGCGCAGCACGTTGTCGCCCAACTGCTCCAGGCGCTGTTCACCTTGCATGCGCAGGGCGAGGGCGTTCTGGCCCGCCTGGAGCCAGGCCTCGATGCTCCGGGCGCGGAAGTCGCGCGCCGCGATGAAGCCCGACATGCCGATGAGGAAGAGCAGCAGCGCGGAGCCGGCCCACGTGACGAGCAGGGACAGGTTGGCGGAGGACTGGAAGCCCGCGGTGCGGTCGGCGAGCAGCTTGCGCTCGTCGATCTCCATCTCCTCGATGGTGGCGCGGATGGACTGCATCACGGCGATGCCCCGGTCCTCCTTCACGATGGCGAGGGCCTCCTGGCTGTCGCCTCGCAGTTGCAGATCGATGGTCTGTTGCAGCTCCGTCAGCTTGTCGGTGACGGCGTCCTCCAGCTGTGTCAGCCGCTGCTGCTGCGCGGGGTTGTCGGCGGTGAGTTCCTTCAGGCGCGCAAGCTGCCCGGGCAGGGACTTCTTCGCGCGGACGTAGGGGTCCAGGTAGCTCTGGGCGCCGGTGAGCAGGAAGCCGCGCTGGCCCGTCTCCGCGTCCTTGAGCGTGGACAGCAGGCCCTCCAGCTTCTCCACCACCTCCAGCGTGTGCGTCACCAGCGTGGCGGCCGCCGTGCGCGTCTGGAGCATGCGGTAGGACAGCAACGCGATGACGAGGATGGCCAGCGCCGCCATGGCGAAGCCCGCGAAGGTGGCGGGGGGCAGCGCGGGGCCGAAGCGCGCGATGCGCGGGGTATCTTTCAC
>NZ_RAWI01000706.1 GCF_003612125.1 Corallococcus praedator
CGCGGGGGCGGTGCGCGGCTTGTCCTGACGGCCCTGGCGTGACGGACGCTGGGGCTTCGAGGAACCGCTGCTGGACGGCGGGGCAGGGGCCGCTGGGGCCGTGTCGCCGTGCGCGGGAGTCTTCTCCCCGGTGGGAGCCGGACGTCCGTACTGAATCTCCGGCGGCGGCTTCGGCGGACGACGGCGCCCGTCCTCCGCTGCCTGCGGCTTCGGAGACCGGCTGTTCCCGTCGTGCGCGGGCATCGAGGGGTGGCCGTACTCGATGTCCGGCGGCGGCTTCGGATGGCGGCTGGATTCGAACGCGGGCGTCCTGGCCGGACGTGCACCTTCCGCCTGCTGGGCCCGGGCCGCCTGGGCGCGCAGGGTGTCCACCTCGCGGCGCAGCCGGATGACTTCCGCGGAGAGCTGGGCGTACGAATCGCGCACCAGCCCGTTGAACACGCGCTGCCGCCCCAGCGTTTCGTTGATCAACACCTGGCACGTCTTGCGGAAGGCCCACTTGGCCAGGAGGACCACCTGGCCTGCGCCCCCACGGTGCGTGTGCAGGGGCAGGGCGCGCGTGGTGTCCGCGTTCTCCTCCAGCGCGTGCATGTTGAACGACAGCGGATCCACGCGGGGCTCGACGCCGTCCTCCGGCACCTCCGCTGCCTCCGACGTGGGCAGCCCGCGCGTGCGCAGCCGCTCTTCGATGCGGGCCACCAGGGCCCCCGTGGGAATGTCCCGTCCGAGCAGCTTCATCGGTGTGTCTCCTCGACGATGCGCGCCATTTCTTCCCGGTACGCCGCGACCACCTGGGGCCACGTGTGTCCCTGCGCGTAGGTGCGGGCCCGCTTGCCCAGCGCGTCGCGGGCCTCGCCCACTTCGCGCAGTCCTTCGATGAACGACGCCAGCCCCCGGTACACCCGGCCCGCGCCACTGCGCTCCACCTGTCCCACCAGCACGTCCGAGTGACCGTTCACCAGCACCGGCGTCCCGTGCGCGAACGCCTCCAGCGTCAGCAGCGACAGGCTCTCGAACCTCGACGGCACCACCACCGCCAGCGCCCCGGCCAGCGCATCGTGCTTGTCCTGCTCCTCGATGCGCCCCACGTGCCGCACGCCTTCACCGTGCAGCTCCATGTGCGCCTCGCCCGCGAGCACCAGCTCCGGCGCGTCCGCGTAGCGCTCGCGCAGCTGGCGGTAGAACGTCAGCAGCTCCGGCACGCCCTTGCCCGGCTCCAGCCGGCCCACGTAGAGCAGGTAGCGGCCGTGCACGCCGTGCTTCTCCCGGAAGCGTTCGGGCGCCGCCGGCAGGGCCTGCACCCCCACGCCCACCACCCGCGCCCGCGCGTGCTCCGGATGGACGCGCCCGAACATGGCGACCTCCTCCGGCGTGTTGCACATCAGCACCCGGGGCCGGTTGAACACGTCCCCGTAGACGCCGAAGCGGATGGGTGGCTCGTCGTGCGCGGTGGGCACCAGCATCGCGCGGTCCGCCACCAGCGGCAGGCCCATCACCGTGGGCGCGTACAGGTACGTGAAGAACAGGTAGCCGTCGTACGCGTCCTGCGTGGAGGCCAGGTGGTCGATGAGGCCCGGGCTCAACGGGCCCTGCTCCGCCACCCACTGCTCCTCGCGCAGCCGCTCGTTGCTCTTGTCGAACACCTGGCGCGACAGCCCGTTGAACGCCTGGATGTTGCGCTTTCGCGTCACCGGGAAGCGCAGGACCTTCACCCGGCCCATGCGCTCCTCGCCCGGCGGGAAGGCGTTCTCCCACGACAGGTGGTTCTTCGCGCAGGTGGTCAGCACCGTGATGTCCCAGTGCGGCGCCAGTCGCTCCGCCACCTGGGCCGCGTGGCTCTCCGCGCCTCCCGTCACTTCTCCGTAGCGCTGCACCACCAGCGCCACGCGCGGCCGCTTCGGGGTCCGGCGGGGACGTGGCGGCGGGGGCACCACGCCTTCGAGCGCCCGCGTCAACGACACCTGCGCGGCGGCGGGGGAGAAGTGCTGGAGGCGGCGCGTCTGGCCTTCGATGACGGACCTGCGCAGGTCCAGGTCCTCGCTCAGCTCCACCGCCAGCTCCGCGAGGAACGCGAAGCGCTTCTGGTCGAACCCGATGCCCGCCCCGCACATCGTATCCGGCACCGC
>NZ_RAWI01000707.1 GCF_003612125.1 Corallococcus praedator
AGCCCGCCCCTTCCGACGTCACCCTCACGGGCGAGCGCCGCCACTACCTCGTGCACGTGCTGCGGCTGGAGGACGGCGACGCGCTGGAGGTGTTCGACGGCAAGGGCCGCGCCTTCGAGGCACGCGTCACGGGCCTGGGCGCGGAGGACGTGCGGCTCGTGCTGGGCACCGTGCGCGTGACGCCGCCCGCGCGCGAGATGAGCGTGCTCCAGGGACTGCCCAAGGGCGACAAGCTGGAGTGGGTGCTGCAAAAGGGCACCGAGCTGGGCGCCACCGCGTTCCATCCGGTGGCGACCGCGCGCAGCGTGGTGAAGCTGGAGCCCAAGCGCGCCGAGGAGCGCACGCAGCGGTGGGCCAAGATTGTTGAAGAGGCCGCGCGGCAGTGTCGCCGGGACGACGTGCCGCGCGTGCACCCGCCGCGTCCACTGTTGGAGGCGGCGCGGTCACTGACGCCGGGCACGCTCCTGCTGGTGCTGGACGAGGAGGAGTCCGCGGTGCCGCTGGGGGAGGCGTTCCGGAGCGTGGGGCCCGGCACACCGGTGGCGCTGGTGATTGGCCCCGAAGGCGGACTGGCGCGGGAGGAGGTCACGGGGCTGCGCGAGCTGGGAGCGCGGCCCGTCACGCTGGGCGCGCGCATCCTGCGCACGGAGACGGCGGCGCTCGCGGCGCTCGCGGTGATGCAGCATCTGGACGGGTCGCTCGGGTAGCAGGCGGGCGGGCAGACCCTCTCCCCATCCCGGGTCACGGATCCGTGTGCCCATTCCTACGTTTCTGCCATTCGGGACCTCGCGGGTCCCTCAAAAGGAGAGACTCTCATGGGGATCATTGCCTTCATCATCATCGGCCTCATCGCGGGCCTCATCGCTCGGGCCATCCTGCCGGGCAAGCAGAGCATGGGCCTGGTGGCCACCACCCTGCTGGGCATGGTGGGTTCGCTGGTGGGCGGTCTTGTCGGCTCGCTGTTCCAGCGTGATGGGAAGCTCTTCGACCTGCACGCCTCCGGCATCATCATGTCCGTGGTGGGATCGATCCTCGTGCTACTCCTGGTCGGAGCAGCGGGACGGCGCCGCGTCCACGCCTAGCGCGCGTCCGCCCATGAGAGGCGGAAGCCAGATTGAGGCGATGTGACCCCTTGTCAGGGTGAGTTGGCGGCGCGCTCCTTGGAGTGCGTCGCCAACCGTCGTTTCTGCTTCACGCGGGTGCCATCCACGGCCAGGGGCCCTGGCGCTCGTCCTTCCCGGGCGGGGTTCTGTCTCCCTGGCGAAGGCGTGGTCAGCGGGAAGTCGCAGGGTGCCGCATTGGCGAAGCCGGACTCCATCATGGCGCGGGTACTCATGCCCGCTCACGCTGGAGAAACACCATGCCCCGCAAGCCATCCGGCTCGCCCCCTCCTCCGCGCCCTCAAGGTGAACGGGAACTCGTGGTCATCGCCAAACCGGAAGCAGGGCTGAGGGCACGCGCGACCGGGCTCCAATCCACGACGAACCTGGATGTGGCGCCGTTGACCAAGGTGCTCCAGGCCTCGAAGGCCCGTCTGATCCCGCTCTTCGGGCCCACCGAGGAACATGCGGCGCCCAAGGCCGCGGCGGGTGTCGACGGGGGCGCGCCCATGGTGCAGTTGCAGCGCTACTACCGGGTGGAGGCGGCGGACGAACAACTCGACGCGCTCGCCAGGTCCCTGCGGGCGCTCCCCATGGTGGAGGCCGCATACGTGAAGCCTCCCGCCGAACCGGCGTACGAGGTGCTCAACACCATGCAGCCGCAGGTCGTGGACGCGCCTCCCACCACGCCTGACTTCACCACGCGCCAGGGCTTCCTGGGCGCGGCGCCAGGTGGCGTCGACGCGCTTCATGCCTGGACGCTGCCCGGAGGGCGTGGAGCGGGCGTGAGAGTCATCGACATCGAGGGCGCCTGGCGCTTCACGCACGAGGACCTCACCCAGAGTCAGGGGGGCGTGGTCGGTGGCTCGCAGCTCCCGGACCCCATTTGGCGCAACCACGGCACCGCCGTCATCGGCGTCATCGGCGGCGACACCAACGGCCAGGGCGTCACCGGCATCTCCCCGGACGCCTTCGTCCGCGCCATCTCCATCTTCGGAGGGCCTGTCTC
>NZ_RAWI01000708.1 GCF_003612125.1 Corallococcus praedator
GGAGGGCGCGTCTCCGCGTGGCATCCCACGAGGAGGGCCAGCAGGGCGGGGAGGAGGAAGCGTGCGGCGGAAGGCGAGGCGGAACGCATGCGCACGGCCTCAGTACGTGACGGACAGCCGCGCATAGCCTTCGTTGCGGGTGTAGTTGAAGCCGCTGGCGGACAGCGACGAGGAGCGGCTGCTCAGCGTGTAGCCCACCGCGCCCACCAGCCACGGGCGGAACTGGTACTCCGGGCCCAGGTCCAACGACACCAGCGTGTCATTGCGCTCCCCGGTGAACGCGATGAAGTCCACCGCGCCCGCCGCGTGCAGCGCCAGCCGCGAGCCCATCAGCGACCGGGCCTCCGCGAAGATGCGGTCGTCGCGGAAGGTGCCGTAGGCGGCCACCGGTTCAAAGGCGCGCAGGTAGCCGCCCTTCAAGGTGAGCGTGGGGCCCCACAGGTACGTGCCCTCCGCCAGCGCCACCACGTTGCCGCCGCCGCCGGCGCCCAGGTTCTGGCTCCAGCCCGCCTTCGCGGTCAGCGTGATGCGCGGGGACACGAGCCCCGCGACGCCCGCCATCACGTGCACCAGCGTCGCGCTGGGCGTGGTGGTGTCGTTGAAGTAGCCGCGGTAGGTGAGGCCGGTGTCCGCCACCACCGCCGTCTTCGGCAGGAAGCGCCAGCGTCCCTCCACGCCCAGCCGCAGGTTGCCGTAGTTGAACTGGCTGGCGGCGAGCGGATCACACTCCGCTTCGGTGCAGCCCACGGCGGGCAGGCCGCCCAGGGGCTCGAAGAACTCCATCGCGTACGCCACCGACGGCGTCAGCTCCAGCGCGCCGCCACCGGGCTTCCACTGCGCCCGGACGCGCGCCTCGTTGTAGAGCGACAGGATGCCCGCGCCCAGCGCCACCGTGCGCGTGCGGTCCGAGCGCGTGAGCTGGTCGCCGACCTCCACGGACAGCGTGCCCTCCGGGTCGAAGCGCAGCGCCAGGTCCGCCATGCCCTCCAGGTGCGTCGCCGCGCTGGAGCCCGGCGTCAGCAGGCCGGTGTAGACGACGTAGTCCAGGTTGCCGCGCAGCGAGAGCGCCAGCTTCTGCGACGGCACGTCCAGCATCAGCCCGGGGCGCACGTGCAGCGCCAGCTCCCCGGACAGGTCCGGCGACAGCGGGCCGGTGCCCTGGTCCAGGAAGTAGCCCACGCCGCTGTCCAGCCGCGTCTCCAGGTCCAGCGTCGGGTGCAGCCGCCCGTTGCCCACCTTGATGCCATTGCCACCCGGGGGGCGTCCGCCCATGCCCTGGGCCGAGGCGGTCAGCGGCAGCAGCGCCGCGAGCACCAGGGCCGTGAGGGCCAGACGGAATGTCCCAGGCTGCGTCATGGAGTCAGAGGCGGTGCGCAAGAGATGGCGGTCGGCATAGCACGCGTTTTTCCCCTCAGGGAACAAACGCTCCACGGCCGGTGATGCGGTGCGTGAGGACGGGCCGGACACTCAGTCGATGGGGCTGGCGGGCGGGGGCCGCACCACCAGGTCCGGCGGCGGCGCGGGGCGCGTGGGGTCGCCACCAGGCAGGTTGTCGGGCTCCTCCACTTCCACGAAGAGGTTCTCGTCGGTGCGGAAGGCGAGCTGGCCGATGCACTCCTCCGCCTCCGAGCGCAGCTGCCCCACCTTCTGCTGGGCGATCATCACCTTGGTGAATTCGTGCTCACCGGGCGCCGCCTCCTGCTTGCTGACGGCCTCCTGGAGCGCCACGTCCGCCTGCTCGGAGATGCGCAAGAGGCCCTTGATCTGCGTGAGCTTCTCGTTGGCGCAGTTGAGCTTCACCACGTCCTTGGTGCCGCGCGCCTCCTCCACCTTCTCCAGCACCTGGCGCAGGGCTTCACGCATGCCGCCCAGGGCCTGGGTGCTGCGCGCCACCTTCTCGCTGTCCGGCACGTCGCTGGCCTTGTCCAACGCGGGCGACAGCGGGCGCGCCGGGACGGGCGTGGGCGCGGGCGGCGGGGCTTGCGCGAACGCCATCCCGGTGGCCATCACCACGACGAGCATTCCCAGGGTGCGCATGCGCCTCACGAGTCCTTCCGGCCCCTTGCCATTCCAGCAATCGAGCGTAGGGGCGGGGG
>NZ_RAWI01000709.1 GCF_003612125.1 Corallococcus praedator
ACCAAGAAGGCGCCCAAGGCCATCCAACTGGATGCCATCACCGTCGAGGGCCGCATCCAGAAGCCGGAAGCCTTCTATTTTCTCGACCGCTCCAAACCGAGCTTCGACGACCTGAACCGCACCGAGAGCTTCGTGCCCAAGGTGGTCCAGAGCGTGGATCAGGACCCCTTCTAGCGCCATGGCCCTTCAAACCGCCCACAAGCTGCTGCGCGTCGGCGTCATTCAGGATGGCCGCATCGTCGAGGAGCATCACGTCCTCCACGACTCCGTCACCATCGGCGATGACGCCCGCAACACCATCGTCCTGCCCGCGGCGCAGGAGCGCCCCGGGCGCTTCAAGGTGCTGGAGAACCGCGCCAACCAGTTCCACCTCATCATCGACGAGCACATGCAGGGCCGCGTCAACCTGGGCTCGTCGGACGTGGACTTCGACGCGCTTCGCACCCAGGGCCTCGCCACGCGCCGGGAGGACGACACCTTCGATCTGCCCCTGCAGGAGAGCGCCCGCGGCAAGGTGGAGCTGCCCGACGCCACGCTCTTCTTCCACTTCGTCCCCGCCCCCCCGGAGGGCTCGAAGCCCGCGCTCCCGCCGGAGCTGAAGTCCAGCTCGTGGCGCACGCTGGATCAGCTCTTCTTCCTCATCCTCGCGGCGATGCTGGTGCTCTACGTGCTCAGCGTCGCGCTCATCGTCACCCGGCCCACGCCGGTGGAGGCGGAGGTCGAACTGGAGCAGTTGGAAGACCGCTTCGTGCGCGCCTTCATCCCGCCGCAGGCCCCGGTGAAGGAGGAGCCGAAGGACACCGGCACGTCCCCGGACAAGAAGCCGGATGACACCAAGGCCCCGCCGAAGAAGACCGCCACCGCGGCCACCACGCCGACGCCCGCGGCCAGCACGGCGGAGCAGCGTCAGCAGTTGGTGAACCGGGTGGCCGGCACGGGCCTGCTCAAGATTCTTGGCAGCAAGGGCGAAGGCGGTGCCCTGGAGAACGTGCTCGGCGAGAGCATGGGCGGTACCAGCGTGGCGGATGCGCTCGCCGGCGCGCAGACCGGCGGCGGCGCGCTCGCGGTGGGCTCGGGCGGCGGCAACGGCATCGCCAACCCCCAGGGTGACACCGGTGGCAAGGCCGCGGGCATCGGCGCCCAGGTCACCCAGGGCGCCGGCAAGGTGGACACCGGCACCCGGCAGACCGTCAAGGCGCCCCAGGTGGCGGACGCGGCCGCGGAGGTGGACAGCTCCGAGGTCAGCCCCAAGGACATGGCGCGCTTCATCCAGCGCATGAAGGCGTCCATCCAGCGCTGCTACGAGAAGGAACTCAAGCGGGACCCCACCCTCAAGGGCCGGGTCATGGTCCGCTTCAACCTCAAGCCCAACGGTCGCGCGGACAACATCGAGGTGGATGAAAGCACCCTGCGCTCCGAGGGCGTCAGCAGTTGCATCGTCACCACCATCCGCAGTTGGACGTTTCCTTTCAAACCGAGCGACGACGTCCCCGTCTCCTACCCGTTCATCTTCTCGTCAGGAGATTAGGCTCGACCGTCCGGACCCTCCGGATACGCCGGACCCGCGGGGAGCACATGGAGAAGCTGGCCGTCATCGCCACATCCCCCCTCTTCGAGATGCTCGCGCCCCCGGAACTGGCGCGGCTGGCGGAGCTGGCGCGGCTGTACCGGTACGCGGACGGCGAGGTGGTGTTCGAGGAGGGCGACCTGGGCGACAGCCTCTTCGTCATCGTGCGCGGCCAGGTGGAGGTGGTGCGCCGGGGGAACGGCAACGGGACGAAGCCGCTCACCGTCCTGGGCCCCCCGGAGTTCTTCGGGGAGATGGGCCTCATCGACAAGGACCACCGCTCCGCCACCGTGCGCGCCCTGGGCGAGGTGGAGCTGCTCCAGCTCACCGCACAGGATTTACGCACCTTCCGACTTGCTCACGCGGAGGGCTTCACCTTCATCGTCGTGAACATCGCGCGCAACCTCTCCGCGCGGCTGAGGGACGCCAACGCCCGGCTGGCCCCTCCGGACTGACCCCCGGACGGCGGGACGATGGGGCATTGCGTTGACACCCCACCCCCC
>NZ_RAWI01000070.1 GCF_003612125.1 Corallococcus praedator
CGGCGCCCGCACGCATGTGGCCCTCCGCGAAGCGATGCGAGAGGCACTCGCAACCGTGCGGCCACAGGACGCAGCGGCCTGGTTCGCCTACTGCGGCTACCCGCCTCAACCGCCGTGATCACCGTGGTAGTCGCGCGTAGGATCTCGCGGTGCCCCGTCCGGCTCCCCCAGTGGAATCCGCATCCCGGTGGAGGCCCCCGCCCACGGTGAGCTCGCCCTCGGGGTGAGGCGGGCAGGCGACGGGACGAGCCCTGTCAGGGCGTGTCGTGGGGGCGCCAGACGTGGCCCCATGGGTCGGACCCCGGTGGTAGACCGGGAGGTGCCATGGATGATCCAACCGACAGGGACGGCGAACGCCGCCGCGAACCGCGCAAGCCGAAGCCGCCCCGGAAGGTGTCGCCGCGCTACCTGGAGAACGCAGCGCTGCACTACCTCAAGCGCTACGCGGCCACCGTGAGCCAGCTCAAGCGCGTGCTGATGCGCCGGGTGGACCGTTCGGTGAAGTTCCACGGCGGGGACCGCGCGGAGGCGGTGGGGTGGGTGGACGCGCTGGCGGAAAAGCTCATCCGCAACAACCTCATCAACGACGGGGCCTACGCGGAGACGAAGGCGCATTCGCTGCGCGCGTCGGGCCGCAGCGCGCGGGTCATCACCCAGAAGCTGCGCATGAAGGGCGTGGCCCAGGAGCTGGTGCAGCAGAAGGTGGCGGAAGCCACCCAGGACGTGTCCGAGGACGCCGCCGCACTCATCTGGGCGCGCAAGAAGCGGCTGGGTCCCTTCCGGCGCGACCCCAGCACGCGCGCGGACAACCGACAGCGGGACCTGGCGGCGCTCGCACGCGCGGGCTTCTCCTTCACCATCGCGAAGCGCGTCATTGACGGAACGGCTGACGAGGCGCCGCTCCGCCGCTGACGCTTGAGGGGCCCAGGGGTGGAGCATCTCGGGGCAGGACTGACTGGGGCCGCTGGGGGGCCCGGCACGTCCGTGTGAGACGGAAGGCGCCGGGCCGGTGCCACGCTGTCTGGCTTTGAGGTGGCTCAGTACATCTTCAGGTCGTAGCCCGGGGTGGGATGCCAGTCGCTCCCCGTCGGAACGGAGCGCCAGTCCGTCACCTTCACCGCGTAGACGCTGCCGGCGGTGACGTTGGCCGTCGTCCGGTAGAGCTGGCAGGACGGGGTGAGTAACGAGCAGACGAGGGACTGGGTGCTGCTCAGGCGCGCGCCCAACGTGCGGGTGGCGTAGTTGTACGCGTAGATCTCCACGCGCAGTTGAGGGCCGTTGCGCAGGTTGTAGGCCTCCACCGTCATCACCTGGTTCACCGGCGTGGCCACGAGCGCCCAATCCGTGTCACCCGCGCGGTGGGAGGTGTGCTTGAGCTGCGGCGTGCCCATGTAGGACGAGGCGGAGGTGTGCGTGTTGTCGCTCTCGTAGGCGTCCGGAGGCGCCACCAGGCAGTTGGCGGGCGGGCTGAACCCGTCATTGACGCAGACATTGCCCACGCAGTTGCAGCCGGAGGCGCAGTCGGACCCCGTCGCGCAGGCGCGCACGGGTGGGGTATCGCAGAGTCCATCGGGCGGGGGCGGTCCGAAGCCGTCCGGGACGCAGAAGCCGTTCTGGCAGGCACAGACATCACGACAACCCAGCGAATTCGCACAGGCCAGGGCCAGCCCTGACTCCTGGACGGACGGCTCCTCGGACGGGGCGCTCTCCTCCACGGGCCCGCATCCCACGACAAACATCACCAGTGCCGCGACTCCCCAACGAACAATCTTCACGGTGGTCTCCCCTTGATGGATCCGGCGAGGACACCCTTCGCGCCCGTCGCCTGAATCCATTTTTCACTACGCGTGAATCCTGCCGTCCATTGCGGGAGGGACAAGCATTATTGGTTCATGAGAACGGGTGAATCTGGCGCGCGCGAAAAATACCGTCTGCGGATGAAAGAAGGGACCGGCGCCTCCCTGAAGGGGGAAGCGCCGGTCCCGGGTGTGACGCACGCCGTCTGGCTTTGACTACTCCTGGAGTTGCGTGACGGAGAGCGCCGGATCGCTGGCGATGTCGGCTTCGGTGAAACGCATGTCCACCCACTGCTTCTGGGAGAACATCACCGTCTGGTCCGCGTACCAGGGCGAGGCCGGGTTGGTGGACTGGGAATAGGTGAGGACGGACTTCGCCACGGGCCCCGCGTCGGTGAAGGACACGGCCATGACGAAGCTGGAGCCCAGGACGGGCTCATAGGTGTTGTCCGGCAGCAGGCGGTTGGAGATCTGGTTGAAGCAGCCTTCTTCGTGGCTGCACCCGTGGATGGGGATGAACACGCCGTTCTTCTTCTTGCCCTGCACGGCGCCCAGCGGCGCGTCCACGGCGATGCCCCGCTCGCGCAGCGTGCGCAGGGCGGTGCCCAGCGCCTGCGGCACCTGCGGGTGCAGGGTGTTGAGCGTGCGCGGCGTGTTGACGGGGTCGTTCGCGTTGAAGGGCACGAGGTATGGCCCGCCCGTCACGCCCACCACGTTGAAGATGAACACGCGCCACAGCAGCTCACCGCGGCTGTCCAGGTTGCCCTTCAGGTCCCACTGCGCCAGCACCGGGCAGGCGGGGCGCAGGTCCTCGAAGGTGAGGTCCGGCATCAGCACGAAGGGCGTGCGGCGGCACAGGGACACCAGCGAATCGCGCAGCAGTTCGCCGGAGTGGTTGCGGTTGTCCAGCATCACCGTCTGGAGCTGCTCCAGGGTGAAGCGCTGGCCCTCCAGGCCGTCGGTGCCCGCGAGGCGGCCCTGCACCATCTTCAAACCCATGCGGGTGCGCAGGCTGCGCACGCTCTTCTCCTCGCCCAGGATGCGCGGGAAGCCCGTGAGCGGCTGGGCGGGGTTGGGCAGCCAGTAGCTGTCATTGGAGTTGGTGACGTAGTCGTCGCGCTGTGTGGTGGGCATGCGCGACGGGCCCAGGATGCCGGGCTCCACCGCGTCCGCGTCGGTGCCCCACGCGCAGTCGGAGCGCGAGCCGTCCAGCACCGGCAGCCCCGCCTGCAGGAGGATGAGCAGCGGGATGGGGGACAGCACGCAGCGGGCGAGGTGCGCGTTGGTGACGTGGGGCACCACGCCCATGTCCGCGTAGTACGCGCGGCCCTGCGCGTCCGCCGCCAGCGTGTTCACCCACGGGATGCCCTGCCAGGTGGCCTGCGCCTGACGCAGCTCCTCCACGTTGGTCGCGCGGTTCATGGCGAAGAAGGTGTCCAGCACGCGCAGGTTGGTGGCGTTGGCGTCGCGGAACGCATAGCCGGTGAGCCCGTTCCACGTCATCAGCCCGGAGGGGTACTCCAGCATCGGGCCCAGGTGGGAGCGGTAGAAGGTGTGCTGCCGGGGCGTGAGCGAACCGTCCGCCTCCCGCGCCTGCACCGTCACCGTCTGCGTGGTCATCTGACGGACCTGGCCGTCGAACAGGTAGGACGTGGGGATGCCCGGGATGAGCTTCAGCTCGAACGGCGTGAAGCGGTACGCGGTGGAGACGGTGTGGCTCCAGGCCAGCGTGTCGTTGTGGCCGATGAGGATTGCGGGCACGCCCAGCAGGCTCACGCCGCTGACGTTGAGCTTGCCCGGCACGGTGAGGTGCGCCTGGTAGAAGCGCTCCGAGCCCTCCCAGGGGAAGTGCGGGTTCGCCAGCACCATGCCCTTGCCGTTGCGCGTGGCGCCCTTGCCCAGGCCGAAGGCGTTGCTGCCCAGGCCCAGCGATTCGGAGTGGGGAAAGACGTTGCGGTCCAGGCTCGCGGGCACCGGCAGCGGCAGGGGCAGCGTGCCATCCGGCAGCAGCGCGGGCGGCTTCGCGTCCACCAGCGCGTCCAGGAAGAAGCCGGAGCTGGCGAAGAGGCTGAGCTGGTAGTAGCGCAGGTAGAGGTCGTGCTCGGTGACGGGGCGCACCCAGGCGGCGCCCCGGCAGCGCGCGTCCGGCAGCGCGTTCACGCCGGTGTCGCGCAGGTAGCGGTTGATGCCGGCGGCATAGCCCCGCACCAGCTCGCGCGCGTCCTGGGACGGACCCAGCGGCGCGGGCTTCGCGAGCAGCGTGTCCACGGTGCCGGCGTCCAGGACGGACTGGTAGAAGAAGTCGCTCTTCAGGTTGTTGAGGTCGCCGCCCAGCGGCGCCGGGTAGGTGGCGTCCGGCCCGAAGTAGCGCGAGCGCTGCGCGTTCACCGTCACCAGCACTTCCGCCAGCTCGCACAGGTTGTCCTGCGCGAACGCATAGCCGTAGCCGTAGCCCAGGCTGGCGAAGTCATCCGCCAGCACGTGGGGGATGCCGTGCGCGGTGCGACGCACGGTGGCCGAATAGCTCCCGGCGCCCAGCTTCACCGACGCCACGGGATCGGCCGGCGCGGGCGTGGCGCGCGGCTCACACGCGGTGGCCACGAGCAGCGCCGCCAGGGGCAGCAGCGGGCCACCCCGGTTTCTTCCATCACGTCCAACCATCGAGGGACTCCTTTCACGGTGCTTTGAAATTCCCTTCTAGGTGAAGGAACCCGCCCCTCCTGGATCGCGGAGGTTCGCGCCGGGCCTGGGGCGTGACGGAACCGGGGGACCTGGCAGGGTGTGTCGGACGACGTGTCGGTCGACGCGTCGAAGCGGGGGGCGGAGGCCCTGGACGCGAGGGTTTCAGAGGGAGGCGGCGTGCGGCATGGGCGCTGCAATGGGGTCCAGGCAACGGACCGCGATACCCCTCGCCCCGTTCCACCCGCAGGAGCGACCATGACGACCTCCACCGTTGCCGCCATCCGTCCGCAGTCCGGTCCCATCTCCCCCACGCCGCCGCAGCCCGTGCTGGATGCCGGCGTGGTGCTGCCGCTGGGACAGGGGGTGGTCGCGGCCTACGCCGCCTTCAACGGCAAGAGCTACTCGGTGCCGTCGGGCTGGACGCAGGTGGACAGCCTCACCGCGTGGGTGCCACAGGAGGGAGGCGCGGCGGAGGCATTCGGCCTGTGGTTCACCGCAGACGGCGATTCATCCACGGCGATGCTGGCGCTGCGTGGGACGGTGACCGCCGCGGACACCCGCGCGGACGAGGAGTACGCCACCACGACCTTCGTGCCGTACTCCGGCTCGGTGTCCCCCGTTCCGAAGGTGCATGGCGGGTTCTGGAGCATCTACACGGGGACGAGCAGCACGGTGCCGACGTCGATGCAGGCGCAGGTGTTCGCGTGGCTGGCGGCGAACAACATCACGACGCTCTACGTGACGGGCCACAGCCTGGGCGGGGGGCTGGCGGAGTTCCTGGCGCTGGACCTGGCGGTGGGTAATCCGTCGCTGAGCGCCACCACCGTCACCTTCGCGGCGCCGAAGGCGGGGCTTTCGGATTCGTGGGGGACGGCCTACGCCCAGTACGTCACGAACCCGACGACGGTGCGCGTCGTCAACCAGTACGACGTGGTGCCCACGCTGCCGCCCGGGCTCCGCTACACCCAGGTGGGCGAGGAGTTCGACGTGCTCTTCTACAACACGCTCGGCGACACCAGCACGCAGGAGGCGACCATCCGCCACGAGATGGACAACTACCTCGCGGTGCTCACGCAGGCGCTGGCCACGTCGACGCCGCCGCAGGTCTTCGTCGGCACCTTCCCGGACGGTGTCTACACGGACAGCAGCGGCAACCCGCTCCAGGACACCAGCGAAGCGCCCACGGCCGACAACGTGGCGCGCGCGAAGGCGTCCGCGCAGGCCCTGCCGCTGCGCCCGGTGGCCCAGCCTCCCCGCCGTCAGGTGGCGGTGAAGTAGGGCCCGCGGGCTACAGCTGGACCTTGAACCCGCCAATGAGCGTGCGGGGCGCGTTGGGGCGGGCGCCGTAGGGACGGCGTCCGACGATGACCGCCTCGTCCAGCAGGTTGCGGCCGCTCACATAGAGCTGCCCCCAGCGGGTGATGTTCCAACTGGCGTTCACGTCGAAGGTCAGGAGGGCGCCCGTCTTCACGCCCTCGGGGATCTCCCCCTGGCCCGCCTCCTCGCGCATGCTGGCCAGGTACGTGGTGCTGATGAAGGCACCCCAGCGCGCACCCTCCACGCCCACCGACGCGTAGAGCTGGTGCCGGGGCACGTAGGGCAGCTCGTCCCCCGCCACCACGTTGCCGAACTGCGGATCCGACGAACGGAAGTCATTGAGCAGCTTCGTGCGCGTGAACGTGTACGACGCCGTCAGCGGGAAGGTGAGGCCGCCGCCCGGACGGAAGGTCTTCTCCGCGAAGGCCTCCAGGCCGTAGATGTTCGCCGCGCCCGCGTCCACTTGCCGGTCCAGGTTGTCGTTGAGACAGCCATTGGAGAAGGTGCAGACGTCGGTGAGGTTGGAGTAGTCATTGAAGAAGCCCACCACCTCGAAGCGCTCGCCCCGGCGGGACCAGCGCGCGCCAGCCTCGTAGTTGATGCTCTTCTCCGCGGACACGGCCTGGGGCTGTCCCGGCGCGGGCGGGGAGAAGCCCCGGTAGGCTCCCGCGAAGAGGCCCAGCACCGGGGTGAGGGCGCCGTACACGCCCACGCCCGGCATCAGCGCCTCCAGCGAGCCGTGGTCCACGGTGCCCGCCAGCTTGTCGTGGGACTTGGAGCGGATGATCTCCAGGCGCACGCCCGGCGTCACCACCAGCGGGCCCCAGGCGATGGCGTCCGTCGCGTGCAGCGCGAGCGCGTGCGTGGAGTCCTTGTTGTCGGCGGTGACCTGCGTGGTGCCGCCCTCGGGGACCAGCTCGCCGCCCACCATCAGGAAGCCGTCCTGCGTGTGGCGGCGGTCGATGCTGTCGTAGTGGTAGCGCACGCCGAACTCGGCGTTGTGCGACAGCGGACCGGTCCTCGCCGTCCAGCGGGCGACGCTCTGCAGGCCCTGGCTGACGAAGACGCGATGGTTGGGCCCGATGAGGATGGTCTCTCCCGGCGTGGACGAGTCCAGCTCCCCCGTCAGCACGCCGTAATAGATGGCGTTGCGCGCGCTGGTGGGGTCCGCGAGCACGTCGGAGATGGAGATGCCCCGGAAGCTGTTCACCTTGCGCCAGGTGCGGTCCAGGTCCTGGCGGTACAGCGACGTCGTCACCGCGACGTCGCGCCCTTCCAGCACGTGGCTGAGCACCGCCTGTGTGCGGTGCCACTGCATGTGGTCGAACTGGCTGGCCTTGTAGCGGCGCAGCGGGTTGGCGGCGAAGTCCGCGTCCGACAGGCCCAGGTACGTTTCGTTGGAGCCTTCGTCGGAGTAGCCCAGCTTGAGCTGGAGCGTCTGGCGCAGGTCGCCGTCCGGCACCAGCCGGTAGCGGGCCTTGGCCATCCATTCGTTGCGGTGGAAGCCAGTGGAGGCGTCGCTGTTGTCGATGTCCTTGAAGCCGTTGCTGCGCAGGTGCACGCCTTCGATGAGGAAGCCCGCGCGCTCGGTGCTCGCGCCGAAGTAGCCGTGCGCCTTGCCGTAGAGGTACTGGCCGCCCGCGAGGTCCAGGCCGAAGGACTCCTGCGCCGGGATGTCCCGGGTGATGAGGTCCACCGAGCCGCCCACCGTCTGCGGGCCCTGCTGGATGGAGGAGGGGCCCTTGAGCACGCGCACCGACTGCATGCGCGTCATCAGGGGGAAGTAGTAGGCGGCGGGCGCGGAGTAGGGCGCCGGCCCGAAGAGGATGCCGTCCTCCAGCAGCGTGACCTTCTTGCTGCGGTCCGGGTTCACGCCGCGCAGGCCCAGGTTGGGGCGCAGGCCGAAGCCGTCCTCGCCACGGCCGTACACGCCCGGCACGGACTGGAGGATGGCCTGGGGGTCGTCCAGCTCGTAGCGCTGGAGCTTCTCCGGCTTGAGGATGTGGATGGAGCCGCTCGTCTTCGTCTCGGACGTGCCCACCACCACGCTCTCGAACTTGCGGGAGCCTTCCGGCGCGGCCTCCACGACGGGCGCGGCGGCGGGCGCGGGCACCTGCTCAGACGGTGCGGCGGGCTCCACGGAAGCGGCGGGCTCCGCGGGCGCGGCGGCGGCCGGCTCGGGCGCGGGCTGCTCGGACACGGGCGGGGAGGCAGGGGCGGCTTCGGGCGCCGGGACGGGCACGGCCTCCGACGGCGGCGGCGGGGGCGTGTCCTGGGCGGGCGCCTGTGCCGGTGCCGACGAGGAGACGACGAAGCAAACCACCGCGACTGCCCAGGTCCGTGCATCCATGAAACGAAGACTCCCGGAGGTGCGTGCGAAGAAGCGCGGCGGTCGCCCGGGCCGACGGGGGACGGAAGGTGTCCCCGCCGGTCCCGGAGGACCGCCGCTTACCGCGACAGCGAGCGAGGCGCGCTTTACTGCGCTTCGGCGGCGCCAGCGATGACGATCTTCCCGTCGGACTGGATGACGACGCTGCGCGCCGCCTCGTCCAGCTTGCCGGCGATGACGTTCACCGTGACGATGCCACCCGTGCCGAAGGTGGCGTCGCGCGTGCCGTCCAGGTTGAAGCGCGCGATGGCGAAGCGGTTGTCACCGCCCTCGGTGACGAAGCCCGTGGCGTACACCTTGCCGTCCAGGCCGAAGTTCACGCCCCAGAAGCGGTCGTTGGTCGTCTCGGAGAAGGGCACCGCGCCGGCGAACTCCGTGCCGGTCGTCACGTTGCGGATGAGCAGGACGGCGTCGTCGTCCTCTCCGCCACCCGCGCGGTAGCCGGCGGCGGCCACGTACTCGGCGTCGCCGATTTCCGCCTGCGCCACGTCGAAGAAGGCCTCGTCCGGGCGCTCGAAGTCGTACAGCTTGTAGCCTTCGGTGTAGCCGGGCGTCGTGGCCGGCTGGCCGTCCCGGGTCACCTGCACCGCCAGGGCCTGGATGTTGCCGGCCGTCGGGGTGCCGCTGCCCACCATGAAGACGCCGTCGTCCTTGAGGGCCACCGCGTCACGGCCGCGGTCGTTGTCGCCGGCCAGGTCCAGGATGAACGCGCCGTTGGTGCCGTACGTGGGGTCCAGCACGCCCGCCGCCGTGTAGCGGAAGGAGATGAGGTCCACCGTGCTGCCCGACACGCCCGCCGCGCGGCCGTAGCCGGTGGTGACGTAGGAGCCCGTGGACTGAGGGACGGCGGCGTAGGCCTCGGAGATGCCCCACTCCTTGGTCGTGTCGTTGGTGGCGAACGGCGCGGAGTTCACCACGCCCTTGGAGCCGAAGGTGGCGTCCACCGTGCCCGCCTCGTTCAGGCGCAGCAGCACGATGCGGTTGGCGCTCTGCGCGCCCACGCCCGTGGGCTGGTTCAGGTAGCCGGCGGAGAGGATCTTCCCGTCCGCCTGCACGAAGCCGTGGCGCGCGGAGTCACCCAGCCCGCCGATGTCCAGCCAGTACATGCCCTTGCGCGCGGGGGCGACGGCGCCCGCGTTGAAGGTCTCGTCCAGCGCGCCTTCAGCGGTGAGCCGGGCGATGACGCGGTCGGTGTCCGTGCGGGTGCCTTCCGCCTTCTTGGTGGCGAACACCACCAGGCGGTTCTGCGCGTCGCGGTCCGCGGTCCAGATGGCGTCGCGCACCGTGCCGGCGCCCGTGCCCAGGCTCACCCGCGCGATGCCGTTGCCGCTCGTGCCGAAGGTGTTGTCCACCGTGCCGTTGGTGTTGAGGCGCACGAAGGCCAGGTCCGTGTCCGGCGTCGTGGCGGTGCCGGCGTCCGTGCCCGCATCCGTGCTGGTGCCCGCGTCGGTACCCGCGTCCGTGTTGGTGCCCGCGTCGGTGTTGGTGCCCGCGTCCGTCTGCGTGCCCGCGTCCGGCGTGGGGGTGGGCTCGTCGTCATCACCGCAGGCACCCAGCGCGCTCACGGCGACGCCCAGGACCAACATGCTGGGCAGCAGCTTCTTGAAGCTCCGGTGCTTCCTCTGGTTCGACATGGGTACCCTCGGGTGGGTGGGTCAAAGATGAGAACGATTATCAGTTTCAGTCGCTCTGACGGGGCGTCTGCGTAGAACGGGGGGTGGGTGAAGTCAAGGCGCGGTCCGGCAGCCGGGGGCGTGGAATCGAGACTGATTGTCAGTCTCAAGAGCGACTGGTACGTGGTCGTCCATGACCTTCTCGCGAACCCGTCCTGCCGCGCCCTCCCGTTGGGGAGCGAGGGCCCTGGCGTTCACCGCGGTGTTGTCCCTGGCGTGCAGCGACAGCAAGCCCAAGCCGGTGGAGCCGGACCCGCTGCCTCCGGGCGAGACGGACGTGCGCGCGGAGCTGTTGAGCGCGACGGGCGCTTGCATCCTGGGGACGGCGCGCGACTTCCTGCCGAAGGCCACGGCGCTGCAGGCGGCGACGGCGGCGTTGCGGGACGCGCCGGACGCGGCGGCGGTGGCGGCGGCGCGCGCGGCGTTCCATGACGCGATGGACGTCTGGCAGGTGATGGAGGCGATGCAGGTGGGGCCGGCGGCGCCGCGCAGCAGCCCGGGCGGCGCGGAGATTCGCGACAACATCTATTCGTTCCCGTTGATCAACCGGTGCTCCGTCGAGGAGCAGCTCGTGTCGAAGGGCTACGAGTCGGCCAGCTTCTCCTCCAGCCTGGTGACGCGGCGCGGGTTCGTGGCGCTGGAGTACCTGCTGTTCTACGAGGGCGCGGAGACGGCGTGCGGCCCCAACTCGGCCATCGTGGCGCAGGGGACGTGGGCGGCGCTGAGCGCGGAGGACCGGGCGGCGCGCAAGCGGGCGTACGCGGCGGTGGTGGCGGCGGACGTGAGCATGCGCGCGCAGGCGCTGGTGACCGCGTGGGCTCCGGAGGGCGGCAACTTCCAGAAGACGCTCTCCACGCCAGGGTCGGGCAACACGGTGTTCCCGTCCACGCAGGTGGCGCTCAACGCGATGAGCGACGCCATCTTCTACGTGGAGCGCGAGGGCAAGGACCAGAAGCTGGCCCGGCCGCTGGGGCTGCGTGACTGCTCTTCGGCCACGTGCCCGGAGCTGTTGGAGTCGCAGTTCGCGGGCCGCTCGAAGCAGAACCTCATCCAGAACCTGAAGGGCTTCCGGCGCGTCGTGGAGGGCTGCGGCGCGGACTACTCGGGGCCGGGCTTCGACGACGTGCTGGTGGCGGCGGGCGCGGAGGCCGTGGCCACGCGCATGCACGCGCAGGTGGTGGAGGCCGAGGCGGCCCTGGCGGCGGTGGAGGAGGCGGACCTGCGGCAGGCGCTGGTCGACGACAAGGCGTCCGTGCAGCGGCTCTACGACGACTTCAAGGGCATCACGGACGTGCTGAAGACGGACTTCATCACCACGCTGGACCTGGAGCCGCCCGCGGGCCTCGAGGGGGACAATGACTGAGTCCGTCGGAGGCGGGGACGTGACGTCCTCGCGTCCCTGGGCACGGCTGTGGGCGCGGCTGCTGGCGCCCCGGGACATCGCCGCGCTGGCGGCGTTCCGGGTGGCGCTGGGTCTGCTCATCACCATCTCGGCGGTGCGCTTCCTGGCCTACGGCTGGGTGGGCGTTCTCTTCGCGCAGCCGAAGTTCCGCTTCACCTACTGGGGCTTCGGCTGGATTCCACCGCTGCCCTCGTGGGGGATGCCCGCGCTCTTCATGGTGCTGGGCGTGCTGGGCGTGCTGTTGATGCTGGGGCTGTTCTACCGGGTGACGGTGGTGTTGCTGTTCGCGGTGTTCGCCTACGTGCAGCTGTTGGACGTGACGAACTACCTCAACCACTACTACCTGGTGAGCCTGCTGCTGGCGCTGATGTGTTTCATCCCGGCGCACCGGGCCTTCTCCATGGATGCGTGGCGCAAGCCGGCGCTGAAGCGGGACTGGCTGCCCGCGTGGTGCACGGACCTGCTGCGCTTCCAGGTGGCCGTCGTCTACGTGTTCGCGGGGCTGGCGAAGGTCACCTCCGACTGGCTGGTGCACGCGCAGCCGCTCAACATCTGGCTGTCCGCGCGCACGGGGCTGCCGTGGGTGGGGCCACTGCTGGAGCAGCGCTGGATGGCGTACGCGGCGGCCTGGGGCGGGATGCTGTTCGACAGCACCATCGTGCTGTTCCTGCTGTGGCGGCGCACGCGTCCGTTCGCGTACGTCGTCGTGCTGGGCTTCCACGCGGTGACGTTCGCGCTGTTCCCCATCGGGATGTTCCCCTTCATCATGGTGACGGGGGCGCTGGTGTTCTTCGACCCGTCGTGGCCGCGCGCGCTCTGGGCCCGGGTGCGACGGCTGCCGTGGAAGGACGTCACGCCTTCGTCCGGGGCCGTCATCACCGGCGTGCCTGGCTGGAAGGGGCGGGTGGCGCTGGGCGCGGCCGTGGTCTACGCGCTGCTCCAGGTCTTGCTGCCGCTGCGCACGCATGTCTATGGCGGCAACGTGCTCTGGCATGAGCAGGGCATGCGCTTCTCCTGGCGGGTGATGACGCGGGAGAAGAACGGCAGCGCGACGTTCATGGTGCGCGACAGCGTCACCGGCCGGGAGTGGCACGTACCGCCCAGCCAGTACCTCTCGCGGTTGCAGGAGCGGGAGATGGCGGTGCAGCCGGACCTCATCCTGCAACTGGCCCACCGCATCGCGCGCGACTACGAGGCGACGACGCACCACCCGGTGGAGGTGCGCGCCGACGTGCGGGTGTCCCTGAACGGCCGGCTGTCGGAGCCGCTGGTGGATCCGACGGTGGACCTGGCGCGGGAAGAGGACGGCCTGGGGCCCAAGCCGTGGATCCTCCCCGCGCCCCAGACGCCGCCGGTGCACCTGCGCCCTACGCGCACCGCGCGGGCCCGTGCTCCGGGCCCCTGACGCCGGGCCCCGTCCTAGCGGCGGGGCTCGGGAGCGGAGGTCGCGTCGGCCTCCGCCTGCTGTTGTCCGGACGCGGTCGCGAACTGCGGGGACTCCAGGGCGCGGGACACCGCCCGGCCCAGCGATTCCACCTGCGGCGGCTGGAGCACGGAGTAGTGGGTGCCGGGCACGTCCACGACCTCGATGCCGGACGTGAACGCGGCCCAGCCCCGGGTGCGGTCACCGCCCTCGTCCACGTTGGCCTCGGTGCCGCGCAGCATCCGCACGGGCAGCCGCAGCGGGCGCAGGAGGTGTCCGGAGAGCGCGCGGACGCAGGCATTGAAGACGCGCTGACGTCGCTGGAGCCATGCGAGCCCCACCTCGGGACCGAAGGCGCCCGCGCGCTGTCCCGCTTCCAGAAGGTAGGGCAGCAGCTTCGCCGGCTCGCCCGCGGGCACGTGCGCGGGCAGCTCCTCCGGCAGGCCGGTGGTCTGGGCCAGGTTCACGGCGAAGAGCTGGCCCAGCGTCGTGGGGTCATCCAGGCGCGTGCCCTGCGCGTAGGACGTGGGGCTGGGTTCGATGAAGACCAGCCGCTCCACCGTCTCACCGAGATTCTGGAGCTGGCGGGCCATCTCGAAGGCGACGACGGCGCCCATGGACCAGCCGCCCAGGCGGTAGGGGCCGTGGGGCTGCACCGCGCGCAGGGCCTCCACGTGGAGCGCCGCCAACTCCTCCATCGAGTCCACCGGCTGCTGGCCGTTCTCCAGCCCTGGGGCCTGGAGCCCGTGGAAGGGTTGATCCGCGCCCAACTGTCGCGCCAGCTCCGCGTAGCCCCACACGGTGCCGCCGATGGCGTGCACGCAGAATAAGGGCGGGAGCGTTCCGGTGGGGCGCAGGGGCACGAGCAGGTCGTCGGGCGCGGAGCCCAGGCGCAGCCGGGACAGGGGCGCTTCGGGGGCGGCCACCGCCTGCTCCAGGAGGGCGCGCAGGTGTCCGGCCCAGCGCGTGGCGGTGCCGGGCTCGAAGAGGTCGCTGTTGTACTCCAGCACGCCGGTGAGGCCCGCTTCGGCCTCCTCCCACAGGGCCAGCGTCAGGTCGAACTTGGCGGACTGGCGCTCCACGTCCACGAAGCGCAGCGACAGGCCGGGGCCCATGGGCTGGGACACCGGCGCGTTCTCCAGCACGAACAGCACCTGGAACAGCGGCGAGCGGCCCGCGTCCCGCGCGGGACGGACGGCCTCCACCACGCGGTCGAAGGGCACGTCCTGATGCGCGTAGGCCCCGAGCGTCACCTCGCGCACGCGGCCCAGCAGCGCGCGGAAGCTGTCGCCCTCCTCCACGCGGGTGCGCAGCGCGAGCGTGTTCACGAAGCAGCCGAGCATGTCCTCCAGCTCCGGCGCCGGACGTCCCGCGATGGGCGAGCCCACCACCACCTCATCCTGTCCGCTCAGCCGCGACAGGAGCGCCTGGAGACCCGCGAGCAACACCATGAATGGCGTGACACCCTCGCGGTGGCCCAGCGCCTTCACGGACTCCGACAACGCCGTGCCCAGTCGCACCGGCACGCGGCCGCCTCGGAAGGTCTGCACGGGCGGGCGCGGCTTGTCGGTGGGCAGCTCCAGCGCGACGGGCGCTCCGGCAAGCTGGTTGCGCCAGTAACCCAGTTGGGATTCCAGCACCTCGTCCCGCAACCACGTCCGCTGCCACACCGTGTAGTCCACGTACTGGAGGGGCAGCGCGGGCAGGGACGGCGTCTGGCCCGTGGAGAAGGATTCGTAGAGCGAGGACAGCTCCCGGGTGAGCACGGCGGAGGACCAGCCGTCGGAGATGATGTGGTGCATCGTCACCACGAGCAGGTGGTGCTGCGCGCCCAGCCGCACCAGCAGGCCCCGCACCAGCGGTCCGCGTGAGAGGTCGAATGGCACCTCGGCCTGAGCCGCCGCGAGCGCCAGCGCCTCCTGTTCGCGCGTGGCGTCCGGCACGCCCGTCAGGTCCACGAAGCCCAGCGACGGCGGCAGCTCCGGCAGGACGACCTGCACGGGCCCCTCGGCGTCCTCATGGAAGACGGTGCGCAGGCTCTCATGCCGCTGGTGCAGCGCGAGGAAGCTCCGCACCAGGGCCTTCGCGTGCAGCGGTCCTTGAAGCCGCAGGGCCGCGAGGAGGGTGTACGCGCTTCCTCCGGGCTCCAGGCGATCCAGCAGCCACAGCCGCTGCTGGGCGAAGGACAGCGGCAGGCGGCCCGTCCTGGGCACGGGCAGGAGCGGCGGCACGGTGGGGCTCGAATCGCCCGCGTCCCTCGCGGCGTCCACTCGGGCGGCGAGGGCTTCCAGCGTGGGGGCCTCGAAGAAGGCGTGGAGGGGCAGCTCCACGTGCAGCGCGGCGCGCAGCCGCGACACCACCTGCGTCGCGAGCAGCGAGTGGCCGCCCAACTCGAAGAAGTGGTCGGTGAGGCCCGCGCGCTCCACGCCCAGCACCTGCTGCCACAGGCCCGCGAGCAGTGTCTCGGTGGGTGTGCGGGGCGCTTCGTAGGGACGGGGGCTCGTGCGCTCCATCACGGGAGCGGGCAGGGCCTTGCGGTCCACCTTGCCGTTGGGGTTGAGCGGCAGCGCGTCCAGCAGCACGAACGCCGAGGGCACCATGTATTCAGGCAGCGTGCGGCGAAGCCCTTCGCGCAGCTGGCTCGCGTCCAGTGGCTGGCCGTCCCGCGCGACGGCATAGGCGACGAGCCGCTTGTCTCCGGGCACGTCCTCGCGTGCCACCACCACGGCCTCCCGCACGCCGGGGGCGGCCTGCACCGCGGCCTCCACCTCTCCTAGTTCGATGCGGAAGCCGCGCACCTTCACCTGGAAGTCCTCGCGGCCCAGGTACTCCAGCACGCCGTCGGGGCGGTAGCGCACGCGGTCGCCCGTCTTGTACATGCGCGCTCCCGGCGGGCCGAAGGGCTCCGGCAGGAAGCGCTCCGCGGTCAGCTCCGGGCGGTGCAGGTAGCCGCGCGACAGACCCTCTCCAGCCAGGTACAGCGCTCCAGGCGTGCCCACGGGCACCGGTTGCAGGTGCGCGTCCAGCACGTAGGCGCGGGTGTTGGCCAGAGGCCGGCCGATGGGCGGCACCTCGCCGGGACGCACGCGCGCGAAGGTGGAGTAGGTGGTGTCCTCCGACGGACCGTAGAGGTTGTAGAGGCGCTGGACGCCGGGGGCCTCGAGGATGCGCCGGGCCAGGGACGCGGGCAGCGCTTCGCCCGCGAGGTTGATGGTGCGCACCGACGCCGGCAGCGCGCCCAGGCGCAGCAGTTGCGCCATCGCGGAGGGCACCGTGTTGACGAGGGTGACCTCCGACGCCTGGGGCAGCTCCGCGAGGTGCAGCGCGTTGCGCGCGACGATGACGCGTCCACCCCGGCTGAGCGGCGCGAAAACCTCGAACACGGACAGGTCGAAGTTGAGCGACGTGCACGCGAGCACGCCCGCGAGCTCTTCCGCGGAGAAGACGCCGTGGGCCCACGTGAGGAAGGCCACGGCGGCGCGGTGCGGGATGGCCACGCCCTTGGGCCGGCCGGTGCTGCCCGACGTGTAGATGAGATACGCTAGGTTCTCCGGATGGGGCGCCAGTGTGAGCGAGGCATCCGGAGGCGTCACCAGTCCGTCCTCCTCGTGGTCCAGGCACACCACCTGGGCCGGGTGCGGCGGCAGGGCGGACAACAGGTGCGAGTGCGCGACCAGCGCGGGCCCCTGCGCATCCTCCAGCAGGAAGGCCAGCCGTTCACGCGGGTAGCTGGGGTCGAGCGGCACGTACGCCCCGCCCGCCTTGAGGATGCCCAACATGCCCACGACCATGTCCGCGGAGCGCTCCACGCACAGGCCCACGCGCACCTCCGGACCCACGCCCAGTGAGCGCAGCCGACGCGCCAGCCGCTGCGCGCGCGAGTCCAGCTCGCGGTAGGTGAGGCGCACCGCCCCGGAGACGACCGCCACCGCGTCCGGCGTGCGGCGCGCCTGGGCTTCCACCAGGTGGTGGAGGCACGCGTCGCGGGGGAAGTCCTGGGCGGTGTCGTTCCACGTCACCAGCACGCGGTGCCGCTCCTCCGCGGACAGCGGGGCGGACGGCGGCTCTCGCGACGACGCGTCCCCGAGGTCCTCCGGTGCGTCCTCCACCGTGAGGGGCCTCACGGGGAAGCGCTGCCGGGCAGGGGCCGTGGTGACGCGCTCCGGTGGCGCGGAGGTGTCCGCGCGGGCTTCGTCCACGCGGCGCGCGAGCTGCCGCACGGTGGGGTGCTGGAAGAGGACGCGCAGCGACAGCTCCACGCCGAACAGCGCGCGAAGCCGGGCCAGCACGCGCGTGGCCAGCAGCGAGTTGCCTCCCAGCCGGAACAGGTCATCCAGCGCGCCCACGTCCTTCACGTCCAGCAGCTCTCCGAAGAGGGTCGCGATGGCCACTTCGGTGGGCGTCTCCGGCGCGACGCGCGCTGCTTCCGGCGCTCGTGCCAGCGTCGGCGCGGGCAGGGCCTTGCGGTCCACCTTGCCGTTGGGACTGAGCGGCAGCGCGTCCAGCACCACGAACGCGGGCGGCACCATGTACTCGGGCAGCTTCGCGTGAAGGGAGGCCTGGAGCGCCTCCACGTCCACCGTCGCTCCGGCGCGGGCCGCGACGTAGGCGACCAGTCGCTTGTCCCCGGGCACGTCCTCGCGCGCCAGCACCACCGCCTGCCGCACGCTGTCGTGCTGCTCCAGCGCGGTCTCAATCTCCCCCAGTTCGATGCGCAGGCCGCGCACCTTCACCTGGAAGTCGGCGCGGCCCAGGTACTCCACGACGCCATCAGGCAGCCAGCGCGCCACGTCTCCGGTGCGGTACAGCCGCGCGCCGGGCGTGTCGCTGAACGGATCCGGGATGAAGCGCTCGGCGGTGAGGTCCGGCCGGGACTGGTAGCCGCGCCCCACCTGCACGCCCCCGATGTACAGCTCCCCGGACACGCCCACGGGCACCGGCTGGAGGATGGGGTCGAGGATGCGGATGGCGGTGTTCGCCACCGGCCGGCCGATGGGCACCGAACGCCGTCCGTCCTGGGGCGCGCAGGCGAAGTACGTCACGTCCACGGCCGCCTCCGTGGGGCCGTAGAGGTTGTGCAGGCCCGCGTGCGGCAGCACCTGGAGGCAGCGCTCCTTGAGTTCCAGGGGCAGCGCCTCGCCGCTGCACACCACCCGGCGCAGGGATGCGCAGCCCGCGGCCTCCGGCTCCTCCAGGAACACCTGGAGCATGGAGGGCACGAAGTGCAGCGTGGTGATGCCCGCTTCGCGGATGATCCGTGTGAGGTACGCGGGTTCCTGGTGCCCTCCGGGCCGCGCGATGACCAGCTTCGCGCCCGTCATCAGCGGCCAGAAGAACTCCCACACCGACACGTCGAAGCTGAAGGGCGTCTTCTGGAGCACGACGTCGTCCGCGCCCAGGCGGTACTCCTGCTGCATCCACCGCAGCCGGTTGCACACGCCCCGGTGTGCGTTCATCGCGCCCTTGGGGCGACCGGTGCTGCCGGAGGTGAAGATGATGTACGCCAGCGCGTCCGGCACCGTCGCGCGGGCGGGCGCGTGCGTGGGCAGGCGCGACAGCGCTTCGGCTTCGGTGTCCACGCACACCACGCGGGCTTCATGCGCCGGCAGCACGGGCACCAGGTGCGACTGCACCAGCAGCACCGTGGGGCGCGCGTCCTCGAACATCCACGACAGCCGTTGCGGCGGATAGCCCGGGTCGAAGGGCACGTAGGCCCCGCCCGCCTTGAGCACCGCGATGAGCGACACCACCATCTCCAGCGAGCGCTCCATGCACACGCCGACGCGCACCTCAGGTCCCACGCCCAGGGCCTTCAGGTGGTGCGCGAGCTGGTTCGCCCGCGTGTCCAATTGGGCGTAGGTGAGGGAGGTGCCCTCGAAGCCGAGCGCCACCGCGTCCGGCGTGCGGGCCACCTGCGCCTCGATGAGCGCGGCCAGGTCCTCCTCGGGATACGCCTCGTGCGCGCCGTGCCAGTCCTTCAGCAGTTGCTGGCGCTCGGCGTCGGACAGCAGGGGCAGGTCGCGCAGGCGCGTGTCGGGTCGCTCCACCGCGCCTTCGAGCACCCGCCGCAGGTGCCCCAGCATCCGCACCATCGTCGGGGCCTCGAACAGGTCGGTGCTGTACTCGGCGGACAGGCGCAGGCCTTGCGGTAGCTCCGTGGCGTAGAGGGTCAGGTCGTGCTTCGTCGTGTCGGTGGTGACGGGCAGGACCTCCATCGTGAGGCCCCGCGCCTGGATGGAGGTCGCGGGCGTGCCCTGGTGGATGATCATCACCTGGAACAGCGGCAGGTGGCTGGAGCTGCGCTCGGGCTTGAGGGCCTCCACCAGCTTCTCGAACGGAACGTCCTGATGCGCCTGCGCCTCCGCGGCGGTGGCGTGCACGCGGCCCATCAGCTCGCGGAAGCGCAGGGAGCCGGACAGCGGCGTGCGCAGCACCAGCGTGTTGATGAACAGGCCGATGAGGCCCTCCAGCTCCGAGCGGCCTCGCCCCGACACCAGCGTGCCCAGGGCCACGTCGTCCTGTTCGGTGTAGCGGTGGATGAGCGCCAGGAAGGCGGACACCAGCAGCACGAAGAGCGTCTTGCCCTCGTGCTGGCTGAAGTCCTTGAGGGACTGGGTGAGGGCCGGGGGCAGGGTGAGGAACTGCCGCGTGCCCCGCGAGCCGAGCGTCGCCGGACGCGCCTTGTCCGCGGGCAACTCCAGCCGCGCCTCCGGATCCAGCTTCCCGCGCCAGTAGTCGAGCTGGGACTCCAGCACCTCCCCCTTCAGCCACCGGCGCTGCCAGTCGGCGAAGTCGGCGTATTGCAGCGGCAGGGCGGGCAGCGTCGCGGGCGTGCGCTCCACGGCGGCGACGTAGAAGGCCGCCAGCTCCCGCACCAGCACGCCCATGGACCAGCCGTCCGCGATGGCGTGGTGGAGGTTGAGCAGCAGCAGGTGCTCCTGTCCGGACATCCCGTAGAGCGTGGCGCGCACCAGCGGGCCTTCCGACAGCGCGAAGGGCCGCTGGGCTTCCTCGGTGACGGCCTTCCACGCCTGGGCTTCGCGCGCTTCTTCCGGCACGTCGCGCAGGTCCACCCGCGCGAGCTTCAGCGTGAGCGAGGGCGCGATGACCTGGACGGGCCGCCCTTCCTCTTCGCGCAGCGTCGTGCGCAGCGTCTCATGCCGGTCCACCAGGGACTGGAGGCCGTGCTGGAGCGCGTCCAGGTCCAGCTCGCCGGTGAGCCGCACCACCGCGGGCATGTTGAACAGCGCGCTGCCGGGGCTCCACTGGTCCAGGAACCACATCCGCTCCTGGGAGAACGAGGGCGGCGCCTGACGCGGCTTGCGGGCCTTCTCCCGCAGCAGCCGGGCCAGCTTCGCGCGATTCTCTTCCGGGGTCTGAGCCATGTCGGACGTACCTCGCTGCGCGCGCCGGGGTCGCCGGTCGCGGGGGTTGTGCGCTGCGGATGCGATGGACCGCGGGCTACGAGGGAGCGGTGAGCCGCGTCTGGAGGAAACCCCGGGCCCGCTCCAGGGCGCCGGTGATGTCTTCGGGATGGGAGCCTTCCGCCCACGCCAGCTCAGCGCCCCCCTGGGGTGGACCATCCGCCGTCAGTTGCGTGAGCAGCGCGCTGGCATCCACGCCGAGCGCCACGAGCTGCGGCGTCGCCGCGGTGGCGAACTCCACGGTGCCGCCGCGCGTGGCCGTCAGCACCACCGCGGTGGGCGTGGACGCCTTGCCGAGCAGCTCCGCCAGCGTGCGGGGCGGATGCTCGGGGGCTTCTCCCAGGTGGTGGCACACCACCGTGGTGCCTCCCACGGTGGTGGCGGCCTCCAGCAGGTGGCGCGCCACGTCCGCGCGCGGGTCGTCCTTCGGGCCCTTCTTGCGCTGTTTCTTGTCGGTCTGAGAGTCGTGCTCCAACTGCTTCAGTCGCTCGCGCAGCCGGGCGACGCGGGGACGCGGAAGCTGCTCCTCCTCCAGCCGCTTGTGGAGCGCGACCACGTGCCGCGTGCGCTCCTTGCCCGTGAGGTTCGCGGTCGCTTCCACGTCGCGCTCCAGCGACTCCAGTTCCCGGTTCAGCAGCGCCACCGATTCGCGAGGCGACAGGAAGGGCGGCGCGAAGGTCTCCGGGATGCCGTCGAAGCCCACCACGTTCGCCTCGCCGTCCACCTCGCGCAGGCGCTTGCGGCTGAAGCCCAGCAGCGACTCGTTGCCCAGCTTGTCCACGAGCCGCCACGCGATGTGCCGGTACGAGGGCAGGTGGCGCAGGTACACGGCGTTGTAGCGGGGCAGGGGCCGGTCCCCGCGCAGGCTCTTGAAGGGATCCGACCCGCCGCCGGTCTCGATGGCGATGCCCCGGTCGAACGCCTCCATCATCAGCAGGCTGTTGAGCATCCGGTACAGGCCCACGTCCTGTGGCAGCGTCAGGTCGTAGCCGGACACGGGCGAGTAGAGGACCTCGTCCTTCACGGAGATGCCGTAGAAGGCGTCCACCCGGCCGTCCTTGACCAGCAGGCGCAGCGGGATGCGCGTGCCCTGGAGCAGGTCCTCGAAGAAGGCCTGCGTGTTGGGCGGGTTGGTCATGTACTTCTCGCGGTTCAGCATCCGGTACAGCTCCGCGAGCCTGGGGGCGCAGCCGGGCACGTCCCTGCCGTCCAGCACCTGGTAGCCGGACGTCTCCGTCATGCGCGCGTCGCGCCGTCGCAGCTTGCGCGCGCTCGCGCCGGGGTCCAGGCCGGCGGGCAGCAGCATGCGCGTGTGCGTCATGTATGAGAACGCGTAGCCCTGCCCCTTCAGGTTGTTCAAGAGGGGCGAGTGCGTGGCCGGGTTCAGCGCCATGAAGACGAGCGCGTGGTCCGGGAAGCGCGTGGTGAGGAACTCCGTCAGCCGCCGCGCCTGATCCGCCGTCAGGTTCGCGCCCATGTTGCGCATGCTGGGCCAGGTGTCTACCTGGATGACCTTGTCCAGCCGCGTGGCCTTCATCACCGCGCCCACGCCCCACAGCGCGCTGCTGGCGGTGAAGCCCGCGAGCGGCTTCCAGTTGCCCGTCTTGATGGCGTTGCGCTGGCTGGCGATGTAGCGCGCGTACATCGAGAACAGGTACGAGTTGTTCCAGGACCCGTCGGTGAGGGACAGCGGGATGAGCAGGTCGTCCATCCCCAGCAGCAGCATGCGGGCCCGGTCCTCGAACCAGGCCTCCGGCCCGCGCTGGAACAGCGGCACGAGGAAGCTCTTCGCCGCGCGGCCCTCCTCCGTGTCGGGGAAGGGCGCGGTCGCGATGGTGGAGGCGTCGTAGAGGATCATGAGCGCTCTCCAGGCGTCCGCCTGGACTGCACGTAGCTGCGCGCGGCGGCGAGCGCCGCGTCGATGCCCTCCGCCCGCGAACCTCCGCCCCACGCCACCTCGGCGGAGCCTCCGCCCTTGCCGTCCACGCAGGGCGCGACCTGGGCCATGAGCTGGCCCGCGTCCAGGCCCTGGTCCCGCAGCGCGACGCTGGCGGCCGTCACCAGCACCACCTTGTCGCCGCGCGTGGCGGTGAGCACCACGCCCACGCACCCGGCGGCCTGCCGCAGGGACTCCACGACCGCCTTGAGGTGCTGCGCGGACGCCTCTCCCAGGTGCGCGGCGATGAGCGACGTGTCCCCCAGCCGCGCCGCGCCCTCCAGCAGTTGGCGGGCGTGCTCGGCGGGAGCCACCTGGGTGTCCGCCGTGGCGCGCGCGGGCTTGCGGCGGGCCTCCTGCTCCAGCCGGGTCAGCCGCTCGCGCAGCGCGACCACACGGGGCACGGGCTGAGGCCAGTTGTGCAGCGTCTGGGACAGCGGCGCCAGGGCGCGCAGCCTCGCTTCGGATTCCAGCCCGGCCGCGGCCTCCAGGGCCTGCTCCAGCGCGTCCACCTGCTGGCGCAGCGAGCGCGAGGCCTCCTGCGGCGTCTGGCCCGTGGGCGGCGTGAAGGGCAGCGACAGCGGGTCGAAGCCCTTCACGTCCTCACCATCCAGCTTGCGCATCATGCCGCGCGAGGCCGGGCGGAGGGCGTCGTTGGCGAAGCGGCGCAGCATGCGCCACGCGCCCTGACGGAACGAGGAGAGGTGGCGGGTGTGGACGGCGTTCCAGCGGGGGATGGGAATGGCGCCGCGCAGGCTCTTGAAGGGGTCCGCGCCCGCGCCCAGCTCCACCGTCTGGCCCGCATCCACCCCGTCCTGCATGAGCTGGTAGACGAGCCCGCGGTACAGGCCCAGCTCCTGGGGCAGGGCCACGTCGTAGCCGAACACCGGAGAGAAGAGCACGTCGTCGTGGACGTGGTGGCCGTAGAACCCGTCCACGCGCCCGTCCTTCACCGCGAGCGTGTACTTGAGGATGCCCTCGCGCAGCGTCCACGCGAAGAACTCCTCCGTGTACTGGAGGTTCGTGCGGTACTTCTCCCCGTTGAGCGCGCGATACAGCTCCACCAGCCGGGGCGCGCAGCCGGGCACCTCCCGTCCGTCCACCAGCCGGTAGCCGGCGGCCTCCAGCAGGCGCGAATCCCGGCGGCGGTTCTCCCGCACCTGCCGGTTCCCCTCCGCCTGCGTGGGCAGCATCATCCGGGTGTGCAACCCGTAGACGAAGTCATAGCCCCGCGCGCCCAGCAGGTTCAGCAGCGGCGCGTGCGTGAGCGGCGTGAGCGTGAAGACGATGGCGTGCCCGGGAAAGCGCTCCACCAGGAAGTCGGTGAGGCGCGCCACCTGGTCCTCCGTCAGGTGCGCGTTGAGGTTGCGCAGCACCAGCCAGTGGTCCACGTACACGCACCGGTCGATGCGCGCCGCCTTGAGCATCGCGCCCAATGTCCGGATGGCCCCGCGCACCGCCACCGCGCGCGCCGCGCCCCACATCTCCGCCGTCACCGCCGCCAGTTGGAGGCTGATGTAGCGCGCGAAGGTGGAGAGCAGTGCGGAGTTGTCGTATTCCGAAGCGTTGACGGCCAACGGGATGACCAGGTCATCCATTGCCACCAATCGCAGTGTGGTGCGGTCGGAAAAATAGGCCGTCGTTCCATGTTTCATCAATGGAACGAAATAGTCTCGGGCGAGCCGTCCCGCGGGAGTCTCCGGCCAGGAGCACTCGGAGACGTTGCTCTCATCGTAAAGCATCATGGATGAGTCACGATTGCGTGTAACGGGTAGCGAAGCAAGGTAGTCCAGCAGGTCTTGATTCACTGGCTGTCCAGGGCTCGAAAGGGAATAAGCACATGAACCGGATGTTCGCGGGAGCGCTCGTCACGGCGTCTTTGGGCGCGATGGGATGCAGTGGGGCGGGCGGCGCGGGGGCTGGCGTGGACGCCGCATCGCGTTCAGCGTCACTGTCGGTTTCCGACGCGCGCAGCGGGCTGCGGGCCGCGGACCAGGCGATGTCCGACGCGAGCGCGAAGGCGGGCAGCGCGCAGGGGTTCGCGGAGTTCCTCGCGGACGACGCGGTGATGCTGGTGGAGGGCTCCTACGCGCTCAAGGGCCGGGAGGCCATCCGCGCCTGGCTGGCGACCCACCCCCTGGAGGAGGGCGGCACGGTGCACTGGGAGCCGGTGCGCTGGGACGTGAGCGCGGACGGGACGCTGGGCTATTCGGTGGGCACGTCCACGGTGGACGCGGACGGCGCGACGGCGAAGGCGATGGGGCGCTACATCTCCACCTGGCGGCGGCAGCCGGACGGCCAGTGGCGGGTGGCGGTGACGGTGCGCAACGCGGCGAAGACGCCCATGACGCCGCCGGCGGGCTTCTCCACGTCGCACACGCTGCCCGCGGCCGCGCCGCGCACGGTGCCGAAGGACGTGGTGCTCGCGGAGGCGAAGGCCGCGGACACCGCCTTCTCCGCGATGTCCGTCCAGGAGGGCATGGGCAAGGCCTTCGGCGCCTACGCCGCGGAGGACGCGGTGCTGCTGGGCGGGGCGGCCGGCCTCTTCGGCCAGGACACCATCGCGAAGGCGTACGCGCCGTTCACGTTGGATCAGATCGACCTGCGCTGGGAGCCGGTATTGGGGGACGCGGCGGCGTCGGGAGACCTCGCGTACACGGTGGGCCGCGCGGTCTCCAGCGGCAAGGACGCGCAGGGCAAGCCGGAGATCGAACACGTGAAGTACCTCACCGTGTGGCGCCGACAGGCGGACGGGCAGTGGCGCTACGTCACCGACGGCGGCAACTCCAGCCCCGGTCCGCAGGGCCCCTGACGCAACGTCTTTTCTCCACCCCTTCCGGAGTCACCCCATGTCCCGCGCACCCTTGTCCGACGCCATCTCCTTCTACGACGACCTGCTCCAGGGGGACGTGCTGCGCCGCACGCACGAACACCTCCAGCAGGCCGCCGAGTCCAAGGGCGTCACGCTGGGAGGGCGCGTGTTGTACCGGTCGCTGCGCCCGTACTTCGTCACGCCGGAGCAGCACGCGGACATCCAGCGCGCCGCGCGCGCGGTGGGGCAGGCCCTGGAGGCGGTGGCCTGGCGCGCCGCCGGGGACGCGGCCTTCCGCGAGTCGCTCTACCCCCAGGGGTGGGAGGAGATGATGATCCCGGTGGACGGCCAGCGCCCGGGGCTGGGCGTCATCGGCCGGTTGGATGGCTTCGTCGGCGCGGACGGCGTCCTGCGCTTCATCGAGTTCAATCCCTACCCGGGCGGTCCCATCAACTCCCACAGCATGGGGGAGGCGTTCGACACCTCGGCGGTGATGGAGGCCTTCTCGAAGCGCTACGAGGTCGTCCGTCCCGCGACGGCGCCCAACCTGGTCACATCCCTCAACGCCCTCAAGGCGCGCGCCGGACGCAGCGGCCCGCCGACCCTGGCGCTCTTCGGGCCTCCCGGGCCGGACGACGCCGACGAAGAGGTGGTGTACCAGCAGTACCTGAAGGAGAACGGCTGGGACCTGCGCATCGTCACCTCCGAGGATGACTGGACGTACGCGGACGGCGTGCTGCGCGTGGGGGACTTCCCGGTGGACGTCATCACCTTCATCTCCTCCATCGGCTTCGGTGGGCTGATGATGGGCTGCGGTCCGGACCATCCGGTCATGCGCGCCATCACCGACGGCTCGGCGAACTTCATGAACGGGTTGTTCCGCAGCACCACGCTGCGCAACAAGACGCTCTTCGCGACCCTGAGCCGCATGGCGGACGAGGGCGCGTTCGGCGCGGCGCAGGACGGACTCATCCAACGCCACATCCCCTGGACGCGCGTGGTGCGCGACGGGAAGACCCTCCGCGACGGCGCCTCCGTGGACCTGCTGTCGTACGTGGCCGGGCACCGCGAGCACCTGGTGCTCAAGCCCGCCTTCAACTACGGAGGCCAGGGCGTCACCCTGGGCTGGAACACGGACGCGGACACCTGGAGCGCCACGCTCAAGCAGGCCCTGGAGGAGACCTGGGTCGTGCAGGAGCGCCTGGAGCTGGTGAAGGCGCCGTATCCCGTGTTCGACGGCGGGCAGGTGCGACACGAAGCGCTGCACTCGGACCTCAACCCGTTCCTCTGGGAGGACGGCCGCCCGGAGGGCTTCCTGGTGCGGCTGGCCCCCGGGGCGATGCTCAACATGTCGCAGGGCGGAAGCCTCACGACGGTGGCGGTGGTCCGCGAGCGCTGAGGCCTGGCTGCCGCCACATCCAGGGAAAATTTCGGACAGTTCTGGAATAACAGAAAAGCATTGTTTCCCGGTTCGAGCCTCCGCATGAATGGCACTCCCCCGTGTCGAGGAGTCCGTTCATGCGTTCCCCTGGTCTGCTGTGCTGGTTGTCGCTTCCGTTGGTCTCGCTGCTCGCGTCCTGTGGGCCCGCGCCTGAAGTTCCGGCAGAAGCTGGGGTGTCCACGCAGGAGGCGGCGCTCACGGAGCTGCTGGCCAACGGCGGCTTCAACAACGGCACCACGGCGCCGTGGTGGAACAACGCCAGCACGCAGTCTCGCGTGGAGAGCAACCAGTGGCGCGTGGACGTGGCGGCGAACACGGCCAACGCGTGGGACGCCATCGTGGGGCAGAGCGGCCTGACGCTGGTGAGCGGCCGGGCGTACACGCTGGCCTTCACCGCCACGGCCACCGCGGCCATCACCGCGCGCGTGACGGTGCAGCAGGACGCCGCGCCCTACGCGGCGACGCTCACCCAGTCCTTCACGCTGGATGGCACGTCGCGGCGCTTCACCTTCCCGTTCACGTCCTCGCTGTCCACGGGCGTGGGGCAGGTGACGTTCCAACTGGGCGGACGGGCCAACGCCGTCACGGTGCGGCTGGATGACGTGTCGCTCACCACGGAGAGCGGCTCCCCCGGCTCCGGTCCGGTGGCGATGACGAGCGGCTTCTACGTGGACCCCGACTCCAACCCGGCGGTCTGGGTGCGCGCCAACGGTGGTGACGGCCGCGCGTCGCGCATCAATGCCTCCATCGCCAGCAAGCCGATGGCGCGCTGGTTCGGCAACTGGAGCGGCGACATCACCCAGGCGGTGTCCAGCTTCGTCGGCGCGGCGGACGCGGCGGACAAGCTGCCGGTGCTGGTGGCCTACAACATCCCGGGCCGCGACTGCGGCAGCCACTCCGGCGGCGGGGCGGGCAGCGCGGACGCGTACCGCTCGTGGATCTCCGCCTTCGCGGCGGGGCTCGGCAGCCGGCCCGCGGTCGTCATCATCGAGCCGGACGCCGTCGCGCAGCTCGACTGCCTCCCCAACGATGCCGAACGCCAGACGCGGCTGGGCCTGCTGCGCTACGCCTCCGAGCAGTTCCGCGACCGCGCGCCCAACACCTGGGCGTACCTGGACGGCGGCAACGCGCGGTGGATTGGCGCCGACACGATGGCGCAGCGGCTGGAGTCCGCGGGCGCGCGCAACGTGCGCGGCTTCTCCCTCAACGTCTCCAACTTCTACGCCGCCGGTGAGTCCGCCACGTATGGCAACGCGGTCAACGCCGCGCTCTCCAGCCGCTATGGCTACACCCGGCAGTTCGTCGTGGACACCAGCCGCAACGGCAATGGCTCCAACGGGGAGTGGTGCAACCCGGCGGGCCGCAAGCTGGGCACGCCCTCGCAGACGGGCGGCGGCGCGGAGATGCTGCTCTGGGTGAAGGTGCCGGGAGACTCGGATGGCAACTGCGGCATCGCCCCGGGCACGCCCGCCGGACAGTTCAGCCCGGACCTGGCGAACCGGCTCATCGACGGGACCTGAGTCATCGCCTTTGACGTGAGGGTCACTCTTCTCGATTGGAACGGACATGACGCTGGATTCACGATGGATGGGTTCTGCCCGCTCGCGCCTGCGGGCCCGGGCGGCGGCACGCTTCACAAGGCCTACACGCGCTACGCGGCGTTCATCCTGGGCGAGCGCGCTTCGCCCCAGGCCTCGGACGCGGCTGAAGAGCGTCATCCAGGTGGGCACACGCAACCGCTACATCGTGCAGAGCCTCGGCCCCGTCACGCTGGTGGTAGGCGAGACGTTCTAGCGGCAGGCAGGCCCTTCCCCCGTGCGTGGAGTCGGGGGGGAGGGAGGTCTCAGGCGGGCGCCAGGCGACAGGTGGAGCCCGGCCTCCGTCGTCAGCGCTCCACCGCTCGCGTGAAGGGGCTTCGCGACTGCGGGCCCTCGTCGCGCATTGCACCCTCCGTGTGGGGGCCTACCTTTCCCAGGGAAACACCCCATCAGCCCGGAGGAATGAATGGCTTCGACTTCGACAGAGACCTTTCAGACAAAGCAAGCGCCCAGGACCGGGTGGGGAAGCGAGACCCAGGCGGAACCCGGTCTGCTCATCGAGGACCACGCGCTCCTAGGCGACCTGCACACGGCCGCGCTCGTGGCCCGGGACGGGTCCATCGACTTTCTCTGCCTCCCGGATTTCGACTCGGATGCGTGCTTCACGTCGCTGCTCGGAACCCCTGAAAACGGGCGGTGGAAGCTGGCTCCGAAGACGCCCGTGCGCGAGGTGCGACGCCGCTACCGTGGCAAGAGCCTCATCCTGGAGACGGAGTTCGTGACCGAATCGGGCACGGTCCGTGTCGTGGACTTCATGCCCATCCGGAAGGAGGGTCCCCACGTGGTGCGGTGGGTGGAGGGAGTCCGGGGCACGGTGACGATGCGCTCCGAGCTGCGCCCCCGGTTCGCCAACGGCTTCACCGTTCCGCTGGTGAGCCGGCGGGATGGATCCTCCGCCGCCGTCGCCGGCCCGGATGCGCTCTACCTGCGAGGCGGCGCTGGCGAGGCGCCTCCTCCGTTCGAATCCGAGTTCACGGTCCAGGCAGGCCAGCGGATTCCCTTCGTGCTCTCCTGGGCCCGGCCCTACGCGGAGATCCCCGCGCCGCTTGATCCGGAGGTCGCCCTGCGTGAGGCGCAGGACTTCTGGGAGGACTGGGCCTCGCGGATCCAATTGCCCGCCGAGTACCAGGACGTGGTCGTGCGCTCGCTGCTCACCCTCAAGGCGTGCAGCTTCCGTCCGTCGGGGGCGCTCGTCGCCGCGCCCACCTTCGGGCTCCCGGAGACACCGGGAGGGGATCGCAACTGGGACTACCGGTTCTGCTGGATTCGCGACTCGGTCCTGACGTTGAACGCGCTCATGCGCGCCGACCTCATGGACGAGGCGAGTGCGTTCGCCGACTGGTTGGAGAACGCCATCGGAGGCGCTCCGGGCCAGTTGCAGATCATGTATGGCATCCGGGGCGAGCGGCGCCTCACCGAGGTCTCACTGGACTGGCTGGGAGGATACGAAGGGGCACGCCCCGTGCGCATCGGCAACGGTGCCTATTCGCAGTTCCAGCTCGACGTCCTCGGCGAGTTCGCCGCGGCCCTCTACATCCACGCGAAGCTGCTGGGCCGGCTGCCCGCGCGCGGCGAGAAGGCACTCAAGACGCTCGCGACGCGGGTGTCCGAGGTCTGGATGGAGCCAGACCATGGCATCTGGGAGATGCGGGGGCCGGAGCACTCGTTCACCGCCTCCAAGGTGTCGGCGTGGGTCGTCATCGATCGCTGGCTGAGCGCCATCGACGAGTTCGGCTTGAAGGAGGACAAGGCGCCGTGGGTGGAGCTGCGGCAGACCATCTTCGACGAGGTGTGCAGCAAGGGCTACGACGCCCAGCGCAACACGTTCACGCAGTACTACGGCTCCAAGGCAGTGGATGCGAGCCTGCTCGCCATCCCCATGAGCGGGTTCCTCCCGCCGGGGGATCCCCGCGTCGCCGGAACGGTGCGGGCCATCGAGCAGGAGCTGATGCCGGAAGGGCTGGTGCTGCGCTACCGGACGGAGGACAGCGTCGATGGGCTCTCCGGCGAGGAGGGCGCCTTCCTCGCCTGCTCCTTCTGGCTCGCGGACACCTACCAGCTCATGGGGCGGACCGAGGACGCGCGGAAGCTCTTCGCCAAGCTGGTGGGGCTGTGCAACGACGTGGGCCTGCTCGCCGAGGAGTACCTGCCCCGTGAGCGCAGGCAGTTGGGCAACTTCCCCCAGGCGTTCAGCCACCTGGCGCTCGTGAACTGCGCCTACATGCTCTTCGAGGGGCACAAACCCGCGATGCGTTCGTAGGCCCGGGGAGGAAGGACCCGCACCCGGCTCCTCGCTTGACGGTGGAGCAGGGGGCGGGCGCCATGGGGCGGATTTGGGG
>NZ_RAWI01000710.1 GCF_003612125.1 Corallococcus praedator
CCCTAGGGTTCGTCGGCAGCGTCAGATGGGTATAAGAGACAGTCCCGTCACTCCGCCGGTTCCCCCGCGCCGGGGCCCGTCCCCCGTGGAGGCGCTGTGTGGGGCGATGTTGCAGGAGGTGCGGGTCGCCGTCCGGGGGCGCTCGCTCCCTGAGCTGACGGCCGGGCTGTCCGCTCCGGCGGAGCTGGCCCAGGAGGCTGTTGCCCTGCTGGTGGCCCGAGGGGCCATCGTGCGAAGGGGGCACAAATACTTCGCCGCTTGAGGCAAGGTGCATCGGCCGGGCCTCACACGTCATCCGAAGGGTCGTTCATGGAAGCGCCGACGTACAGCTCGAAGCAGGTGGCCGAGATGCTCGGCGTGACTCCGAAGGGCATCCCCGCGGAGCTGCGCAAGGACAGCTACGGCCCCGACGACGTGTGGGAGCTGCGCACGACGCTCAACCGCTTCCCGCCCAGCGCGGGCCACCGCCGCCAGCTCTTCCTCAACTTCAAGGGCGGCACCGGCAAGACGTCGCTGTCCACCTCCTACGCGTGGCGCCTGGCGGAGCTGGGCTACGCGGTGCTCCTCATCGACCTGGACAGCCAGGGCCACGCCACCAAGTGCCTGGGCTACGAGGGCGAGGACTTCGAGAAGACGCTCCTGGACGTGCTGGTGCGCAAGACGCCGCTCATCCAGGTGGTGCAGAAGTCCATGCTGCCCAACCTGGACTTCATCCCGTCCAACCTGAGCATGTCCACGGTGGACCTGGCGCTGATGCCCATGGCGGGCCGTGAGTTCAAGCTGCGCAACGCGCTCAAGGACGTGGAGGCGCAGTACGACTTCATCGTCTTCGACGCGCCGCCGTCCTTCGGCCTGCTGAACCTCAACGCGCTGATGGCCGCGAACGACCTGTTCGTGCCGGTGCTCGCGGACTTCCTCTCCTTCCACGGCCTGAAGCTGCTCTTCGAAACGGTGCAGAGCCTGGAGGAGGACCTGAACCACGTGCTGGACCACGTGTTCATCGTGGTGAACTCCTTCAACGCCACCTTCAAGCTGGCGAAGGAGGCGCTGGAAGCCCTCCAGACGCACTACCCGGAGTACCTGCTGCCCACCATCATCCGGCAGTGCACCAAGTTCGCGCAGGCCTCCAGCGAGGGCCGCCCGGTGTTCGTGGCGGATCCGACGTCCAAGGGGGCCACCGACATCCAGGCCATGCTCGACAACGTGCTGCCGCGCCTGGTGGCCGCGCATGCTCCGCCCAAGAGCGGCGGCGCCACGAAAGCCGGCTGAGACTCCGCCATGAAGAAAGCCTTCGAACAGAACGTGTCCCGCGCGAAGCCGCGCCTCCGCCTGGGGGCGTTCACCGGCGCCCTCGACCCGGCCGAACCCACGGAAGCGGCCGCCGCCGAAGCCCCGCCGCCCGTCGCGGAGTCGCCGGACCTGTCCGCGGAGGTGCGCGCCCGCATCGAGCGCGGCCGCGCCCCGCGTCCCTCCGCCGCCGAGGCCATCGAGGCCGCGCTCAACGCGCCCTCCGCCCGCGCGCAGCCGCCCCAGGCCGCCCAGGGGTTGCCGGCGGTGACGGCGCCGACGTTCTCGCCGGTGTCCCACGCGCTGTCCGCGCTGGTGTCCCCGGATGCGCGGCGCGAAGAGGAAGAGACGCCGCCGGCGCCGTGGCTGGAGCACGAGTCCCCGGAGGCCGCGCCCGCGTGGAACGTCGCGGCGACCCAGCCCGCGGAGGAGTCCGCCTGGGATGCGGACGCCGTGTCCCCTGTGTCGCACCGGGAGGTCGCCGAGGCGGTCGCGGCGTCCGCGTGGAGCGTCTCCGCGGCGCAAGTCGCGCAGCTGAATGAGTCCACGCTGGAGTCCTTCGCCGTGGAGCCGGTGGCCGCCGAGCCGACGCCCGCGCGCGCCGAGCCCGCCGCGCGGACGGAGGCCCCGCCGGTCACCTTCGCCTCGCCGCCCCCGGCGATGGCGCGGGCGGAAGCCCCCCGGGCCGCGCCGGTCACCTTCGCCGGGCCCCCTCCAGGGGTACAGTTCGATGGACGGATGGGCGTTCAGGCCCTCCGCATGCCCGAGGCCGAGCCCATGAC
>NZ_RAWI01000711.1 GCF_003612125.1 Corallococcus praedator
CCCAGGCCCCGCCCCGTGGACGATCAACGGCGGCCGCACCGACAGTCCCCGGTCCTGGTCCCGCAGCGCCTGCACCAGGAAGCGCGTCGCCGGGGCCTCCACGTGCGCATGCACCGTGCGCAGCACCCGGGGAAACAGCCTCGCCCCCGTGAGCAACCCCAGCACCTCTCCAAGCCGCGCCGCCGGATACACCAGGCTCACGCCTCCGCCTGGACGCAGCGCATGCCGGGCCGCGGCGACCACCGCCTCGGCGTCACACGCCACCTCCGACTTGGACACGGCGCGCTCCTCGTCCGGGCTCACCACCCCCGCCTGGGCCCGGCGGAACGGCGGGTTGGACACCACCTGCCCATAGGCCCCGGATGCCAGCAGCGTCCGCGCCTGCCGCAGGTCCCCGAGCACCGGCCGCACCTGGCCTTCACACCCGTTGAGCGACACCGCGCGCGTGAGCCGCCCGTGCACCCCGGGCTGCAGCTCCAGCGCGTCCACCGGTCCCTCGACGCCGAACTGCTTCACCAGCAGCAGCGACACCACGCCACTGCCAGCGCCCAACTCCAGCACCGGCCCGGACAGCTCCCGCCCCTCCGTGGCCGCGAAGTGCGCCAGCAGCACCGCATCCAACGTGAAGCGGTAGCCCGAGCGGCGCTGGAACACCCGCACGTCCGCGGTGCCAATGGCGTCCAGCGTCTCATCGTCCCGTGCGGCCGAAGGAGCCGAGGAAGCCGTCACGTTAGCGGGCGCCGTGCATCCGCTCGGCCACGTCCAGCACGCGCGCCTCGCAGGAGACGTGGTCCAGGTGGCTTGCTTCCACGAGCCCCGTGGGGCTGGTGACGTTCACCTCCGTGAGGTAGTCGCCCAGCACGTCGATGCCCACCAGGATGAGCCCCTTCTCCTGGAGCGCCGGCTTGAGGCGCTGGCAGATGTGCAGGTCGCGCGCGGTGATCTCCGCCTTCATCGGCGTGCCGCCCGCGGCCATGTTGCCCCGGTGGTCCGCGTCCGACGGCACGCGCAGCACCGCGCCCACCGGATCGCCGTCCACCAGGATGATGCGCTTGTCGCCCAGGCGGCTCTCCGGCACGTACGCCTGCGCGAGGATGGGCTCCTTCCCGCCCTGCGTCAGCAGCTCCACCATCGAGCGCGCGTTGCGGTCCCCCGGCGCCAGGAACAGGATGCCCTTGCCGCCGAACCCGTCGATGGGCTTGAGGATGGTGCCCTTCGCGTTCTGGGCCGCGAAGTCCATCACCACCGACAGCTCGCTCGTCACGCGCGTCTCCGGCATCAGGTCCGGGAAGTTCAGCGTGAAGAGCTTCTCGTTCGCGTCGCGGATGCCGGACGGGTTGTTGATGAACACCGGCGAGCGGTCCGGACACAGCTCCACCAGCTGGGTCGCGTGCAGATAGTTCGCATCCACCGGCGGATCCTTGCGCAGGAAGAGCACGTCCAGCTTCGACAGGGGCCGCACCTCTTCATGCAGCACGTCGAAGTGCCGGCCGGGCTCGCGCCGCACCTTCACCCGGCGCATGCGCGCCTCAGCGCACCGGCCGTTGAAGCGCAGCCACCCCTGCTCGAAGTAGTAGACGTCGTGCCCGCGCCGCTGGGCCTCCAGCATCAGCGAGAACGTCGTGTCGTGGTCCACCCGCACGCTCTCGAGCGGGTCCATCAGGAAGCCAAGGGAGAACGCCATGGGCCGAAAGGATAGCGGAGCCCTTCCGACCCTGCCTCTCATTCATCGGCCGGGCAGGTCCTTCAGCTTGAGGTTGAGGCGCACCGTCTTGCCCGCCTCCACCGGCACGGAGAGCACGCGGCGCTTCTTGTCCTCGCCCACCAATATCAACTCGGTCGCACCCACCGGCAGCGCGCGCTTCACCAGCGGCGTGGTCCCCAACCGCTTGTTGTTGAGGAACACCTCCGCGGGCTCGTCCAGGAAGAGCGTCACCTCGCCCCGGCCGCGCTTGCCCCGGCCGCCGCGGGGCTCATCCCGCCCGGAGTCCCGGCCCCTGTCCCGGTCCTTGTCGTCCTCCGCCACCGCCACGCCCGCGTCCGGGGTGGTGGGCGGCC
>NZ_RAWI01000712.1 GCF_003612125.1 Corallococcus praedator
GCGGGCAGGGTGGGGGAGCGGCCGTGGTCCACCGCGTCCACCAGGTGCAGCAGCGCGGCCACCACCGCGGCGCCTCCGGGCAGGGTGAGCGCCCACAGGCCGGCGTTGCGCGCGCACAGCCGCAGCGCCGCATCCATCAAGGCCACCGGACCCCGGGGGCGCAACTCGAGCGCGGAGACGGCCATGGTCTTTCAGCCCACCACGTGGGCCGCGAGCACGACGCCGCCCCACAAGAGGACGGCGCCCACCAGCGCCAGCACCACGTTGAGGACGCTCCACTCACGCCGGGGCGGCGGCCCCTCCAGCGCCTTGCGGCGCGTGTCCAGGCAGCTGGCGCAGCGGTTGATGCCTTCAAACTGCGTGGTGCACTCGCGGCAGATGACGCGGCGGCACTCCACGCAGACGCCCAGGCCCGCGCGGTCGGGGTGGTAGTGGCAGCGGCCCGAGCCCTGAATCATGCGCACACCTTACGCAATCCAGGGCTCGCCACACCACCCCCGCGCGGGCAGACGGGCTACATCTCGTCGAAGAACTCGTCGTTGTAGGTGTACCGGCCGAGCCGTTTGACGAGCGCTTCCATGGCCTCCACCGGCTTCACGGCGAAGAGCATCTGGCGGAGCTTCTTCACCTTCTCGTACTCGCGCAGGGTGAAGAGCTTCTCCTCCTTGCGCGTGCCGGACTGGGGGATGTTGATGGCCGGGAAGACGCGCTTCTCCGCGAGCAGCCGGTCCAGGGTGACTTCCGAGTTACCCGTCCCCTTGAACTCCTCGAAAATCACCTCGTCCATGCGGCTGCCGGTGTCGATGAGCGCCGTGCCGATGATGGTCAGCGAGCCCGCCTCCTCCGTCGCGCGCGCGGCGCCGAAGATGCGCTTGGGGCGCTCCAGGGCGCGGCTGTCCACGCCGCCCGTCATGGTGCGGCCGGAGCTGTCGACCTCCTTGTTGTAGGCGCGCGCGAGCCGCGTGATGGAGTCCAGCAGGATGACCACGTCCTTGCCGCCCTCCACCAGCCGGCGGGCGCGCTCCAGCGCGAGCTCCGCCACCTTGAGGTGGTCGCCCGTGGGCCGGTCGGAGCTGGAGGCGATGACCTCCGCCTTGATGCTCCGGCGCATGTCCGTCACTTCTTCGGGGCGCTCGTCGATGAGCACCAGCATGACGTGGCATTCCGGGTGGTTGTTGAGGACCGCCTGGGCGATGCGCTGGAGCATGATCGTCTTGCCCGTCTTCGGCGGGGCGACGATGAGCGCGCGCTGGCCCTTGCCGAGGGGCGCGATGAGGTCCAACACCCGCGTGACCATCTCCTTGTGGCCGTTCTCCAGCTTCAGCCGCTCGGTGGGGTCCACGGAGGTGAGGTCCGCGAAGTGGGGCAGCCGGGGCGCGGACTCCAGCGGGCGCCCGTCCACCGTGTCCACCTTCTGGATGACGCCCTTGTGGCCGCGCATCTGCGCGAAGGCCGTCAGGTACTGGCCCTGACGCAGGCGCAGCTTCTGCACCAGGTTCTTGGGCAGCTCCGGGTCGTCCGGCGACGCCAGCAGGTTGCGCTTCACCTGACGCAGGAACGCGTTGGGGCCCTTGGCCTCCGTGTCCAGCACGCCTTCCACCGGCGCCAGGTTCTGCTGCTGTTGCTGCTGGGGCTGGCCTCCCCCGCGCTGATGCCGGGGGTGCTCGTGCTGCGGCTGCTGCTGCCGGCCCTCCTGCTGCGGCGGGCGGGCTTCCTGCGGCTGCGGCGCCTGCGCGTTGCCGGCGGGCTGCTGCTGTTGCTGCTGGGCCTGACGCTGCTTGTACTGCTCCAACTCCTGGGGCGTCAGGAACACCTGCACCTGCTGGCCGTCCGGGCCGGGCTGCATGCGGTAGGCCTGGCCCTCCGGGGTGAAGTGCACCTGCGCGCCACGACGACGGCGACGGCGGCGGCGGCGGCGGCCACCCTGGCCGGCGGGGCTTCCGGGCGCGCCACCCTGCTGGGGGCCTCCGGCGGAGGCATCCCCGTCGTCAGGGCCCTCGTCGCCTTCGTCGTCACCGCCGTCGTCGTCCGCCTCGGGGGGCGGATTGGGG
>NZ_RAWI01000713.1 GCF_003612125.1 Corallococcus praedator
CCCTCTCCCCTCCCGGAGTCACCCCCATGAAGGCGTACGAGCTCCAGCACACCACCGGCATCGACGGCTGGGTCCCCGTCGAGAAGCCCCGGCCGCAACCCGGCCCCGGCCAGGCGCTCGTCCGCATCCACGCCGTGTCCCTCAACTACCGGGACCTCATCATCGCCAAGGGCACCTACCCGGGCACCAAGCCCCCCGTCATCCCCGTCTCCGACGGCGCGGGCGAAGTCGTCGCCGTCGGTTCCGGCGTCACCCGCGTCAAGGTCGGGAACCGCGTCGCCCCCACGTTCTTCCAGGTCTGGACCGACGGTGAGCGCACCCCGGAGAAGGTCGCCCATGCGCTCGGCGGCGGCGTTCCCGGCGTCCTCGCCCAATACGTCTGCCTGGACGCCGAGGGGCTCGCGCTCCTGCCCGACTGGCTCACCTACGAAGAGGGCGCCACCCTCCCCTGCGCCGCGGTCACCACCTGGAACGCGCTCGTCCCCCAGGGTGGCCTCAAGCCCGGGCAGACAGTGCTCGCCCAGGGCACCGGTGGCGTGTCCATCTTCGCCCTCCAGTTCGCCCGCATCCTCGGCGCCCGCGTCATCCTCACCTCCAGCAGCGACGACAAGCTGGCGAAGGCAAAGCAGCTCGGCGCGGAGGGGCTCGTCAACTACAAGAAGTCGCCGGACTGGGCGAAGGAGGTCCTCGCGCTCACGGACGGCCAGGGCGTGGACCACGTGCTGGAGGTCGGCGGCGCCGCGACGCTGCCCCAGTCCGTGAAGGCAACCCGCGAGGGCGGCCACATCGCGCTCATCGGACTGCTCACCGGCGCCCCGGGCAAGCCCGACAACGCCGTCACCGGCAGCAAGCATCTGCGCGTCGTGAGCACCTACGTGGGCAGCCGCGTCATGTTCGAGGACATGCTGCGCGCCATGACGCCCCAGAAGACGAAGCCCGTCATCGACCGCGTCTTCCCCTTCGAGCAGGCCCGCGAGGCCCTGCGCTACATGGAGTCCGGCGGCCACTTCGGGAAGATCGTCATCTCCGTGTGACGCTGGCGGACACCGCGGCCTTCGCCCGAAGAATCCCTCCCCTGGGAGCACGACCTTGGGCGTAACGTCCCGCGCGACTTCCGGGAGCGCTCGCGAGCACATGGGCGGGCCCGGCACCGAAAGGGTTCGCGCATGCCCCGCCTGTTGCCCCTCCTGCTGCTGATGCTGGCGCCGGTCCTCCCGGCCTCCGCCCAGCCCCAGGAGTCCTCCCGCTTCTTCCCCTACACGCTGAAGACCACGAAGCTGCCCAACGGGCTCACCGTGGTGCGCGTGCCGTTCAACTCGCCCGGCATCGTCGCGTACATCACCTCCGTGCGCGTGGGCTCCCGCAACGAGGTGGAACCGGGCCGCACCGGCTTCGCCCACTTCTTCGAACACATGATGTTCAAGGGCACGAAGTCCAACCCCGAGGGTCAGCGCGAGCGCATCCTCGGCGGCTACGGCTTCGACGACAACGCCTTCACCACCGACGACATCACCGTCTACCAGGCCTACGGCCCCACCGCCGGCCTGCCGCAGCTCATCGCGCTGGAGGCGGACCGCTTCCAGCACCTGGAGTACTCCGAGCCGTCCTTCCAGACGGAGGCGCTCGCGGTGCTCGGCGAGTACCACAAGAGCGCCGCCGCCCCGGACCTCAAGATGGAGGAGTCCCTGGCGAAGACGGCCTTCACCCGCCACACGTACCAGCACACCACGCTCGGCTTCTACGACGACATCAAGGCCATGCCGCAGGCCTACGCGTACAGCCGCACCTTCTTCGAGCGCTGGTACACCCCCGCCAACATCACCCTCTTCATCGTCGGTGACTTCGACGATGCCCAGGTGCTGGAGGCCGTGACGAAGCACTACGGCAACTGGAAGCGCGAGCTGGCCACCGTCGCCATCCCCGCCGAGCCCGCGCAGACGAAGGCCCGCGCCGTCCACGTGGACTGGGCCCAGCCCACCCAGCCGCGCCACGTGCTCGCGTGGCACACCCC
>NZ_RAWI01000714.1 GCF_003612125.1 Corallococcus praedator
CCCCTGGGGCCCCCCAGGGGCCGTCGTCGGGCGCGGGATTGGGTGCGCGGCCGCAGGGACCTGGGAGTACGACGCAGGCCTTCGGTGCCGTCCCCGCCTCTCCTGCGGGGACGTTCAGTCTCTCGGAGCCGGGCGGGGCGACGCGGGCGTTTGGCGCGGTGCCGGGTCCTGCTGCTTCTCCGGCGGCCGAGGCTGTCGGAGCCACCCGGGCGTTTGGCGCGGTGCCGGGCCCTTCAACTTCCGGTGCGGTTGACGCAGCCAGTGGGGCAACGCGGGCGTTTGGTGCGGTCCCGGGTTCTTCGACGTCTGGCGCGGTCGACGCAGCCAGTGGGGCCACCCGTGCGTTTGGTGCGGTGCCGAGCCCTTCGCCTTCCGGTGCGTTCGAATCAGCGAATGGATCCACCCGTGCGTTTGGCGCGGTGCCGGGTCCTTCATCTTCGGGCGCGTTCGACGCGGCCAGTGGTTCGACTCGGGCGTTTGGCGCGGTCCCGGGCTCATCGTCCGAGCCGGTCGGAGCGACGCGTGCGTTTGGCGCGGTGCCCGGTTCCTCGTCGGGGACGTACGAAGCCACTGGCGCCACGCGGGCGTTCGGGGCCGTTTCGGATTCACCGGTCCCGCCTCCTGGTGGCCCTGAAGCAGGCGGATCCACCCGGGCCTTCGGTGCGGTGTCCGGCCCGCCGGAGCCGTCCGCTCCCCGTGCTCCTCCCCGGTCCTTCGGGGACATCTCGCCCTCGGGGGAGTCGCCGGATCAGCCGTGGTCGTCCGCCTCGGGCCCCCGACCCAAGCTCGTTCCGGAGGGCCACGACAGCATGCCGTGGGCGACCTCCGCTCCGACGTCGAGCCTCCCATTGCCCGACGATGCCGCGCCGTTCGCGCGCACCGTCCCGTCGCGTCCCGCCGTTTCAAGCGAGTCGTTGCTGGGCGGCGGACTGGAGCGGCCCCTTGCCGAGCGCAAGCCCTCGGGGACCCTGCCTCCGGAGCTGCTCGGGGCCTCGAAGTCCGAACCGGCGATGATCGAGTACGGGCCCGGGCAGGGCTCATCCTCCACGCTGACCCGTGCGCTCCTCGTGCTCGCGGTGCTCGCGGGCATCGGGCTCGCAGGCTACCTGGCGTATCCCGCCTTCCGCGATCGCAACACCGCCATGCCCGCGGCGGCCGTGGAGGAGAAGGACCGCGCCGTGGCGCTGCTTCGCCGCGACGATGCGGCCTCGCGCGAACAGGCCATCCAGAGCCTCCAGTCCCTCGCCACCACCCACCCGAAGTACGCCGAGGTCCAGGCCGAGCTGGCCGTGGCGCTCACCCTGCAACTGGCCGACCTGAACGCGGACTTCGACCGGCTGCGGCTCCAGTCGGAGCAGCTCCAGAAGCAGCTTGATGCGGTCAACGCCCGCCGGACCCCGGCGGACTGGGAGAACCGCGCGAACGCGCTGCGCGCCCAGATGCAGGCGCTCGCGCGCGAACAGGAGCCGCTGCGCGAGGCCATCGACGCGCGCCGCTCGAAGCTCGATGCCCAGATGGGCTCCGTGCGCGCCGCGCCCGAAGTGGAACCCGCCGCGACCGTGGCCGCGCGCCTGAAGGCCCAGGCCCTCTATGCCGCGGTGACGAGCGCCCCCGACGCACTGGCCCTCGCCCAGCGTCTGCGTCAGGCGGAGCTCTCCGCCGCCTGGAGCCTGCTCGCCCACGCCGAGTATGCCCTCAGCTCAGGGTCGCCCTCGGTCACCCTCCAGAGCGTTTCGAAGGAACTGGAGACGCTTCGCTCGCAGGACCGCACCCTCATGCGTGCCTACGTCCTGGGCGCGCGCCTGGCCCTCCGCCAGGGCGATGTGGCGACGGCCCGGACGCTGCTGGATGAGACCGTGGCCCTCAACGGCAGGCATGAGCTCGCCCAGCGCATGCTCCAGCAGCTTCCCGCCCCGGACCCCGCCACCGAGTCCGTCACGGAGCCCGAGCCCTGAAGCGTTGACAGGATCACCTCCCGGCCACCCTGGAGAATCTCCAGTCCTACCCCTCC
>NZ_RAWI01000715.1 GCF_003612125.1 Corallococcus praedator
CACGTAGGGCCCCAGCACCGCATAGGCCGCCTCCCCGATGATTCCCCGGACGGGGCGCCCGAGCAGCTCCTCTCGCGTGTGGCCGAACCAGTCCTCGTACGCCTTGTTGGCGAAGCCGTAGCGCTCATCCGCCGTCACCCGCGAGACGAGCAGCGGAATCGCGTCCGTCACCTGCCGCAGCTCGGCTTCACTCGCCCGGAGCTTCTCCGCCAGGGCCTCCGCGCGACGCCGCGCCTGCACCGGCTCCGTGATGTCGAAGCCGAAGACGACGATGCCATCCACCTGCCCCCGCGCGTCCCGCAGCGGCTGGTAGACGAAGTCGACGTACGCGTCCTCCAACTCGCCCCGGCCGTCCCGGTCGAAGCGGATGAAGGTCTCACGCCCGATGTGCGGCGTGCCCGTGCGGTAGACGTCGTCCAGCAGTTGCAGGAACCCCTGGGGCACCAGCTCCGGCAGCGCCTGCGCGACGGAAAGGCCGAGCAGCTTGCGCTCGCGGCCCACGTGCAGTTGGTAGGGCGGGTTGATGGCCTCGTACACGTGCTCGGGCCCGCTCAACAGGGCAAGGAACGCGGGCGCGTGCTCGAAGAGGCTGAGCAACCGGTTGCGCGCCGCCTCCACCTCGGCCAGCAGCTTCTCGCGCTCCGCGTCCGCCTGCTTGCGCGCGGTGATGTCCGTGACCGTTCCGGTGAGGCGCGCGGGGCTTCCATCCGGGCCGGAGAGGATTTGTCCCCGAGCCTCCACCCACCGGACGTCCTGGAACGGGAGCGAGGGCCGGACCCGGTGCTCGACCTGGAACTGGCCGCCGTTGCGACCCGCCTTGGCGTCCTCGAACGCATGGAGGACCCGGGCCAGGTCCGCCGGGTGACAGGCCCGGGTCCCCTGCTCGAAAGTGAAGGGCACCTCTTCGGACAGGCCGAGGATTCTCCGGAAGCGGGAGTCCGCGTCCCCCTCCCCGGTGCCCAGGTCCAAGCGGAAGCTGCCCGCGGCCAGTCCCTCCACGACGACGCGCAGGCGCGCCTCGCTCTCCACCAGCGCTTCACCGCGCTGCTGGTGCTCCAACACCGCCTCGGAGATGGCGGCGGAGAAGAAGTCGGAGAGGACGCGCACCTCGCGCAGCGTCACCGCCAGCCGGTGCGCTTCCGCCAGGTCCAGGATGAGTCCGCGCAGGAGGTCATACTCGTGGATGAGCACCTTCAGGTTGAAGCCGAGGCGGTGGCGCTGGCGGCCGTGCTCCCGAGCGGTCGGATTGCTCGCCGGGACGCTGCCCTGTCGCAGACAGGAGGTGAGTTCGCTGAGCACGTCCGGAATGTGGTCGCGCAGCTCGGGCTCGGAGCGCGTCCGCGGAGACAGGTGCTCCTGGAGCCGCTCGGTCCAGCGCCGCATCAGCGGCTCCCGCTCGGCTTCAATCAGCGCCGCGAACTCGCTCACGGCCCCTCACGCCGGCCGCTCACGCCGCCATCCTGTGCGCGGCCCCGTCCGCTCCGCCTCCTGCTCCGCCCGCGTCATCCCCCGTTGGAGATCATTCCAATCCAGCGTGCCCGCGAGCAGCCCGTCCGCGTCCACCACCGCGACCAGCGGCACGCGCGCCTCCGCCATCCGCCGCAGCGCCGTCCACCCGTCCTCGCCCACCTCCGCCACCACCCCGTCCTCCATCGCATCCCGCACCATGCGCCCGGCGCGCTCCTCGTCCGGCAGCGCCTGCACCGCCGCCCACGTCACGCGCCCCACCGGCCGCCCCGCGCTCGTCACCGGCAGCATCGCCACGTGCTCGCGCCGAAGCGCCCACTGCGCATCCAGCATGGACAGGTCCTGGTCCACGCCCACCACCCGGGGCGTCATCATCGCCTCCACCTTCACGCGCTCCAGCGCCACGCGCATCCGCACCTGCTTGGACTCGGCCTCCGCGCCCATCAACACGAAGAAGGCAATCACCAGCGTGAACGGGTTGAACGACACCACGCCCCACACGCCGAACAGCACCGCGA
>NZ_RAWI01000716.1 GCF_003612125.1 Corallococcus praedator
CCCTCCACCTCCGCGTCGTACACGTTGCCCAGGAGCCCCAGCGCCAGCCCGCCCCCCAGCGCCGTGCCGCCGTTGATGGCGCCCACCGCGAAGACATTCTCCACCGGCGCGTCGCCGGCCCGGAGCTGGTTGGTGCTCACCGCCGGGATGAGGCTCACGTTCACGGGCAGCCGCACCCGGCCCCCCGGTGTCATCGCAGGCATCGCCATGCCGCCCGCGCCGCCGCGCATCACGGTGGCCTCGCTGCCCACGCTCATGAAGTCGCCGGGGGACAGCGGCGTGCGCACGCCCTCCTTCAGCGTGAAGGCCGTTTCGGACACGCCGCCGCCCAGCTCGCGCCGCGCGCGGTAGGCGCCGGGGGCGAGGCCCAGCTCGGTGGAGCGGCCGGACACCTTCTGCACCTCCACCACCAGCGTGCCCACCGCGTCGCGCACGTACAGCCGGCCCTCCAGCGGCTCGGTGAGGAGCAGGCCCGCGGTGGTGGCGCGCAGGTCGGTCATCACCAGGTCGCCGGTGCCCGCGAGCTCGATGTCGTAGTTGGGGTGCTGCGCGCCGCCCTGCGTGCGCTCGGTGCGCGCGAGCGTTTCGTGGAAGGCGAACTGGTACGCCTCCGTGAGGGTGACGCGGCCGTCGTGCGTGACATCCGCGGCGCCGCGCAGGCCGGACACCAGGTGGTGGGTGAAGAACGAGCCGCCCAGCCGATCCGACTCCTGCGACGCCTCATCCGCGCTGGACGAGGTGAGGATGGCGTGGCCCTTCACCTGGATGCCGGAGTCCACGAGGAACGCGGGCCGGGCCACGCCGCCCTTGCGACGCGCGAACGCGCCGGACGCACACGAATCCAGCACCGCGATGCGCACGTCCGCGGGCAGGCCCTGCAGCGCGCGGCGCAGCTCGCCGTAGTCCATGCGCTGGCCCTTGAGCAGCAGGCCCTCGTCGTCCGAGTGGCCGGAGTAGTAGAGCAGCACCTCCACGCGCCGGGCCCCGGAGGCCCGCGCGCCCTCCGCGAGCTGGCGCATGCGCTCGAAGCCGGACAGGACGCCCGCGCGGTCCACGTCCGTGAGCAGCACGCGGTCCTGGGGCAGCACGCCGCCCAGCTCCGACAGCACCTGGGAGAAGGCTCTCGCGTCGGTGTCCGCGTAGCGCAGCTTCACGCGTTCGGGACCACCATCGTTGACGCCCACCAGCAGGGCCAGCCGGCGCACGGCGACGGCTTCGGCGGCGAGGACCGGGGGCGCCACCAGCAACGAGAGCAGCAGGACAAGGACGGGCGCTCTCATCGGGGGGACTTCTCCAGGAGGAAGGACGTCTGCGCCAGATCCACGGGCAGGGTCAGGGGCGCGGTGCGCGCCTCGGGGGATGCGGCGAGGACGCGCGCGGCGGACAGCACGCCGTCCAGTTCGAAGGGCGCGTCGGCGGTGATGAGGAAGAAGCGCTCGAACGCGGGCGCGTCGTCCAGTTCGTAGGCGCGGGGCAGCAGGTGCGTACCGGAGCGCTCCAGCGCGGCGGACGCGTGGCCGGTGTCGGGCAGGTGCACGGTGACTGCGCCCCGGCCGTCCACGGAGAGGATGACGCCGTGGGCCTTGCCGGCGGCGGTGTACGACAGCTGCACCACGTCACCGGCCTGGGCCTGGGCGCCGTCGGTGAGGTGTTCGGTGCGGGCGGCGGCCTGCCGGTGCACGTCGAGCCGAGGCTGGAGTCCCTTGCTGCGGGTGGGTTCCAGGACCCCGGTGCCGCCCACTTCCGTCCAGGCGTCCCGCGCCTCCCGCCCGTCGGTGGATGACAGGGGCCGCGCGATGACGAACAGGGTCGCGGCGGCGAGCACCGGCACCAGGATGGGCAGGAAGCGCCACGAAGGGCGCGCGGCGGGGGCCTCCGCCCGGGATGGGGGCACGGAGAAGAGGGCGCCTTCGGAGCCGGCGGTGCGGCCGAAGCGGGCCTTCACCTCGCGGGCGATGGTGTCGGGGGGCAGGGCCTGGAGG
>NZ_RAWI01000717.1 GCF_003612125.1 Corallococcus praedator
GCCACGCCCCAGTCCGCCCACGAGCGCTCCAGCGCCCCCGCCACCATCGCGCCCACCGCCTCCGCGCTCACCGACCCGTGCGCTCGCAACAGCGCCAGCGGCACCCCCAATTGCTCCCCCTTCGACTCGTTCGAGTACGGCACGAAGCCGCGCTCCACCACCGCCGACGCCCCCGGCACGTCCGTCAGCGCCGCCGTGATGAGCCCTCCCGTGCACGCCTCCGCCAACACCACGCGCACGTTCAATTCACGGCAGCGCGCAATCACTCGCGGCGCCAGGGCCTCCAGGTCGCTCATGAGCGCTCCCCGGGCACCGCCGCCAGCACCGCCACCAGCACGTCGCTCCGGAAGGTGATGCCCACCGTGCCCTCTTCCGCGCGCAGCCCCACCGCCGGGTGCACGCCCGACGGACACACCGCCTCCATGGCGCCCCTCGGCCGGAAGCCCGCCTTGCGCAACCGCTCCCACCAGACGAGCGCCGTCTCGTGGCGCTCGCACCGCTCCCGCTCGTTCACCGTACCCACGATGTCATCCACCTCCCGGCCGAAGAACCGCTTGATGGCGCGGCGATCTCCCGCTGGCACCTCCAGCGTATCCAGCAACTGGAACACGCGGGAGAAGTGATGCCACGCATTGGCCAGCCGCTCGCGCGCCGGGGCGCGGTGGTGGTCCACGTTGGGCTCGCACAACACCACCCCCACCGGCCCCAGCGAGGCAATGCTCGCGAGCACCGCGTCGCGCGGCTCGACGTGCTCGGAGGCCCCGTCCACCACGTGGTGCAGCGCGAACGCCGCGTTCACCACCAGCGGCCGGCGCACGCTTCGCAACGCGGACCACACCGCCGGGTCCAGGTCCTCCACCGGTGACTCCAACCCCACGAACTCCAGCGACAGCCCCACCTCCTCCGCCACCGCCCTCAGCGCGCCGTGCGCTTCCCGCAGGCTGGCCCCGCTGGGGTCCACGCCCACCACCGACAGGTGCTTCGGCAGCGCTCCCGCCTTCGCCAGCACGCGCAGCAGGTTGCACTCCTGGCGCCCCTGGCCGATGCCCACGTCCAGCAGCGTCGCCTCGTCGTGGCCCCGCAGGAACTCCAGGAGCAGCGTGTTCGCCACCGCGTCCGCCGTCGAGGCCAGGGGCAGGTGCTTCATCAACTGCCGGAACAGGTCGATCTGCGGCGCGCCTCCGTCCAGCTCCGAGGCCCGGTACGGATGCAGCGCCCCCGTCGCCCCCTCCAACCTCCGCGACAGCGCCGTCGCGAACACGCCGTAGTTCTCGTCCTCCGCCACCCGCTCCACATCCAGCAACCGGTACAGCCCCGCCAAGGTCTCCACCGCCTCCACCGTCCGTGATGACAACGCATGGTCCATCGCCTGGAGCAGCAGTTCATCCTTCGGCGTGCGCATGCGTCCTCCCTCGGGAAACCTTGGCCGCGGCTTCCGTTCGACTTGAAAAACTGTAACGACCCCCCTGTTCTCCACTCCAGGGGCAGGCACCGCGGGCGCATCCCGCCGTGCACGCGTGCACATCCCGCCCGCCCTCGTGGTCGGAGTGGCCGGAGCCGGTGGAAATGGCGTGAGGCGTGAGGGGAGAGGCCGTCATGGGACCGGGGTCCCGTAGCGTTCTCACCCGATTTCGTTGCCGGAATCGTCCGGCCGGCCCGTATGACGTTCACGGACCGTCTTCCACCCAGGGCCGGGGGACGGCCCGGACGCCTTCATTGGAGTCCCATGGAAGCCTGCGGTGACAGTGTCGAGGGGGTCCGGTGTTGAAGCGGCCACCCATGTTCCCCCTCCGTGCCCTCCGACTGGTCCCGGCCCTCCTGCTGCTCGCCGGCACGGGCGCGCGCGCCCAGGGCGTCCCTTCCGGCACCAGTGAGCCCCGCACGGTGGAGCTGGACGTCCAGTCCACCGACGGGGGACAGACCCTCTCCGCCGAGGACGCCGCCCGCCTGGGGCTCTCCCCCGACGCGGGCGACACCG
>NZ_RAWI01000718.1 GCF_003612125.1 Corallococcus praedator
GCGCTCATGCGTCCTCCTTCGCCACCAGCTGCGCCCCCCACTTCTTGGCGGCCTCCAGGAAGTCATCCGACAGCTTCGTGCCCCGGATGGCGCGCGACAGCGACAGGGCGCCGTACATGAGCGCGACGGCCGCCAGGGCCTTCTCCCGGTGGCGCGCGTTCGGGCCCAGCAGGTCCGCGTACGACTGGACGAACTGCTGCAGCTCCGACTCCAGCGCGCCCCGGTAGGGCTCCCCGGAGCGCGCCACGTCGGCGGTGATGCTGGGCAGGGGACAGGTGGGCGTGACGGCGTCGCGGTGCTTGCGCGACAGGTAGCGCTCCAGCACCTTCAGCGCGGGCGCGTCCGGCGCGTCCTCCTTCGCCTTGTGCAAGAGCTTGTTCCACACCGTGCGGGCGGTGCCCCGGAGGGTCTCCGTGAACAGATGCTCCTTCGACTCGAAGTGCCCGTAGAAGCCCCCCACCGTGAGCCCCGCCCCCTTCATCACGTCCATGATGGAGCTGGCCTGGATGCCCCGCTCCAACAACAACGTGGCGGCGGACGCGAGGATGGCGTCGTGCGACTTCTGCTTCTGTTCCGTCTTCTGGGTCATGATGGATGATAGTCGTAATATTTCGACCATCATCCGTCAAGGAGACGTGGGGAGCGGGCAGGCTCAGGGCTTCTTCTTGCGCGAGCCGTCCTCGTAGAAGGTGTCGTCCTCCACGAGTCCGCCGTCCGGGTTCCAGCGCTTGCGCGCGGTGACGCGGTCTTTCGTCCACTGCGAGTCCTCCACGAGGACGCCGTTCTCGGCCCAGATCTGGCGCTGGCCTTCGGAGCGGCCCTGGACGTAGTGCTCGCGCGACTGCACGCCCCCGTCCGGGAAGAAGGACTCCGTCACGCCGTCGGGCTCGAAGCGGTACTTGCCTTCATCCAGGGCCAGGGCTTGCCGCTGGCGCAGCGAGCCGTCGTCCTCGAACTGGGATTCCACCGCGCGCTCGCCGGTGACGACGAACTCGCTCTTGCGCTCGCCGTTCTGGAAGTACTCCACGCGCTTGAGCTTCGTGCGGCCCTTCCAGGTGGTGACGAGCTTCTTCGCGCCGTCCTTGAAGTACTCCGTCTCATCGCCCTCCATCTGCCCCTTCGCGTACGTCGTGGCGCGGCGGGGAACGCCTCCCACGTACTCGGTGCTCACGCCGTCGCGCAGGCCGGCGATGAAGGCGGAGGTGCCGGTGCGCTGTCCCTGGGCGTCGAACGTCTCCGTCACGCCCTCGCGCAGCCCGTTCTTCAGGGGGATGACGGATCGCTTCTGGCCGTTCGCATGGAAGAACACCAGCGGCGAGGCGCCCTTCCAGACGCAGTCCTTGATGCCCGCCTCGCGCGAGGACTGGAGGCCGCACCCGGCCTCCTTCAGCCGCCCGGTCTCGTCGTAGTCCGCGTAGGTGCTCTTCGCGTCGTCCGGCTGCCGGTCGTAGCGATGGGCCACCTTGCCGTTGGGGTGGTAGCGCTGGCCTTCGCCACGCTCATGGTCGTCGGCGTAGGTCGAGGTCTCCACCAGCCGGCCGTCCTCGTAGCGCTTGAAGCCGCCGTGTCGCTTGTCGGCCTTGTACTCCTGCTCCACGGCCCGGCCGTCGGACCAGCGGCGCACCTCCCAGCCGTCCTTCTTGCCGTCGCGGTACGAGACGGTGTGCGTCTCCTTCTTCGTGTCCCGGTCCACGCAGCGCACGGTGCCGGTGAGCTTCGCGGTCGAGTTGCCGTTGTCCAGGTTGATGGATTCGCCCTTGAACTGGCAGTCCTCCACGGCCCACGAGGGAAGGGCGGACAGGGAGGCGGAGAGCACGACGAGGCGGATGACAGGAGGCGCGCGCATGGAGTTTCCACGAAGGCAGACAGGAGGTTTCGCGCCCACCCTAGCCTCGTGGGCCGGCCGCAGGAACCGTGCGGCGGGTGGGGCGGTGGTTTAGGGTGGCGGGC
>NZ_RAWI01000719.1 GCF_003612125.1 Corallococcus praedator
ACCCACTCCTCGTGGGCGTTCGTTCCGGAGCCGAACACTCCGATGATGCGGCGGTGCCTGCGCATGGCTGAGTCCTCCCCGGATTTCCGGAACTCGCTTCGCCTACCCCTGTTCCATGCGAATCCCCGGCCAGCGCCGCAAGGGATCACGGACCGACGTACCGCATGGGTCACGTCCACCCGTGGAAGGTGCGCGGCGCGAGCGTCGACCATTCGTCGCCGACCCTGCTCGAAGTGGCAGCCCGCCCTCGCACGGGGCGTGATGTCGGACCCCTACTCTACCTTCGTGCGCAGTGAGCCTGGAGGACGCCCATGTTCGACGCCTGTGGAGGTTGTGAACGCCGTGGCACCGCCGGAGAGGTGTTCGACTGGTGCGCGCACTGCGAGCTGTCCCTGTGTCCCGACTGCCTCCCCAGGGGCTGCTGCGGCCAGGTGCCCGCGGATTCCGGCCGGGGCGCGCCGCGCGAGCTGCCCGAGCCGCCCGCGCACGAGCGGGAGCCCCTGCCGGAGCACTTCGGTGGCCGCTGCTGCACGCACGCACGCGCGGTGGCGTGCTCCTGTGCCTTCCACTGGGTCTGCGTGCGCCATGGCGACCTGCACGTGGGCAGCCACGACTGAGGGCGCCGCCCCACCCGGCCCCTCACGACGCGCAGCCGCCCCTCGCTCCCGGGCGTTGACAGCCAGGGGTCCCCTCCGGGACGGTCTCAGGGCGTCGGGCACTTCCGCCCGGACACATCACGGAGCAACGGCACCATGGGTCTCGCGGAACGGAAGGAGCTGGCGGCGTTCAAGGAAGAGTCCTTCGCGCCGAAGCTGGAGGAGCTGAAGGCGGCCGCGGGCGGCGCGGACCTCCAGGTCACCCTCGATGAGGCGAGCTTCACCACCGTGGCCGCCATCCAGATGATCTCCAATGGCATCTTCGATCGGCTCATCGATGACCTGAAGGCCGTCTGCGGTGACGCCATCGGCAAGGAGGCGGTGCGCGACGGCATCAAGACGGTGCACGTCATCCACAAGGAAGACCCCGGCTACACGCTCGAATTGGCGGGGGGCACCTTGACCGTCAAGGCGAAGGTGGACGGCTCGCTGGGCAGCGACCTTCCGGGGTACGGCGACTACAAGCGCTACCTGTTGAGGACGCTGTAGGCCGGGCCTCCGGGGGAAGGGGGCGCCTCGTGGAGGCAGCCCCAGGCCCAAAGGCCGACGAACGCCTCAGGGCACGTCGAGCGCGACGCTCTGGCCCGGGACGGCCATCACCCAGCGGACGACGTCGGGCTTGCCGCCGCAGGTGACGCGCACCTCGAACTCGCGGCCTGCGGGCATCGGGCTGACGAGCGGCGTCGCGCTCTCCAGCACCTGGGAGCCCAGCGCCACGCGGCACCCCGCGGGGCCGGTGACGCTGAGCATGCCCTTGGCGTCCGCCTGGGGGGCGGCATCCGCGAGCGTGCGCAGGTCGATGTGCTCCGCCTTCGACACCTTTCCGAAGCGGTGCAGCCGGCCGTCCACGGCGGTGGAGACGAGCCACCCGCCCGGATCCTCCGGCAGGGAGCGGTCCGCCGCCAGCAGCACGCCGGACACGTAGACGCGCTCGCCGGCCTGGGCGTTGCGCACCTCCACGCCCCCGCCGGGCATCACGAACACCAGCGCCAGGCCCGCGAGGACCACGGCGATTCCGCCCACCACCAGCCCCTTGCGCTGTCCGGGCGTCAGGCCCGGCCCCGGCGCGGAGGGCGTTCCCACGGTGGGCGGAGGACGCGCGGCCACCGCCACCCCGGGCGGAGGAGACTGCGGGGCCGACGGCACGACATGGACGGGCGGAGCCGGCACCGGGGGCGCCTTCTCTCCGGACGGTCGCACCGGCGCGGGCCCGGCGGCGGCCACCGGGGGCGGCGCGACCGCCGTGGGCGGCGGCACGGGGGCCACGG
>NZ_RAWI01000071.1 GCF_003612125.1 Corallococcus praedator
GGGAAGGGGCGCACGGGCCTGGGCCGGCAGGGCGAGCGTCAGCCCGAGTCCCGCGACGCAGAGTGCGCCCCGCCAACGTCGGGCGGGGGTGCGCATCAGAAGGAAACGTACCAGAGCGGTGTTGAAGGGATCCACGCGACGAAGGCCGCCGCCCATCCGGGGCGCTGGCACCGTCCCGGGGCTCGTGGTGAAAATCCGGCGTGTTGACTGACGGGGGGACTCCCTCTATGTTGCGCGCCCTTTTGGATGGGACGCCTCGTAGATGCTCGTAAAGATTGAACAAATCAAAGATGCGGGGCTGAAGCTCGATGAGCCCATCGCTCTTGGGCTCCTGTCGGACGTCCTGGGTGGCGCGGCGTCGGGTCATGACACCGGCTTCCAGGCGACGGAACCGTCCACGCTCCATGCCTCCCTGCGCAAGCTCAGCGGCGGCGTGCTGCTGCAGGGCAGCTTCACGCTCAACGTGAACGCCCCCTGCAAGCGCTGCATCACCGACGTGAAGATGTCCCTCCCGGTGTCCTTCACCCTCAACCTGGTGCCCGAGTCCCTGGCCCGGGGGGATGACTTCAAGGACGACGACGAGAAGGTCATGGAGAAGAAGGAGCGCGCCCAGGGTGAGTCCGGCGGCACCTTCGCCATCAACGATACGGATGAGCAGGTGTTCGACGGAAAGACGATCGATCTGGATCCGATCGTCCGAGAACAGGTATTGCTCGCCCTGCCGATGAGCGCGGTCTGCCGTGAAGACTGCCAGGGGCTCTGCGCGCAGTGCGGCCAGAACCTCAATGAAAAGAAGTGCGGCTGCACGCCGAAGGTCTCCGACCCTCGACTGTCGCCGCTGATGAACATCAAGCTGAACTGACGGTCCCTATGCCCCTCGCAGGTCGCGAGGGGGGACGGGTCCGAAGCCGAGGTGAGTCGTGGGAGTTCCCAAGAAGCGGACGTCGAAGATGCGCCGGGACCGTCGTCGGGCGGGCAACAACAACCTGCGGATCGCCGTGCAGGTCATCAAGTGCTCCAAGTGCAAGGAGCCCGTGATGCCGCACCGCGCCTGCGCGGCCTGTGGCAATTACGGGGGCCGTGAAGTCATCGCGACCGCCGCGGAGTAGTTGAAAGGCGGATGACGCCGGTGCGGCTCGTCCTCGACGCGATGGGTGGCGACCACGCCCCTGACGCCGTCGTGGAAGGGGGCGTGCTGTTCGCGCGAGCGTATCCCGGGCACGAACTCGTGCTGGTCGGGGACGCCACGCGTGTACGCCCCGTCCTGGAGCGCGCCGGTGCCCCCGCCAACGTCCAGCTCCACCACGCGTCGGAAGTGGTGGAGATGGACGACCCCGCCACCGCTGCGTTCCGACGCAAGCGGGACTCCTCGCTCCGGGTGGGCTTCGCGCTCGTCCGGCAAGGGGAGGCGTCCGCCCTGGTCTCCGCCGGCAACTCCGGCGCGGTGATGGCCGGCGGCATGTTGACGCTGGGCCGCATCCCCGGCGTGGAGCGTCCGGCCATCGCGGCCCTGTTCCCGGCCCTCAAGGGCGGCGGCCGCTGCCTGCTGCTCGACGCGGGCGCCAACGTGGACTGCCGCCCCTCGCACCTGGCCCAGTTCGCCGTGCTCGGCGAGGCCTACCTGCGCACCCGCCTGGGCGTGAAGCGCCCCCGCGTGGCGGTGCTCTCCAACGGCGAGGAGGCCTCCAAGGGCACGCAGTTGACGCGGGACGCCAGCGCGCTCCTGCGGCGCTCGGACCTGGACTTCGTGGGCTACGTGGAGGGCAAGGACCTGTTCTCCGGGGACGTGGAAGTGGTTGTCACCGACGGCTTCACCGGCAACATCGTCCTCAAGACGTCCGAGGGCGTGGGCATGGGCATCACCGGCCTGCTGCGTCAGGCCATCGAGAAGCGCGGCGGCCTGCCGGAGAAGCTGGGAGCGCTGCTCCTCAAGCCCACGCTCGCGGGCCTGCGCCGCGTCATGGACTACGCCGAGTACGGCGGCGCCCCGCTCCTGGGACTCCAGGGGGTGGGCATCGTCGCGCATGGCCGGTCGTCCCCTCGCGCCATCCACAACGCGCTCGTCACCGCGCTCCAGCACGTGCGCGCGGGGGTGCAGGAGGAACTGACGCGCTGCATCGCCAATGCCGCTGCCTGGCTTCCTCCCCACACGCGGGGAAGGAAGGCGGAGACGGAAGAGGTTCCTGATTAGAGCGCGTGGCCCCGGTGTCGGGCTCCGACGGCGCTTCCCATCGGAGAAACCCCCGTGTCACGCACCCAGATCCTCGGTACCGGTTCCTATGCTCCCACGCGCGTCCTGACCAACCAGGACCTGGAGCAGCTCGTCGACACGTCGGATGCGTGGATCCGCGAGCGCACCGGCATCCAGGAGCGCCGTCAGGCCGCGCCGGACGAGGCGACGAGCGACCTGGCCGTGCAGGCGTCCCTCCAGGCGCTCCAGATGGCCGGCGTGGCTCCGGAAGACCTGGACCTCATCGTCGTGGGCACCGTCACCCCGGACATGCCCATGCCGTCGTGCGCCGCGCTGGTGCAGGCGAAGCTGGGCGCGCGGCGCGCGTTCGCCTTCGACGTGTCCGCCGCGTGCGCCGGGGCCCTGTATGCCCTGAGCGTGGCGGATCAATTCGTGCGCTCGGGCCAGGTGAAGCGGGCGCTCGTCGTGGGCGCGGAGCTGCTCACCCGCGCGGTGGACTGGAGCGACCGCAACACCTGCGTCCTCTTCGGGGACGGCGCGGGCGCGATGGTGCTGGGCCCGGGACCCGCTTCGGAGGAGGGCCCGGACGCCATGGCGCCCCGCGGCATCCTCTCCACCTGCCTGCGCACCGACGGCTCCCTGGCGGACATGCTCTGCATCCCCGCAGGGGGTTCGCGCACCCCCGTCACCGCGGACAACGTGGATGCAAATCTTCACAAGCTCAAGATGAACGGGAAGGAGGTGTTCCGCTTCGCCGTGCGTGCGCTGGTGGAATCCACCCAGGCTTCGTTGGGGGCCCACGGGATGAATCCGGGGCAGGTGGACCACGTCATCGCGCATCAGGCCAACCTGCGAATCCTGGAAGCCGTGCTGCAGCGTCTGGAAATCCCGCGTGAAAAATGCTGGCTCAACCTGCACAAGTACGGCAACACGTCGTCCGCCTCGCTGCCCATGTCACTGGACGAGGCGCAGCGCGCCGGCCGCCTCAAACGCGGCGACGTCATCGCGATGATGGCCATTGGCGCGGGCATGGCGTGGGGCAGCGCGGTGGTGCGCTGGTAGGCAGGACGACACAAGGAAGGACCGCAACATGGCGAAGGTCGCGTTCGTGTTTCCCGGGCAGGGCAGCCAGGCCGTGGGGATGGGCAAGGACCTCTACGAGCAGTTCCCCGAAGCGCGCGCCGTCTTCGACGCCGTGGATGACGCGCTCAACGAGAAGCTGTCCACCACCTGCTTCGAGGGTCCCGAGGACGCGCTGAAGCTCACCGCCACCACCCAGCCGGCCATCCTCACGGTGTCGGCCGCGGTGCACGCGGTGTTCAAGACGCGCGGCCCGGCCCCGGCGTTCGTCGCCGGGCACTCGCTGGGTGAGTACTCCGCGCTGGTGGCCGCGGGCTCCCTGGACCTGCGCGACGCGGCGCGGGCGGTGCGCGCTCGCGGCACGTTCATGCAGGAGGCGGTGCCCGCGGACGTGGGCGCCATGGCGGCCATCCTGGGGCTCGCGCCGGACGCGGTGAAGGCCGCCTGCGACGCCGCGGCGGAGGGTGAGATCGTGTCGCCCGCCAACTACAACTCGCCCGAGCAGACCGTCATCGCCGGCCACAAGGCCGCGGTGGAGCGCGCGGGCCTCAAGTGCAAGGAGGCCGGGGCCAAGCGCGTGATGCCGCTGCCCGTCTCCGCGCCCTTCCACTGCGCGCTGATGGATCCGGTGAAGCCGAAGCTCGCGCAGGTGCTCGCGGGCGTGCGCGTGCTCGCGCCCCAGGTGCCGGTGGTCAGCAACGTGGAGGCCACGCCCAACTCGGACGCCGCTCGCGTGGTGCCGCTGCTGCTGGCGCAGGTGAGCGCGCCGGTGCGCTGGATCGAGTGCGTGGAGGCGCTGAAGGCCCACGGCGTCACGCACGTGGTGGAGCTGGGGCCGGGCAAGGTGCTGGGCGGCCTCATCAAGCGCATCACCAAGGACATCGAATCGTTCAACGTCGAGAACGCCGCGACCCTGGAGAAGGTGCTCGCCGCGTTGGGGGCAGCATGAGCGGCTTCAAGGAGAAGGTGGTCCTGGTCACGGGCGGCTCGCGCGGCATCGGCCGGGCGGTCGCGCTGGCCTTCGCGAAGGCGGGCGCGTCCACGGTCGTCATCAGCTACGTGGGCAACGAGGCCGCCGCCCAGGAGACCGTGGGGCTGCTCCAGCAGGCGGGGGCGAAGGCGGAGGCCATCCGCTTCGACCTGCTGGACACCGCCGCGTGCGCCGGCGCCGTGGACGGCGTCATCAAGACGCACGGTCGGCTGGATGTGCTCGTGAACAACGCGGGCCTGGCGGTGGACGGCCTGGTCATGCGCGTCAAGGATGAGGACTGGGACAAGCAGCTGGATGCCAACCTGCGGGGTCCCTTCGCGCTCATCCGCGCCGCCAGCCGCCCGATGATGAAGCAGAAGAGCGGGGCCATCATCAACATCACCTCCGTGGTGGGGGAGATGGGCAACCCGGGTCAGTCCGCCTACTCGGCGGCCAAGGCGGGGCTTATCGGCATGACCAAGTCGGTCGCCAAGGAGCTGGCCAGCCGCAACATCCGGGTCAATGCCGTGTCCCCGGGCTTCATCGCGACGGACATGACGTCGCATCTGGACGACGAGCTGCGCCAGAAGATGGTCGGCGGCATTCCGCTGGCCCGCCTGGGCAACCCGGACGAGGTCGCCGGGGCCGTGGTGTTCCTCGCGAGTGATGCGGCGTCCTACATCACCGGCGAGGTCCTGAAGGTCAACGGCGGCATGTACATGTAAGCCAAGGTTGGATTGCCGCCGGGCGTGGGATATACCGCGCCGGCCTTAAGACAGCCCGCGAGTCAAGCCGGGTCCCTACCCGGCCGCTGGAGGATTTACACTTATGACGACTGCCCCCGTGAACGTCGAAGCCAAGATCAAGTCCATCATCGCCGACCAGCTCGGCGTGGGAGAGGACGAGATCAAGCCCGAGTCCTCCTTCATCGAGGACCTGGGCGCGGACAGCCTCGACATCGTTGAGCTGGTGATGGCGATGGAAGAGGAGTTCGAGGTCGAGATCCCCGACGACGAGGCGGAGAACATCAAGACCGTCGGCGACGCCATCAACTACGTGAAGACCCACAAGAAGTAGCCGCGGCATCCAGCAGTGTCGGGGCCACGGGGGGCGCGCTTGCCCGGCGCTCCGGTCCCATCGCGGTCCGCGGTCAGTGGAGAGGACAAGTGTCAAACCGTCGAGTCGTCATCACCGGCACCGGCATGATTTCCGCGCTGGGCACCGGCACCGAGAAGAACTGGCAGGCGCTGCTGGCCGGCCAATCCGGGATCGGTACGATCACCCGTTTTGAACTGGGGAAGCTCGACGCGCGCATCGCGGGCGAGGTGAAGGACTTCCAGCCCGAGCAGTTCATCGACCGGCGTGAAGTGCGCCGGATGGACCTGTTCGCCCAGTACGCGATGGCCGCGGCCGACATGGCGGTGAAGGAGTCGGGCCTGCCCATCGGCCCGGACGCGCCCCATGGCTACAACCCAGAGCGCGTGGGCGTCATCGTGGGCTCCGGCATCGGGGGCATCTCTTCCCTGGAGGAGCAGCACCGCAAGGGGCTGGAGAAGGGGTTCGACCGGCTGTCTCCCTTCTTCATCATCCAGATGATCGTCAACATGGCGCCTGGGCTCATCTCCATGCGCTACAACTGCAAGGGCCCCAACTGGGCCCCGGTGTCCGCGTGCGCCACCAGCGCCCACGCCATCGGCGAGGCCTGGAAGTCCATCCGCCTGGGTGAGACGGACGCGGCCATCGCTGGCGGCGCGGAAGCGGCCATCACGCCCCTGGGCATGGGCGGCTTCTCCGTGATGAAGGCCCTGTCCACGCGCAACGACGACCCCGCGGGCGCCAGCCGTCCGTTCGACAAGGACCGCGACGGGTTCGTCATGGGTGAGGGCGCGGGCATCGTCGTGCTGGAGGAGATGGAGGCCGCGAAGAAGCGCGGCGCCAACATCCTCGCGGAGGTCGTGGGCTACGGCGCCAACTCCGACGCGTACCATGTCACCCAGCCGGCCCCGGAGGGCGAGGGCGCGGCGCGCTGCATGCGGCTGGCCCTCCAGTCCGCGGGCATGCGGCCGGAGGAGGTGGGCTACATCAACGCCCACGGCACCTCCACGCCGTTCAACGACGCCAACGAGAGCAAGGCCCTCAAGGCCGTGTTCGGCGACCACGCCCGCAAGCTGGCGGTGTCCTCCACCAAGTCGATGACGGGCCACATGCTCGGCGCGGCCGGTGGCGCGGAGGCGGTGGTGAGCGTGCGGGTGCTGACGCACAACGCGCTGCCCCCCACCATCAACCAGACGACGCCGGACCCCGACTGCGACCTGGACTACGTGCCCAACACGGCGCGCGACGCCCGGGTGGACGCGGTCATGAGCAACTCGTTCGGCTTCGGTGGCACCAACGCGGTGCTGGTGTTCAAGCGCTTCACCTGATGGCTTCCGGCCCGCTGCTCCCTTGCACGGGGCGGCGGGCGGGGGCCTTCCCTTCCAGGCCCCGCCCTTCGAGCGGGCGCCGCTTCGGAGTCCGGCCGTGAAAGTCATCCTCGCCTCCGACCACGCGGGGCTCGAACTGCGCCAGGACCTGGTGGCCCTCCTGAAGGAGCGCGGCGCCGCGTTCGAGGACCTGGGCCCCCACTCCCGTGACTCCGTGGACTACCCGGACTTCGCCTCCCAGGTGGCGCGGGCGGTGGTGGCGGAGCCCGGCACGCTGGGCGTGCTGGTGTGTGGCACCGGCATCGGGATGAGCATCGTGGCCAACAAGCACCGGGGCGTGCGAGCGGCCCTGTGCACCACCGAATTCGAAGCGCGGATGACCCGCGCGCACAACGACGCCAACGTGCTGTGTCTGGGCCAGCGCGTGGTCGGCGCCGGCGTGGCGCGTGGCATCCTCGAGGCCTTCCTCGACACCGCCTTCGAGGGCGGCCGTCACGAGAAGCGCGTCCAGAAGATTCGCGACGTCGAAGCCCAGCAGCGCTGAAGGTCCCGACGTCGTCCCCAACGCTGTCCGTCGTTCGTCGCCAGGAGGCACCCCATGGAGAACACCCGCACGCTGGCCCAGGTGGACCCTGAAATCGCCCAGGTGCTCCGGCAGGAGACCGAGCGTCAGGAAGAGGGGCTGGAGCTCATCGCCTCGGAGAACTTCGTCAGTCCGGCGGTGATGGAGGCGGTGGGCTCGGTGCTCACCAACAAGTACGCCGAAGGCTACCCCGGCAAGCGCTACTACGGCGGCTGCGAGGTGGTGGACGTGGCGGAGACGCTGGCCATCAACCGCGCGAAGGAGCTGTTCGGCGCGGACGCGGTGAACGTGCAGGCGCACTCCGGCAGCCAGGCCAACATGGGCGCCTTCATGGCCCTCATGAAAACGGGCGACACCATGCTGTCGTTGGATCTGAACTCCGGCGGCCACCTCACCCACGGCGCGGCGTTCAACTTCTCCGGCAAGCTCTACAAGGTCGTCCACTACGGCCTGACGCGCGAGACGGAGACCATCGACTTCGCCCAGGTGGAGGCGCTGGCGCTGGAGCACAAGCCCAAGGTGCTGGTGGTGGGCGCGAGCGCCTATCCGCGCACGCTCGACTTCGCGAAGTTCCGGGAGATCGCCGACAAGGTGGGCGCCTCCATGCTGGTGGACATGGCCCACATCGCGGGCCTCGTCGCCGCGGGCGTGCACCCCTCGCCGGTGCCCTTCGCGGAAATCGTCACCACCACCACGCACAAGACGCTGCGGGGGCCGCGCGGCGGCATGGTGCTGAGCAAGGAAGCCTTCGCCAAGAGCATCAACAGCCAGATCTTCCCCGGCATCCAGGGCGGGCCGCTGATGCACGCCATCGCGGGCAAGGCGGTGGCCTTCAAGGAAGCGCTGACGCCGGAGTTCAAGGCCTACCAGAAGCAGATTGTGGCCAACGCGCAGGCGCTGGCGGAGGCGCTGAAGTCCGCGGGCCTGCGGCTGTGCTCGGGCGGCACGGACAACCACCTGATGCTGGTGGACCTGCGCTCCAAGAAGCTCACCGGCAAGGTCGCGGAGGAGGTGCTCGGCAAGGCGGGCATCACCGTGAACAAGAACATGATCCCCTTCGACCCGGAGAAGCCGATGGTGACCTCCGGCGTCCGGGTGGGCACGCCGGCCATCACCACGCGCGGCATGCGCGAGAAGGAGATGGCGGTGGTGGGCAAGCTCATTGGAGAGGCGCTGGATTCCGCGCAGGACGACGCCGGGCTCGCGCGGGTGCGCGGCCAGGTGAAGGACCTGGCCCAGGGCTTCCCGCTGTACGCCTCGCGGTTGAAGTAACCCGCCCCCGTGCGCTGCCCCTTCTGTCAGGACGCGGAGAACAAGGTCATCGACTCGCGAGAGTCGCATGAGGGCTCCGTCATCCGACGGCGGCGCGAGTGCCTGGCCTGCAAGCGCCGCTTCACCACGTACGAGCGGGTGGAGGAGCTCTACCCGCTCATCGTGAAGAAGGACGGGCGGCGCGAGGCGTTCGATCGGGAGAAGATGCTCAACGGCCTGAAGAAGGCCTGCGAGAAGCGCCCGGTGTCCGCCGCCCAGTTGGAAGAGACGGTGGAGGACATCGAGCGGATGCTCCAGGGGATGGGGGAGAAGGAAGTGCCCTCGTCCTCCATTGGCGAGCACGTGATGCGGCGGCTGCAGCAACTGGATGAGGTGGCATACGTGCGCTTCGCGTCCGTGTACCGCAGCTTCCGGGACATCTCCGAGTTCATGCACGAGCTGAAGGATCTGCTCGAGGACCAGGAGCGCGAGCGCAAGGTGAAGCCACCTTCGACTCCGCCCAAGGACGGTTAGGAAGGGCGGTATGCGCTTGCTCACGCGGGGACGGTTGCAGGCGGCGAAGACGCCCCGGGCGAAACGCGCGGCGGACTTCGACCACGCGGTGGCCGAGTTCTTCATGCGCATCGCGCTGGAGGAGGCCGCCAAGGGCCTGGGCCGCACCAGCCCCAACCCCGTCGTCGGGGCGGTGCTGGTGAAGGGCGGGCGCATCATCGCGCGCGGCCACCACAAGAAGGCCGGCACGGCGCACGCGGAGGTGGTGGCGCTGGAGGCCGCCGGCTCCAGGGCCCGGGGCGCGGACCTCTACACGACGCTGGAGCCGTGCGACCACTACGGGCGCACCCCGCCGTGCAGCCTCGCGGTGCTGGAGGCCGGCGTGCGGCGCGTGTTCAGCGCGTCCTCGGACCCCAACCCGCTGGTGAGCGGCAAGGGCCTCAACCGGCTCAAGCGCGGCGGCGTGGCGGTGGTGACGCACGTCCTCAAGGAAGAGGCGGACGCGCTCAACCGGCCCTTCTTCAAGGTCATGCGCACGGGCCTGCCGTGGGTGACGCTCAAGGCGGCGGCGACGCTGGACGGGAAGCTGGCCGCGCCCAACGGAAGCTCGCGCTGGGTGACGGGTGAGGCCGCGCTCGCCTGGGTGCACAAGCTGCGCGACCAGGTGGATGCCATCCTCGTGGGCGCCAACACCGTCCGGCTGGACGACCCCCGGCTCACCACCCGGCTGCCCGGGGGCGGGGGCAAGGACCCGGTGCGCGTGGTGGTGGACTCGCACCTCAAGCTGTCCCCCACGCACACCGTCTTCACCCAGCGCAGTCCGGCGCGCACCATCATCGCCACGCTGGAGGACCCGGAAGGACGCAAGGCGCGGCGCTTCCTCTCCCAGGGCGTGGAGGTCTGGCACGTGAGAGCGAAGCAGGACCGCGTGGACCTGAAGGCCGTGCTGCGCCGCATCGCGAAGGAAGGGCTCAACCACGTGCTGGTGGAGGGCGGCGCGGGCCTGTACGGCACGCTGATCCGCGAGCGTCTGGCGGACTCGCTCGACCTGTTCCTCGCCCCCAAGCTGGTGGGGGCCGGCGGGCTGTCGTGGGCGGGCGAGCTGGGCGTGAAGGACATGGCCCAGGCCCTGGCGGTGAAGGACCTGAAGGTGGAGAAGGTGGGCGACGACGTCCTCCTGCGCGCCCTGCTCTGAAGGCCAGCGCCCCGCCCGCGCTTCCGTTATAAAATCCGGCCATGTTCACCGGCCTCATCCAGGACACTGGCACCATCACCCGCATCACCCCCGGGGCGATGACCGACGTGTGGATTCGCACCTCGCTGGGCGCGGAGGCGTTCGCGCTGGGGGAGTCCATCGCCGTGGATGGCGCGTGCCTCACGGTGGTGGAGAAGGGCGGGGACACCTTCCGCGTGCAGGCCGCGCCGGAGACGCTGCGGCGCACCACCCTGGGCGCCCGGCGCTCGGGGGACAAGGTGAACCTGGAGCGGGCCCTGGCGCTGGGGGACCGGCTGGGAGGGCACCTGGTGTCGGGCCACGTGGACGCCGTCAGCGAGGTGCTGGAGACGTTCGCGGAGGGCGGCTCGTGGGTGATGGTGTTCCGGCTGCCCCCGGAGCTGGCGCCCTGCTTCATCGACAAGGGCTCGGTGACGATTGACGGCATCAGCCTCACGGTGAACGCGGTGGAGGCGGACCGCTTCCGGGTGCAGCTGATTCCGGAGACGCAGGAGCGCACCACCCTGCACGGCAAGGGCCCCGGGGCGCAGGTGAACCTGGAGGGCGACCTCATCGGCAAGTACGTGGCCCGGCTGTTCGCCCTCAGGGGGGCCCCGGAGGCGGGCCAGGGCCCGGGCCTGACGGAGGCCGTCGTCCGGGCGGCGGGCTTCACCCCGCGCGGGTAGGGAAGACCCCGGATTCCGGGGCAGGCGCGGTGCGGCAAACCCCGTGCAGACGCCGGGGGGCGGGGTGGTGTAAGGAGCGCGCCATGCCTCGCTATTTCGAAGGGGATTTCCTCCCCCCCCAGGGCCGGTTCGCCATCTGCGTGTCCCGGTTCAACAGCTTCATCACGGAGGAGCTGCTGAAGGGCGCCGTGGACACGCTGGTGCGCCATGGCGTGAAGGACGACGCCATCGACGTGTACCGCTGCCCCGGCACGTATGAGCTGCCCGGCCTCACCCGGCGTGTGGCGGAAGGCGGCCAGTACGCGGGCCTCGTCATCCTGGGCGCGGTGATTCGCGGCGGCACCCCCCACTTCGACTACGTGGCGGGCGAGTGCGCCAAGGGCGTGGGTTCGGTGGCGTTCAGCGCGGCGGCGGGCCCGAAGCCCGCGGCGGTGACGTTTGGCGTCCTCACGTGCGATACCGTGGAGCAGGCCATCGACCGTGCGGGCGTGAAGGCGGGCAACAAGGGCGCGGAGGCCGCGGTGGCCTGCATCGAGATGGTCAACCTCTTCGCGCGGATGACCGCCGCCGAACGGAAGGGCTGACCGCATGGGCGCGCGCAGAACGGCACGGGAGCGGGCGTTGCAGGCGCTCTTTCAGTTGGACATGGCCCAGGGCGCCGCCCGGGATGCCCTGGATTCGGCGTGGGCCGCCTCCGCGGACGACGGCAAGCCGGAGCCGGACGCGGTGAAGTTCGCCAAGGAGCTGGTCGACGGGGTGCAGACCCACCGCGAGGAGATCGACGCGCTCATCGAACGCCACAGCCACAACTGGCGCCTGGACCGCATGTCTCGCATCGACCGGAACGTGCTGCGGCTGGGCATCTTCGAATTGAAGTACCGCCCGGACATCCCGCGCAAGGTGACCATCAACGAGGCGGTGGAGCTGGGGAAGAACTTCGGCACGGAGGAGTCGAGCGCCTTCGTCAACGGCCTCCTGGACCGCGTCGCGGTGGCGCTCGGGAAGCCGTGAGCCAGACGACCACCCTGGACGTGGGCCTGGAGGGCCTGGACGCGCTGGCCGGGGTGGACGCCCTGTGCCTCTTCGTGGCCGAGGACGACCGGCCCCTGCCTTCCACCGCGGGCTACGTGGACTGGCGGCTGTGCGGCGTCCTGTCCCGGGTGCTCCAGGGCGGCTTCTTCACCGGCGTGAAGGACGACTGGCTCCTGTTGCCCTCGGACGGGAAGTTCTCCGTGCCGCGCATCTTCGTGGTGGGCCTGGGGTCGCGAAAGCGCCTGGACGCGGCCGCGCTGGGTGAAGCGCTGGCCGGGGCGGCGAAGGTGTTGAGCCGCGCGAAGGTGGAGTCGGTGGCGCTGGAGGTCCCCGGCGGGGCGGGCCTGAGCGACCCGGCTCGGGCGGAGGCGTACCAGAAGCAGTTCCTGCCGGCCTTCAAGGGGGCCCGGGTGTCCCTCTTCGCGGACAAGGGGCTTGTCGGGTCGCTGTCGTCCCGCAAGGGCTGACGCCCTGCGCTCGGGCGGGTGTTCTGCTAGCATCCGGTCTCCGAGGCGTGCGCGCGATGAAGTTCAGGGTGCTGATTGTCGAGGACTCCAAGGTGTCGCGCGAGCACATCGCCGCGACCGTGGAGGCCGTGGACGGCATCGAGGCCGTCACCACCGCCAGCGGCTTCGAGGCCCTGAAGCTGCTTCCCCGTCAGCGCTTCGACCTCATCATCACCGACATCAACATGCCCGACATCAACGGGCTGGAACTCATCAACTTCGTCAAGAAGAACCCCAACTACCGGGACGTGCCGCTCATCATCGTCACCACCGAGGGGCGTGAACAGGACCGCACCCGGGGGATGGCGCTGGGGGCGGCGGGCTACCTGGTGAAGCCGTTCCAGCCGGAGGACCTGGAGGCGCTCCTGCGGCGCTTCCTGAAGCCGCTGTGAGCCCCGGGGGCAAGGCGCTGGCGGAGTTCGTCGCCGAGGCCACGGAGATCCTCGACGCGCTGGGAAGGGACCTGCTCGCGCTGGATGAAGCCCGCGACCAGGAGGCGGATCCGGAGCACATCAACGGCATCTTCCGCGCGGCGCATTCGCTCAAGGGCCTGTCCGGGCTCTTCGGCCAGGAGCGCATCACCCAGCTCGCGCACGCCGCGGAGGACCTGCTCGACAGGCTCCGGCTGGGCCGGCTGACGCTGGACGACCAGGTCCTGGACGCGCTGGTGGACGCGCTGGACACCTTCCAGTCGCTGCTCGGGGAGACGTCGCGGGGGGAAGAGGGCGAGGACCTCACCCGGCGCACCCGCGCCATGGAGGACCGGCTGGCGCGGATGGGTTCGCCTCCGCCCGCCGTGGAGGAGGATCCGCTGGAGCGGCTGGAGCTGGACGCCTCCGTGCGCGCCGTCTTCACCGAGTACGAGGAGCACCGGCTGCGCGAGAACGTGCGGCGCGGGGTGGCGCTGTGGTGCGTGCGCGCCGCGTTCGACCTCTCCGACTTCGACCAGGGGCTCGCGGACCTCAACGCGCGGCTCAAGCCCCTGGGCGAGGTCATCAGCACGCTGCCCTCGTCGCGCCCCGGCGGCGCCACCGGCATCGCGTTCGATCTCATCTTCGGCGCGAAGGTGGCGGCGCAGGCGCTGGAGGCGGGCCTCCAGGGCACGCCCGCGGAGCTGGAGCCGCTGGCCGTGCGCCCGCCGCGAGAAGGGGAGGCCGGGCCCGCCTTCGAACTGCCCCGGTCGCCGGACGCCGCCCCCGCGCCCCCCGAGAGCGCGGGCAATGAAGCGGCCGCCGCGCCCCGTGTGAAGCGCAAGAAGAAGGGGCCGCGCTCCCAGCCGCTGGCCCTGGAGGCGGGGGCCCCTCGGTCGCTGCTGTCGGCGGACGCCGGAGCGTCGGAGCCGGACACCGCGCCGTCCGGTGCGCCGCCGTCCGGCATCAAGGCCCTGCCTTCGGGGAGCCCTCCGCGCATGCGGGCGGTGGAGAGCCCTTCGGCCACGACGCTCGGGCTCCAGTCCGCCGCGTCCGCGCCGGTGCCCGCGGGACGTCCCCGGCCGGAAGAGACGTCGCTGCGCTCGCTCACGCAGACGGTGCGCGTGGACATCGGCCGGCTGGATGGGCTCATCAACATGGTGGGCGAGCTGCTGCTCATCAAGGCCAACCTCCAGCGGCTGGCGGAGACGTCCCGGCAGGACGGGACGGTGGCGCTGTCGAAGCTGTTCGGCCAGGAGCTGTCGCGGGAGACGCGGCAGTTGGAGCGCAAGCTGGAGGCGCTGCAGGAGGGCCTGCTCGAAGCGCGCATGGTCCCGGTGGGCCAGGTGTTCGACAAGCTGGCGCGGCTGGTGCGGCGGATTGCTCGCGAGGCGGGCAAGGAGATCGACTTCGTCAGCACCGGCGGCGAGGTGGAGCTGGACAAGCTCATCGTCGAGGAGCTGAGCGACCCGCTGATGCACCTCATCCGCAACGCCATCGACCATGGCGCGGAGGGGCCGGAGGCGCGGCTGTCCGTGGGCAAGCCCCGGCGCGCGCTGCTGCGGCTCCGGGCCGAACAGAAGGGCAACCACGTCCTCATCAGCGTGAGCGACGACGGCTCCGGCATCGACGAGGTGCGCGTTCGCGAGGTGGCGCTGTCCCGGGGGCTCGTCAGCGCGTCGCAGATCAGCGAGATGACGCGGCGCGAGCTGCTCAACCTCATCTTCCTGCCGGGCTTCTCCACGCGCTCCAGCGTCAGCGCGCTGTCCGGGCGCGGCGTGGGCCTGGACGTGGTGAAGAACAACCTGGGCAACCTCTCCGGCATCATCGACGTGTGGAGCGAGCGCGGGAAGGGCACGGCCTTCCACCTGACGCTGCCGGTGACGCTGGCCATCGTGCGCGCGCTGGTGGTGGGCGTCAGTGGCCGCACCTACGCGGTGCCGCTCAACAGCGTGCTGGAAATCCTCTCCGTGCAGCCCCAGGACATCCGCACGGTGGAGCGCCGCGAGATGCTGGACCTGCGCGGGCAGACGCTGCCCTTCCTGCGGCTGGGGCGGCTGTTCCACCTGCCGGAGCGCGAGGTGAACCGCCACTTCGTCGTGGTGGTGGGCCTGGCGCAGCAGCGGCTGGGCATCGCCGTGGACGAGCTGTTCGGCCAGCAGGACATCGTCACCAAGCCGTTGGGCGGCAGGCTCAGTGGCGTCAAGGGCATCTCCGGCGCCACCGACCTGGGCAACCGGCGCACGGTGCTGGTGCTGGATGTCGCGGAATTGCTGGAAGAGGGCATCGCGCAGGAGCGACGCCGCGCCTGAGGCACCGGTGCCGGGGGGCTGCTATCCTCCGGGGCGTGTCCCGTTTCGAAGCCCTGCTCGACGCGTTCTTCTACCGCCCGGACGAGGACGTCAGCGGCCTGCTGGACTTCGCCGCGGGCAGCGACGGGCTGGCCTCGCGCGTCGTGGAGGAGGAGCCCACCGAGTACCTGGCCTTCCGCCTGGAGGCCGAGTGCTACGCGGTGCCCATCCTCACCGTGCGGGAGATCTGCAAGGTGCCGCTGCTCACGGAGATTCCGCGCTCGGAGCCGCAGTTGCTGGGCGTGATGAACCTGCGCGGGGAGCTGCTGCCCGTCTACGACATCAAGCTGCGGCTGCGGCTGTCGGACGTGCCGCCGCTGGTGGCGGGGCCGGACGCGGGCCTGCCGCCCCGGGCCGCGCGCATCCTGGTGCTCAAGACGGACGCCGGGCCCGCGGGGGTCTGGGTGGATTCGGTGGCGGGCGTGGTGCGGCTCAAGCCGTCCATGGTGGAGCTGTCCCCGGCGGGGATCCGCGGGGACCGCGACTGCGTGGCGGGGCTGGGCCGCAAGGGTTCGCAGCTCTACATCCTGTTGGATCCGGAGCAGGCGCTCGCCCCATGACGGACCCCGTGAACCTGCTGTCCCGCCGTCCGCGTGGCGTGACGGCCGATGAAGTCCCCGCGCACGCGGTGGAGGTGCAGCTGTGCGCCTTCTTCGTGGGCAACGAGGAGTACGTACTGGACATCATGCGCGTGGAGGAGATCCTCCCGCCCCAGCGCGTCATCCCCATTCCCCACGCGCCCGCCTTCGTGGAGGGCGTGCTGCACCTGCGCGGCGCCATGCTGCCGGTGGTGGATCTGCGGCGGCGTCTGCTGGGCCAGGAGGCGCCGGAGACGAAGCGCACGCGGCTGCTCGTGTGTCGGCTGGGGACGCGGCGCGTGGCGGTGCGGGTGGACCGGGTCGCGGAGGTGCTGCGCGTGCGCAAGGGCGACATCAAGCCCGCGCCCGCGCTGATGGCCGCGGGCCGCACGCCCTTCGTCGTGGGCGTGTGTGGCCCGCCGACGCGGCTGCGGCTGCTGCTGGACCTGAAGGCGCTGCTGCGCGCGGAGCTGGACCGGGAGTCGCGAGGTCCGACGGCGGGTTGAGCCCGGCGCTTTCGTCCCGCGTCCTGGTGATTAAGAGCTGGTCCTCATGCGAGACCTGAGCGGGCATCGGACGGCGCTGGGCTTCCTCTACCTCTTCGTGCACGCGCTGACGTTGCTCGGCGCGGCAGTGCTCGCCTACGCCACGTGGATCCTGGCCCACATCTCGACCGGGCGGGCCACGCGGCTGCCCGTGTGGGAAGGCCTGCCCGTCCAGGCGATGATGGGCTTCACGCTGTTCGTCCTGGTGCTGGCCATCGCCGGACTCTCCGTGGGCCTGGCCCTGGTGCGCGGACGGCGGGTGTCCAAGGGCACGGCGCTGGTGCTGTCCATCCTGGCGCTGCCCAGCTTCCCGGTGGGCACGGTGATGGGGATCTACTCGCTCTGGTTCTTCGGCCAGGAGGGCTGGGACTCCGAGCCGGAGACGCCGGCCTGGGCGACCTGAGTGGATGTCGCGCCGCGCTGGGCCGGGGCTCCTCCACGTCGGCCCTTGTTCGCGGACGCGGATGGGCTTCGGGGCGCTCGCCTGGCTTGTCAGCGAGGCGGGTGATTCCACCGGAGACGTGTACTCGCACGCGCGGAGGTGGGCGGGCGCGCTCGTCGCGTTGCTGGGATCCGTGACGGGGATCCGCGGAGACATGCGCCCGCGGCGCCGCCGCCCCGGGTGGCCAGGGAACGGATGTGGGTGCCCTTCCCCTGTCGCTGCCCGTCTTCCGCCGGGACTCTCCTCTCCGGGGTGTTTGCGTCAGGAAGGGTGGGCTCCGGAATCCGGGGGCGTGAGCGGCCCGGAGGGACCGTCGGACGGCGGTGGGGATCTACACTCCGGGGTTCTTCGGGCAGGATGGGGACTGACGCAGGAGCGGCCACCGGAGGAGTACGGCGGATGAGCGACGCGGTGCAGTCCCTCGCGGGACAGGAAGAGGTCCGGTACCGGGCGCTTCAGGCCGTGGATCCGCGCGCGCCCGGAGCCCTGGAGACCTTCACCGAGGGACTGCACGACGAGAGCTGGCGCGTGCGACACGCGGCGGCGGAAGGGCTGCGGCGCCTGCCGGACGCGGAGGGTGTCGCCGCGCGACTCATCTCCGTGCTGGGCGAGCGGGGCGAAACAGGTGCTCGCAACGCGGCGGCGGAGGCACTGGCCGGCATGGGCACGGTGGTGCTGCGCCCGCTGATGCACCTGCTGGAGCACGAGGATCCGGACCAGCGCAAGCTCGCGGTGGACATCCTGGGCCACCTGGGCCGCGCGGAGGTGGAGGACGTGCTCCTGCGCTCGCTCTCCGACGTGGACCTCAACGTGCGCGTGTCCGCCGCTGAAGCCCTGGGCCGCATCGGCGGCGAGGCCGCGGTGCGGGCGCTGGAGGACCTGCTGGACGCGGACACGTCGCTGATGCGGCTGGCCGCGCTGGAGGGACTGGCGGCGCTGCGCAAGGCTCCGGCCACGGCGCGGGTGATGGCGCTGGTGGACGAACCGCTCCTGCAGCGCAGCGCCCTGCGCCTGCTGGGGCTGTGCCCTCCGGGCGCGTCCACCGAGCGCATCTGCCAGTCCCTGGCCTCGTCCGTGCGTTCGGTGCGCGAGGCGGCCCTCGTCGCGCTGGGCACTCAGGCGACGGGCCTGGGGCCCTATGAGCGCAACGAACTGGACGCCGTGGCGCGCTCGGTGCTGTCGCGCATCCCGGAGATGACGGAGCGGGTGGCGCAGGCGCTGGACGTGGAGGACGTGCGTGTGCGGGCCGGAGCGCTGGTGGCCGCCGGAGCCCTGGGCGAGGCGTCGCTGGCGTTGGCGGTGGCGGAGGTGGCGCGCGAGGACCGGCTGCTGCGCGAGGTGCTCTTCACGCTGGGGCAGCTGGGCGCGGATGGCCGCCGGCTGCTGCTGAAGAACATGGGCGCGCTGTCGCTGCCCGCGCGCACGGTGGCGGCGGAAGCGTTGGTGCTGCTGGTGGACGCGACGTCGGTGTCGGAGCTGTGCGCGCTCCTGGAGTGGGCGGAGGACGACCTGCGCGCGGTGGTGGTGCGGGCGCTGGGGCGCACGCGCTCTGCGGAGGCCCTGATCCCCCTGGTGGACCTGCTCGCGGATCCCTCGTTGTCGGGCACCGCGACGCGCGCCCTGGATCAGCTCATCGTGGTGCATCCGCTGGCGGCCCTGGCGGCGCTGGAGTCGGCGGTGGAGCAGCGCACGACGCCCGTCGCGGTGGCGGTGCTGGGCCGGCTGGGCGGCGCGAAGGTGCTGCCCCTCTTGCGACGGCTGGCGCGCGACGTGGAAGCCCCATGGCGCGCGGCGGCGGTGGAGGCGGCGAGCCGGGTGAGCGGCGACGCGGGCCTGGAGCTGGCGCGGGGCGCGCTGGCGGACGAATCCGCGCCGGTGCGCATCTCCGCCGTGCGGGCCCTGGGACGGCAGGGCGGGAAGGAGGCCGGCAGCTTCCTGGGACTCGCGCTGAAGGACGAGGACCGCGCCGTGCGGCTGGCCGCGGTGGAGGCCGTGGGCGTGAGTGGCGCGACGGAGCGCGCGTTGGACCTGGAAGCGCTGGTGCGTCACGGCGACGGTGCGCTCGCGGTGCTGGCGGTGCGGGCCCTGGCGAAGCTGGGCAAGGTGGGCTCCGGCATGCTGTGGGACGCGCTGGGCCACCCCGACACGGAGGTGGTGAAGGCGGCGCTCGCGGCCCTGACGTCCGCGGACGGCGCGGCGGACGGAGCCGCGCTGGCGGTGTCCCTGGTGGGGCATCCCCGGTGGGACGTGCGGGCGGCGGCGGCCCGCGTGCTGGGAGACCTGGGGCGCCCCGAGTGCCTGCCCGTGCTCCAGCAGGCGCTGTCGGTGGAGCACGACGCGCTGGCCCGGCGGGCGCTGGTGGACGCGGTGGCACGGTTGTCAGGGCGTTGAGGGGAAGCCGCGCATGCCACGCTTCGACGAAGGCCGTCCGGAGATGACGCTGGAGGAGTTCAGGCTCCTGCGCGACCACGTCTACGCCCACTGCGGCATCCTCATCCACGAGGACATGAAGTTCGTGATGGAGCGCCGGCTGTGGCCCCGGCTGGAAGCGCTGGGGCTCGCGGACTTCGGCGCCTACCACCGCTACCTGCGCTACGACGCCCAGCGCATCGCGGAGCTGGAAGCGGCGGTGGAATCCCTCACCACGCACGAGACGTACTTCTTCCGCGAACCCGCGCAGCTCAAGGCCTTCTGCGAGGAGCTGCTCCCGCTCCTGGAGAAGAAGAACGCGCGCACGCGGCGGCTGCGGCTGTGGTCGGCGGGCTGTTCCTCCGGCGAAGAGGCGTACACGGTGGCGATGCTGCTGAAGGACAGCGGCCGCTTCGACGACTGGGACGTGGAGGTGCACGGCACGGACCTGTCGCGCCGCGTGCTGGCCGTGGCCCGCCGCGCCGAGTACGGGCCCAGCGCCCTGCGCGCGACGCCGCCGGACCTGCTGGAGCGCTTCTTCGTGCCCGCGGGGGTCAACCGCGTGCGCGTGCGCGATGACGTGAGGGCGTGGGTGAGCTTCGGCCACCACAATCTCGCGGACGAAGCGACCAGCCAGCTGGTGCCGCGCACCGACGTCGTCTTCTGCCGCAACGTGATGATCTACTTCGACCAGGCGATGCGGCGCCGGGTGCTGGGCGTCATCCGCGACCGGCTCTGCCCCGGTGGCTACCTGCTGCTGGGCCACGCGGAGAACCTGCTCAGCCTGGGCGCGGACTTCGAACTGGTGCACCTCAAGGGCGACCTCGTGTACCGCCGGCCGGAGCTGCCGAACGGGGAGGGCCGCTGATGGGACGCCCGCTCACGGTGCTCGTCATCGACGACTCGGCCACCAACCGCCGCACGCTCACCACGCTGCTGGAGTCCTCCGACGAGGTGATGGTGCTGGACTGGGCGGGCGATGGCGAGGAGGGGCTCAGGAAGGTCCTGGACCTGAAGCCGGACGTGGTGACGCTGGACCTGGAGATGCCAAGGCTGGGCGGCCACACCTTCCTGCGGCTGCTGATGCGCGCCTCGCCTACGCCCGTCATCGTCATCTCCAGCTACGCGCACAAGTCGGACGTGTTCAAGGCGCTGGAGCTGGGCGCGTTCGACTTCATCGCCAAGCCGCCCCGGAGCACACCGGAGGCGCTGGAGATCCTCCGGCGCGAGCTGCTGGACAAGGTGTTCGCGGCCCGCCACGTGAAGTCGGGGGCGCGCCACGGGGCCGCGCTGCGCAGCTCGGTGTTGTCGGGGGATGCGCCCCAGGTCATCGCCGTGGGCGCCTCCACGGGCGGGCCTCCGGCGGTGCAGCGGCTGCTGGAGGGGCTGGCCAGTGAGCCCTCCGTGAGCGTGCTGGTGAGCCAGCACATGCCCTCGCAGTTCACCCGGGCCTTCGCGGAGCGGTTGGACCGCATCGGCCCCTTCACGGTGACGGAGGCGTGCGAGGGCGACGTGGTGGCGCCGGGCCACGTCTACATCGCGCCGGGCGGGCGGCACCTGGTGCTGACGGAGCGCGCGGGGCGGATGGAGCTGCGCACGCCGGGGCCGGTGCCCGCGGACAAGTACGCACCGTCGGTGGACCGGCTCTTCGAGAGCACCGCGGAGGTGCTGGGCTCCCGCGCGGTGGCGGTGGTGCTGACGGGGATGGGGGCGGACGGCGCGCTGGGCGTGCGCTGCGTGCGGCGCGAGGGCGGGGAGACCTGGGCGGAGTCCGAGGACACGGCGGTGGTGTTCGGCATGCCCAAGGAGGCCATCGCCACCGGGGCGGTGACGCGGGTGCTGACCCTGGACGCCATGGGGACGGAGCTGGCCGCGCTGGTGCGCAGGCGGAGGCAGTCCACCGGGCAGTGAATCGGTGGTTCCCGGACAGGCCCCCGCACAATCCCGGGCCGGGCGGCGCGCGGGTGCTAGGCTGTCGGGCATGTCGGAGCAGCAGATCCGCGCGCTGGTGGTGGACGACTCGCAGGCCATGCGCCGCAGCATCATGTACGCGCTCCAGCGGCTCACGGGCGTCGTCTGTGTCGAGGCCGAGGACGGGGTGGCGGGGCTGAAGGTGCTCACCACCCAGGGCCGCTTCGACCTGGTGCTGACGGACATCAACATGCCGCTGATGGACGGGCTGAAGCTCATCAGCCACATCCGCAAGGCGCCGGAGCACCGGGGCGTGCCCATCGTCGTCGTGACGACGGAGGGCGCGGAGGCGGACCGGGCGCGGGCCATGGCCCTGGGCGCGAGCGCCTACCTGGTGAAGCCCGTGCAGGCCCGGGTGGTGTTGGAGACGGTCAAGGAACTGCTGAAGCTCGCTTGAGCTTCTGGGGCCCACGCACGCATGGAACCGGCGCTGGACGTCGAGGGGTTGGAGAAGACGTACGGCGCGGTGCAGGCGGTGCGGGGGCTGACGTTCCAGGTGGCCCCGGGCGAGGTGCTGGGCCTCGTCGGGCCCAACGGCGCGGGCAAGACGTCCACGCTGCGCTGCCTCGCCGGCATCCTGCCGCCCTCCGTGGGCCGCGTGCGGGTGGCGGGGCACGACCTGGCGGTGGCGCCGGTGGAGGCGAAGCGCGCGCTGGCCTTCCTTCCGGATGAGCCGCGCTTCTTCGAGTACCTCACCGTCTGGGAGCACCTGAACTTCACCGCGCGCATCTACGGCGTGGAGGACTGGGAGGAGCGGGGCCGCGCGCTGCTGGAGGAGATGGAGCTGACGGGCCGGGAGAAGTCGCTGCCGGGCGAGCTGTCGCGGGGCATGAAGCAGAAGCTGTCCATCGCGTGCGGCTTCCTGCACCAGCCCCGGCTCATCCTCCTGGATGAACCGCTGACGGGGTTGGATCCGCTGGGCATCCGGCGGATGAAGGCGTCGCTCAAGCGGCGCGCGGAGGAGGGCACGGCGCTGGTGCTGTCGTCGCACCTGCTGCCGCTGGTGGAGGAGCTGTGCCACCGGCTGCTCATCATCGCCGGGGGCCGGGCGGTGGCGCTGGGCACGCTGGCGGAGATCCGCGAGCAGCTGGCCGGTGGGGAAGGCAACGGCGCGTCGCTGGAGGAGCTGTTCGTGCGCATCACCAGCGCGGCCTCGGAGGAGTCGGGCGCGTCCGGGCCGGGGCCTGGGGCCGCGTGAGCTTCCCGCGAGCGGTGGCGTTCCTGTGGGCGCGGACCTGGCGCAACCGGCTGGTGCGTCAGGTGCAGCGGCTGAAGCGTCCGCGCTACCTGCTGGGCGCGCTGGTGGGACTCGCGTACCTGTATTCGCTCGTGGGGCGCAGCGTGTTCGTGCAGGGCACGGGCCGGGCGGTGTCCCCCAACGCGCGGATGTTCGCGGAGTTCTCGCTGGAGGTGTCGGTGCTGGGCACGCTGGTGACGGCGTGGGTGCTGGGCGCGGACCGGCCGGCGCTGACCTTCACGCAGACGGAGGTGCAGTACTTCTTCCCGGCCCCCGTCACGCGCAAGGCCCTGCTGCACTACAAGCTGCTGCGCGGCCTCTTGAGCGCGTCGCTGGCGGCGCTGGCGGCGACGGTCTTCGTGGGACGCTTCACCAGTCCAAGGCCGGAGCTGTTCTTCCTGGGCGCCGCGCTGGCCATGGGCACGCTGTACCTGCACGGCACCGCGGCGTCCTTCGTGCGCGCGTGGCTGGTGTCCCAGGGGCGTTGGGGTAGCGCCGTGCGCTGGACGCTGGTGGGGCTGCTGATGCTGGCGGTGATGGGCACGCTCGTGACCACGTTGCAGGCGCATCCCTGGCCGGCGAACGCTGGCGCCCCCTTCGTCGTGCGCGGGTGGGTGCGCGACGTGCTGGACGCGCCCGGACCCCGGGCGGTGCTGTGGCCGGGCCGAGCGCTCGTGGCCCCTTCCATGGCGCGCAGCACGCAGGACTTCCTGCGCTACCTGCCCGCGTCGCTCGCGTTGCTCGTGGCGCACTACGCCTGGGTGCTGGCGGTGGAGGTGCCCTTCGAGGACTCAGCGGTGGCCGGGGCGGATGCCCGGACGCGCCAGCAGGCCCGGCGGGGCAACCGGTCCGCGCGCGGAGGGAACATCCGCGTGGGGCGCGTGCCCTTCCTGCTCAAGGCTCGGGGGCGTCCGGAGGTGGCGCTCGTGTGGAAGAACCTCATCGCCCGCAAGCGCCTGGGCGGTGGCCTGGTGGTGCTGCTGGGCTTCGTGGTGATGGGCGCGCTGGTGGCGCTGGTGCTGGGCGACACGCGGCTGTTCTCCAACACGCGCGAGCTGCTGGGGCCCATGAGCCTGATGGTCGCGGTGGCGATGGCCGTCATCGGTCCGAGCGCGTTCCGGACCGACCTGCGCATGGACCTGCCGAAGCTGGAGCTGCTGCGCGCGCTGCCGCTCACGGGGCGACAGGTGGTGGGCGCGGAGCTGGCGGCGTCCGCGCTGACGCTGAGTGCGGCGCAGTGGGTGATGTTGCTGGTGGCGCTGGTGCTGGGGGTGGGCACGGACGACGAAACGCTCGCGCCGTGGTCCACGCCGGTGGTGCTGGGGCTCCTGTCGGTGCTGCCGGCGCTGGGGCTCGCGGGGCTGTTCGTGCAGAACGCGGCGGTGGTGCTGCTGCCCGCGTGGATCCCCGCGGACTCGGAGCGCGCGCGCGGCGTGGAGGCCCTGGGTCAGCGGCTGCTCACGCTGGTGGGTACGCTGGTGGTGACGTTCCTGGGACTGTTGCCTGCCGCGGTGGTGGCGCTCCTCGTGGGCTATCCGCTGTTCACTGTCATGGGCCGCTGGGCGGTGCCGCTCGCGGGGCTGGTGGCGGCGGGGGCACTCTTCGCGGAGGTGGCGCTGGGCGTCGCCGTCCTGGGCCGTGCCTTCGAGCGGCTGGACGTGTCCGAGGAACAGTCCAACGAAGGTTGAATGCGAGCACGAAGGGAGCATCCCCATGAAGGTCGGCTTCATCGGATTGGGAAACATGGGCGCGCCGATGGCGAAGAACCTGCTCGGCGCGGGCCATGAAGTCATCGTCTGGAACCGCACCGCCTCCAAGGCGCAGCCGCTGCAACAGCAGGGCGCGCGCGTGGCGAAGACGCCCGGTGAAGCGGCGCGTGACGCGGAGGTCGTCGTGTCGATGCTGGCGGATGACGCCGCCGCGGAAGCCGCCGCGCTGGGTCCGGACGGCATCGTGGGGGCCCTGCCGAAGGGCGCGGTCCACGTCTCCTCCAGCACCATCTCCGTCGCGCTGTCGGAGCGGCTGACGAAGGCGCACGCGGACGCGGGCCAGGGCTACGTCTCCGCCCCCGTCTTCGGCCGTCCGGAAGCCGCCGAGGGCAAGCAGCTCTGGGTCCTCGCCGCCGGCCCCAAGGCGCAGGTGGAGCGCGTGCGCCCGCTGCTCACGGCGCTGGGGCGGGGCCTCACGGAGCTGGGGGAGAAGCCCTCGTCCGCCAACGTGGTGAAGCTGTCCGGCAACTTCCTCATCGCGTCGATGATGGAGGCCCTGTCGGAGGCCTTCGCCCTGGCGGAGAAGTCCGGCGTGGAGCGCGCCGCGTTCCTGGACGTCTTCAAGTCCGTCTTCGCCCGCTCGCCCATCTTCGAGAACTACGCGGGCGCCATCGCGAAGGGACAGACGACCCCGGCGGGCTTCGCGCTACGTCTGGGCCTCAAGGACGTGACGCTCGCGCTCGAAGCAGGGCGCGCCGCCGAGGTGCCGCTGCCGCTGGCGAGCCTCCTGCGCGACCACTTCCTCACCGGCGTCGCACAGGGGCGCGGGGATGAGGACTGGTCCGCGCTGGGCGCACTCGCGCAGGAGCGCGCGGGCCTCCAGAAGAAGTCCTGAGCAGGCGCGGGGCCTTCCGGGCACCCGCCACGCTGCCCGTCGGCCATGGTCACGAGGGCCCACCTGGAGGATCCGCGAGCGCGGCCTGTGCTCCCGCGCTCGCGGCCCCCAGATTTCCCGTGGACCCGAGGTCGGCTGAGCGACAGCTGGGCACGGCCTCCATTTTTTGGAGGAGACAGTCATGGCACGCGCAATCATCAAGAAGCTCGGCGATTCCGACGAGCACCGACCCTTCGTCGCGCACGGCTCCGCGGATGTCTTGAAGCTCGGAGAGCTCACCATCGGCCGTGGGGTCTTCGAACCCGGCTGGCAGTGGTCGAAGGACGTGAAGCCCCTCGCGGGCACCGAGTTCTGCGAGGTCATCCACACCACGTGCATCCTGTCCGGACAACTGCACGTCAAGATGCGGGACGGCCAGGAGTTCGACCTGGGACCGGGCGACGTCGCCTTCATTCCCCCGGGTCACGATGCCTGGGTCGTGGGCAAGGAGCCCTGCCGCGCCGTGGACTTCACCGGCGCGGAGGACTACGCCCGCATCCAGGAGCCCAAGGAGAAGGAGGAGGAGGCACAGCCCTCCGTCCTCCAGTAGGCCGGGTGTCTCCGGGAATGCACCGGACCGCGGGCGGCGACTTCCGCCCCGGTCCGGCACCCCGTGAAAATCAGAACTGCGCGGAGCCCGGAACGCGCGGGTAGGGGATGGCGTCGCGGATGTTCTGCAGGCCGCAGATGTAGACGATGAGCCGCTCGAACCCCAGGCCGAAGCCCGCGTGCGGCACCGTGCCGTAGCGCCGCAGATCGCGGTACCACTGGTAGTGCTCCGGGTTCAGGCCGAACTTGACCATGCGCGCGTCGAGCACATCCAGGCGCTCCTCGCGCTGGCTGCCGCCGATGATTTCTCCGATGCCCGGGGCCAGCACGTCCATCGCGGCGACGGTCTTCCCGTCCTCGTTGATGCGCATGTAGAAGGCCTTGATGGCCTCCGGGTAGTTCATCACCACCACGGGCCGGCCCACGTGCTCCTCGGTGAGGTAGCGCTCGTGCTCCGTCTGCAGGTCCTTGCCCCACTCCGGCGTGTACTCGAACTTCTTCTTCGCCTTCTGGAGGATGGAGATGGCGTCCGTGTAGTCGATGCGCTCGAAGCTGGAGCCGATGAACTTCTCCATCCGCTCCGTGACGCCCTTCTGCTGGCGCTCCTCGAAGAACTTCATGTCCGGCGCGCACTCGTTGAGCACCGCCTTGAACACGTACTTGAGGAACCGCTCCGCCAGCGCAGCGTCCTCGTTGAGGTCCGCGAAGGCGATCTCCGGTTCAATCATCCAGAACTCGGCCAGGTGCCGCGTGGTGTTGCTGTTCTCCGCGCGGAACGTGGGGCCGAACGTGTACACCTTGGACATGGCCAGGCAGTACGCCTCCACGTTCAGCTGCCCGGACACGGTGAGGTAGGCCTCCTTGCCGAAGAAGTCCTTGCCCCAGTCGATCTTCCCGTCCGGCCCGCGCGGCGGGTTGGACGCATCCAGCGTGGACACGCGGAACATCTGGCCCGCGCCCTCCGCGTCGCTCGCGGTGATGATGGGCGTGTTGACCCAGCAGAAGCCCTCTTCGTGGAAGAAGCGGTGCACCGCCTGCATGGCGGAGTTGCGCACGCGGGTGATGGCCCCGAAGGTGTTCGTGCGCACGCGCAGGTGCGCCACGTCCCGCAGGAACTCCAGCGAGTGCTGCTTGGGCGTGATGGGGTAGGTGTCCGGGTCATCCACCAGCCCCAGCACCTGCACCTCGTCCGCCTGGATCTCGAACGCCTGCCCCTTGCCCTGGGACTGCACCAGGGTGCCCTTGGCGATGACGGAGGCGCCCGCGGTGAGCCGGAGGATCTCCTTCTCGTAGTTGGGCAGCGAATTGGGTGCGACGACCTGGATGGGGTCGAACACGGACCCGTCGCTCACGTTGACGAAGCTGATGCCCGCCTTGGAGTCGCGGCGCGTCCGCACCCAGCCGCGCACCTCCACCTTCGAGCCCGCCTCGACCGACCCCGACAGGGCCCTCTTCACACTCACGACCTGCATGGTGCTCTCCCTCTGCGCCAGACCGGGAAGGCGAGTTAGTCGCGCCCGGGCCGGAGGGCAAGCACCGAGCGAAGTCCATCCCCGGCCCGGTGCACCCACATGGGGGGCTGCCGGTCAGGTTCCGGGACTTGCTGGCCGTCCGGGGAGGCAGGCCGCACGGGGGCGGACGGTCCGGACCTTCGACGCGGCAAGACTTGTTGCCCGCATGTCGCACCTCCCGCTAAGAGACTGAAAAGCCATGGCGATGAACGAGCGTTACGAGCCGCAGTCGATTGAAGGAAAGTGGCAGACCCGCTGGGACCAGGAGGGCGTCTTCCGGGCAGGCAGGCGTCCGGAGGCCCCCAAGAAGTACGTCCTGGAGATGCTGCCGTACCCCAGTGGCGCGATGCACATGGGGCACGTGCGCAACTACCTCATCGGGGATGTCTACGCGCGCTACTACCTGATGCGCGGCTTCGACGTGCTGCACCCCATGGGCTGGGACGCCTTCGGCCTGCCGGCGGAGAACGCGGCCATCAAGGACGGCGTCCACCCGGCCATCCGCACCCGCGAGAACATCCAGTCGTTCAAGGCGGAGATCAAGACGCTCGGCTACAGCTACGACTGGTCGCGCGAGGTGAACACCAGCTCGCCCGAGTACTACCGCTGGAACCAGTGGTTCTTCCTCCAGATGCTGGAGCGCGGGCTCGTCTATCGCCGCTTCAGCAAGGTGAACTGGTGTACCGGCTGCCACACCGTCATCGCCAACGAGCAGGTGAAGGACGGCCGCTGCGAGCGCTGCGACTCGGAGGTGCTGGACAAGGAAATGCCCGAGTGGGCGTTCCGCATCACGAAGTACTCGCAGGACCTGCTCGACGCGCTGGACACCCTCAAGGAGTGGCCGGACCGCATCACCTCCGCCCAGCGCAACTGGATTGGCCGCTCGGATGGCGCGGAGGTGGACTTCCGCGTGCAGGGCCATGACGCCGCGCTGCGCGTCTTCACCACCCGCGTGGACACGCTCTTCGGCTGCACCTACGTGGTGCTGGCGCCGGACCACAAGCTGGTCGCCCAGGTGACGACGCCAGAGCGCCGCGCGGACGTGGACGCGTTCGCGAAGCGCATGGCGGCGCAGAACAAGACGGAGCGGCTGGGCGAGGACGCGGAGAAGGAAGGCGTCTTCACCGGCGCGCACGCGCTGCACCCGTTCACCGGGCAGCCGGTGCCCATCTGGATCGCCAACTTCGTGGTGAGCGACTACGGCACCGGCGCGGTGATGAGCGTGCCGGCGCACGACGTGCGCGACTTCGCGTTCGCGCGCAAGTACTCGCTGCCCGTGCGCGTGGTCATCCAGCCGGCCACCGGTGACAAGCTGGGCGTGGGGGAGACGCTGGAGGCCGCGTCCACCGAGGATGGCGTGCTGGTGGACTCCGGGGACTTCACCGGCCTGCCTTCCGCGGAAGCGCGCGTGAAGATGGCCGCGAAGCTGGAGGCGGACGGCAAGGGCAAGGCGACGGTGACGTACCGCCAGAAGGACTGGGGCTTCAGCCGCCAGCGCTACTGGGGCACGCCCATCCCCATCGTCTACTGCGAGAAGTGCGACCCGGAGCGCAAGGGCATCCCCGTCCCGCTGGATCAGCTGCCCGTGCGGCTGCCGGACATCGACACGCAGGCGGTGCTCACCGGCAAGGGGGAGCCCCCGCTCGCGAAGGTCGCGTCCTTCGTCAACACCCCGTGCCCGAAGTGCGGCGGTCCCGCGCGTCGGGAGGCGGAGACGATGGACACGTTCGTCGACTCCTGCTGGTACTTCGCGCGCTACCTGTCGCCGCAGTACGACGCCGCGCCCTTCGACCCGAAGGAGGCGAAGCGCTGGCTGCCCGTGGACGTGTACGTGGGCGGCCCCGAGCACGGCGTGATGCACCTGCTCTACTTCCGCTTCTGGACCCGGGTGATGAAGCTGCTCGGCCTGTCGCCGGTGGACGAGCCCGTCACGCGGCTCATCACCCAGGGCATCGTCAACGGCGCCGACGGCCGCAAGATGGGCAAGCGCTACGGCAACGGCGTGGCCCCGTCCACCATCGTGCAGAAGTATGGCGCGGACACGGCGCGCACCTACGTGCTCTTCGCGGGCCCGCCGGAGCGCGACTTCGACTGGTCCCCGGATCAGGTGGAGGGCGTCTCCCGCTTCCTCAAGCGCGTGTGGTCGCTGGCCGCCACGCACCATGCCTCCGTGGCGGACGTCACATACGACGGCCCCTACGAGGGCAAGGCCCTGGAGACGCGCCGCGCGGCGCACAAGTGCCTCAAGCGCGTGGGCGAGGCGATTGAGCGCCTGTCCTTCAACACCGGCGTCGCCGGCATCATGGAGTGCGTGAACGCGCTCTATGCCGTAGGCACGCCGGAGACGCAGGCGGAGAAGGCGGCCATGGCGGAGGCGGTGCGTCTGCTCGCGCGCATCCTCACCCCGTTCGCGCCGCACATCGCGGACGAGCTGGCGGAGGCCTACGGGGCCAAGGCCGTCACCGTCTCGGAGGCCTGGCCGGAGTTCGACCCGGCGCTGGTGGTGGACGACGTGATTCCGTACGCCGTGCAGGTGAACGGCAAGCTGCGCGCGGAGGTGCGCGTGGCGGCGGACGCGAGCGAGGCGGACGTGCGCGCGGCGGCGGAGGCGGAGGAGAAGGTGAAGTCCGCCCTGGAGGGCAAGACGCTGCGCAAGTTCGTCTTCGTCCCCAAGCGGCTGGTGAACTTCGTCGTCGGCTGACGCCAGGGCTGAAGGAAGGGAGGGGCGGTGCCCGCGGAAGTGCTCGTCATGTGCTCCGCCTGCGGGCGCCCCCAGACGGCGGCCCGGCGCCGCTGCGCCTTCTGCAACGCGGTGTTGCCGGAGGCGCCCCTGCCGTCCCCCGCACCCGCGTCCATGGACAGGCCG